>NZ_NEJY01000025.1:0-124186 GCF_002113255.1 Pseudomonas sp. B14(2017)
CTGTTTGGCGCAGGGACAGGCGATGCTCAAGCATGTACTTGAGCACCCGCCGCTTGAATTCCTCGGTGTAGCGGCGACCATGCGAGCGAGGGCTGAGGCAGGCATCGACTTGGTAGCCAGCAACCCAGCGCCGAAGCAGGCTGAAATCGATGCCAAAGTGTTGTGCCACCTTGCGAAAGCCCCAGCTGCCCTCTAGGTAAGCGGTGATAGCGGTGAGCTTGAACTGCTCTGTGTATTTACCCATAGATCCCCCAAGGGTTGGATTGGTGTCCAACTTCTTGGGGGCAGTCCAGAGACCGCACCACTCTCCCGGGCTGCGGAGATCCTTGTGGGAGCGGGTTCACCCGCGAAGAGGCCAGTACAGGTTTACTGCTGAGGCGGCTGCGGGACAGCGTTGCGGCTCCAGTCCAGCAGCAGGCTGTAGCCGACCGCCAGCAAGGTCGGCCCGATGAACAGGCCAATGAAGCCAAAGGCGATCAAACCGCCGAATACCCCCAGCAGCACGATCACCAGCGGCAGGTTGCCGCCACGGCTGATCAGGTACGGTTTGAGCACGTTGTCCACGCCACTGATGATGAAGGTGCCCCAAACCCCCAGGAACACCGCCATGCCGTATTCGCCCTTCCATACCAGCCAGCCCGTGGCCGGGATCCAGGCCAGTGGCGGGCCCATGGGGATCAGGCTGAGCATGAAGGTCACCAGCCCCAGCACGATGGCCCCGGGCACACCGGCAATCAGGAACCCGATCAACGCCAGCACGCCCTGCGCGGCGGCCGTACCGATCACCCCGTTGACCACCCGCTGCACCGTACCGGCCACCAGCTCCAGGTAGTACTCGGCACGGTCGCCCATCAGGCGGTGCAGCAAGCGCAGGACGAACGCCGACAAGCGCGGGCCGTCGCGGTAGAAGAAGAACACGAATACCAGGCTGAGGGTCAGCTCCAGCACGCCGCTGCCGATCTGCGCGCTGCGCGCCAGCAACCAGTTGCCCACCTGCCCCAGGTGCGGCTTGACCGAGGCCAGCAAGGCCGCGCCTTGCTGGTCCAGCGATTGCCACCAGCTGACCAGGCGCTCGCCAACCAACGGGATGCCACCCAGCCAGGCCGGGGCATCGGGCAGGCCGTCCACCTGCACGTCACGCACGAACGCCGTCGCATCGCGAATGTGATCGGCCAGGTTGAACCCCAGCCACACCAGCGGCAGCGCCACGATCAGGATCCAGGCAGTGGTCAGCAGGCTGGCCGCCAGGGTTTCGCGCCCGCCCAGCGCACGCGTCAGCAAGCGCATCAACGGCCAGCTGGCAAAGGCCAGGATGGCGCCCCACAACAGCGCTGAAATGAAAGGTGCCATCACCCACAGGCCGGCACCCAGCAGCGCCAGCAGCAGAATCTGGACCAGCAAGCGGTCATTGTTAGCCATGGTGGTGCCCGTTCAACGGATCAGTTCAAGGTGCAGGCCGTCGGTAGGCGCGCTACCGACTTCGAGGCGGCCATTGCGCACCCCCGCCTTGACCAGCGCCTCGCGCCAGGCTTCAGCCTGGGCGCCACTGAGGCTGGCACGCAGGGTGCTGTCGAGGTTCAGGCTGCGGGCCAGCAGGTTCGCCCAGGCGTCTTGCGGTGCGGCCAGGTCAGGGTAGTCGAGCTTGCCGGTGTCGCGCATTTCGCGCAGCACCGTGGCGGCGGTCGGCAGCAGTTCGCCCAGCGGGCTGCCGGCGACGAACTCTTCCACGTGCAGGTAGGCGCGGCGGTTGCCGCGGGTGACGCTGTACAGCGCAACCAGGGTGTCGGCCTGCTCCGCCGAGCGGCGCAGCAGGATGAACGCCTGCTGCTCGTCGCCGCCGTTGAGGCGGGCATTGGCGAACACATCATTGGCCCACAGGCTGGCCTCGCCGCAATCGCGCCCCTGGCACCAGAACAGCGGGTAGCCGCCGTCGCGCTGCAGTGCTTCGCGAGCGCTGGTGAAGGCTTCACGAGCAGTACGCTCGACCGGCAGTTCGTAGGTTACCGAGCTGACCTGGCCACGGCTTTCGACCTTGTCCTCGACCCGCAGGCGGCCGCTGATCTTGCGCAGCGGGCCCATGGGGTAGACACGCTCCTGCTCCACGGCCGGGCGCTGGTCGACCACCTTGGCGTCCACCGGTACCGGCAGGCTGCCGGCCCACAAAACGGGGCTGGCGAACACCAGGCAGGCAGCGAAGGCATTACGGATGGCAACAGGCGCGCTCATTGGCGAACCAGGCGGCGCTCAGCGCCGAGGTGAAGCTCCAGGATGTCTGGCAGTTGCATGGTTGTCTCCCTGTTCAACCCGCCAAGCCTCGACACTTGTCCGGTGCAAGTCAAGCAAAGCCAAAGAAGCGATTGAAACAGTCTGCGACAAGGGCCGCGCCCTGCTCATCGTTCAGGTGCAGGTGATGGCCACCGGGCAGCGTCACCTGCTCGAAGGGTAGCTGCTCCAGCAACCCTGTGTGGCGCGCCAGCATGCCGTCGGCAGCCACCACCAGGCGCGCCGGGCAACTTACCCGGCGCACGTAGGCCATGGCCTGGGCCTCGCTCAGGCGCACTGGCGAAGGCAGGGTCAGGCGGCTGTCGCTGCGCCAGCTGTAACCGCCGGGCACCGGCATCAAGCCACGCTGGGCCAGCAGCTCGGCTGCCTCGCGACTGACCGCGACCATGCCTTTCATGCGTGCCTGCACGCCCTGCTCCAGTGTGGTGTACACCGACTTGCGCTTGCCATCCAGGCGTAACTGGGCCTGCAGTGCCATGCCCAGCCGCTCGCCGGCATCCTGCTCGGCGCCGGTCGGCGGGATGACCCCGTCGATCAGGGCCAGATGGCTGACCCGCTCCGGCAGCGCGCCAGCCAGTTGCACGGAAATGATTGCCCCCAGCGAATGGCCCAGCAGGGCGAAACGTTGCCAACCCAGCTGCTCGGCCACCCGCAGCACGTCATGGGCGTAGTCGGCCAGGGCATAGCCGGCGCCGAGCGGCCGGTGCTCGGAGTAACCATGCCCGGCCAGGTCCAGGGCGACGATGCGCAGGCCTTTCAGCTGCGGCGCCAGGCGGGCGAAACTGTTGGCGTTGTCCAGCCAGCCATGCAGGGCGATTACCGGCAGCCCGTCCTCGGGGCCGAACAGGTGCGCTGCCAGTTCGATATGGCCCAGGCTCAGGCGGATCTCCTCGACCTGCGCGCTCATGCCTGGCTCCAGCGGTCGAACAGGCCCTTGATCAGGCTGGCGGTGTCGGTTGGCCGCTCCAGCGGGAACATGTGCCCACCCGGCACGCTGTGGAACTCGCCCCTGGGCATGCCGCGCACAGCCAGTGTGTGGTGGCGGCGAATGACGTTGCTGCGGTCGCCACGGACCATGGCCAGCGGCACCTGCAATTGCCGCGCGGGCGCAGGGCTGGTATGCGGGATGCTGCGGTAGATGCTGATTTCCGTGGCCGGGTCGAAGCGCAACTGCAGCCCCTGCTCCATCGCCTGCAGGCCGTGCTCTATGTAGGCATCGAGGCATTCGGGATCGAAATGGCGGAACAGTGACTTGCCGGCGAAATAGTCCCGGGCACTGTCGCGGTCATTGAAGGTTTCGCGGCGCCCCAGGGTGCGGCCAGCCGGGGTGATACGGTCAATGAAGCCGAAGCGCTTGGCGGTGCGCAGCAGCCACTGGTCGGCGCGGGTGAGCACCGGCGAGTCGAGCATCACCACGCCGCGGTAGTACTCGGGGCAGCGCAAGGCTGCGTGCAGGTGCAACACCCCGCCCAGCGAATGGCCGACGCCCCATACCGGCTGGTCCTGCCGGGCCAGGTGGTGCAGCAGTTCATCGACCAGGCTCTGCCAGTTGTCGTCCACCGGAAAGCGCGGATCGTGGCCGTGCTGGGCCAGGTGCTGCACCTGGTAGTCCGGTGCCAGGGCGGCGAACAGCTTGCCGTAGGTGGCCGATGGGAAACCGTTGGCATGGGCGAAGAAGATCTGCTGCGACATGGCGCCGGGTCCGGATGAGGGATGATGGCCCATTGTCGGTATCGCGGGGCAGTTCGGCAACGTCCGGAAAGGTCATCGGCGAGGGCTATCAGGTCAGGCTTGCGGGAGATCGCCCAGCCCTTTGGGCTGCGCTGTCGCGTAGATAACTGAGTTCGCAAGCAATCCGCAAACACTGTGGGAGCGGCTTTAGCCGCGAAGAATCCAACACAGTGCATGGCACCGGCTGCGCCGGTGTTCGCGGCTAAAGCCGCTCCCACAGCTCAAGGCGGGGGCGGTACCTGTCCGCGCAGCGCCCCCCTGGGTTTCAGGCCGGCGAGTTGATCGCCCGAAGGGTCATCAGCCCAGCCAGCGGCCAGTCCCCTTCCAGCTCCGCCAGGCTTGCAGTGCTCATGCCTGCCGGTTGCTGCTGGTGGCCATGCTGCAACGCCCCTACCAGGGTACCCACCAAAGGCTGGTGGCTGACCAGCAGCACATGCTCCAGGCCCAAGCGCTCGATTTCGCCGATGACCTGCTGCACATCACTGTCAGGCGTCAGCCAGGGCACGGTGCGCACCGGTTCGGCGAAGCCCAGGGTGTCATGCACCAGGGCGGCCGTTTGCTGGGCGCGTACGTAAGGGCTGGCGATGATCGCCTGCAGCGGCTGGCCCAGCAGGCGAGCGGCGCTGTGCAGCACCTGCTCGCGACCATGGGCGGTCAGCCGGCGCTCGGCATCGCTGTTGGCCCGCGGCTCCGCTTCACCGTGGCGCAGCACCCACAGCTTCACAGCTTGGGCTCCTCGTCACGCACCGGGTGCGGGGCCGGAGCCACTGCATGCGGCGCCTCGCCTTCCGGGGCACGCGGTGCCGGCCAGTCGGCGAACGGCCAGGGCTTCTGGTCGCTGTGGAAGCTGCCGAAGCGGCCGATCTGCGCCAGGTACTGGCTCAGGCTGTCGCCAAAGTTCATCAGGCTGGCGCTGGGGGCGCCGTACACCAGGCGGTAGATCAGTTGTACCAGCACCAGGCCACCGAGCAGCAGCTCGGCCAGCTGCCAGACCACCAGGAACACCACCATCCACAGGACCCGCAGGATGATCGACTCGCGCTGGGCGCGTTCGGGCGTATCGTTCATGTGTTGCTCCTTGCTGTTGTCAGAGCCGCTGAAGGCTCAGTTGAAACCGCTGATGGAAATGAAATCGACATCGGTCTTCGGCTCGGCACGCATCAGGTGCTCGATCACCTGGTTCAGCGTGCGGCCTTCGAACAGGATGGCATGCAGGCCAGCCACCAGCGGCATGTACACCTGCACTTCCTGCGCCTTGGCCTTGAGCACCTTTAGGGTGTTGACGCCTTCGGCCACTTCGCCCAGACGGTTGACCGCCTGCTCCAGGCTCAGGCCCTGGCCCAGCGCGTGGCCGACCTGGTAGTTGCGGCTCTTGGGCGAGGAGCAGGTGACGATCAGGTCACCGACACCGGCCAGGCCGAGGAAGGTCATGGGGTTGGCGCCCTGGCTGACAGCGAAGCGGGTCATCTCGGCCAGGGCGCGGGTAATCAGCATGCTCTTGGTGTTCTCGCCCATGCCCAGGGCCACCGCCATGCCGGCGATGATGGCGTAGACGTTCTTCAGCGCCCCGCCCAGCTCGACGCCAAAGCGGTCGGCACTGGCATAGACGCGGAAGGTACGCCCATGCAGCACGGCCTGCACCTGCTGGCACAGTTTTTCGTCCTCGCTGGCAACCACCGTGGCGGTCAGCGCATGTTCGGCGATTTCACGGGCCAGGTTGGGGCCGGACAGCACGCCGATGCGCGCCTCGGGGGCGATTTCCTCGAGGATCTGGCTCATCAGCTTGAAGCTTTGCGCTTCGATGCCCTTGGTCAGGCTGACCAGGCCCTTGCCGCGCAGCAGCTCGGCATGCGGGGCCAGCACGCTGCGCAAGGCGCTCGATGGCAGGGCGACGAAAATCAGCTCGCTGGCCTGCAGGGTGGCCAGCAGGTCGCTGACCGGCTCGACGCCGTCGTGCAGGCGGATGCCCTTGAGGTAGCGCGGATTCTCGCGATTGACGCGCATGGCCTCGGCCTGTTCCGGGTCGCGCATCCATTGGCGCACCGGCACACCGTTTTCTGCCAGCAGGTTCGCCACGGCGGTGCCGAAGCTGCCGCCTCCCAGAACTGCAACAGGTTGCTGTTCAGTCATATCCAATCCGTTAAAGCCAAAAGTTAAGTGGCGACCCGGCCATTATACGGCTCGCCTGCTACAGAACCAGTGTCAGTACTGGCCTCTTCGCGGGTAAACCCGCTCCCACAGGTACAACGAAGCCTTCAGTAGCGGTGCGGTCCTTGTGGGAGCGGGTTTACCCGCGAAAGGGCCATCACGGGTAATGCAGATCACTGGCAAATACGCCACGGTCAGTTACCATGCCTGTTTCAATCCTGATACAAGGCCGCTTTGTGTTCCCTGGCACGCCCCCGTACCCGCGCCTGCTCATACTGACTGCCCTGCTCGGTGGCCCGGCCGTGGCCGATGACCTGTTCATCGACAACACGGACCTGCCGCAGGTTCTGACCGCCACGCGCCTGAAACAATCCCCCGCCGCAGTCCCGGGCAGCATGACCGTGCTCGACAGCGAGCTGATCCGCGCCAGCGGTGCCCGCGACATCCCCGAACTGCTGCGCCTGGTGCCGGGCATGATGGTGGGCTACAACGCCGGCAACCAACCCACGGTCAACTACCACGGCAGCAACGTCAACGATGCCCGGCGCATGCAGGTGCTGATCGATGGCCGTTCGGTGTACCGCGCCGGCCTGGCCACGGTGGACTGGAGCGACATCCCCCTGGCCATGGAGGATATCGAGCGCATCGAGGTGTTCCGCGGCCCCAACACGGTCAGCTATGGCGCCAACGCGCTGATGGCGGTGGTCAACATCCTTACTCGCAACCCTGCCGACAGCCATGGCACGCGGCTGAAGATGACCCGCGGCCAGGACGGCATCAACGATTTCTACGCCAGCCACGGCTTTGGCTGGGATGGCGGCGACATGCGCCTGTCGCTGTCCGGCCAGCAGGACGATGGCTTCGACGAGAACCAGTTCGGCCAGGATTACCGCGACAGCCGCCGGCTGACCCGCTTCAATATCAACGCCAGCCACAGCCTGGCACACGACCAGACCCTGGAATGGCAACTGGCGGCGAAGGAAGGCAGCAACCAGCGGCCTTATACCTATCAGCCGGTGTTCGCCAAATACGAAGCCGGTAACAACGCTGACGTCAATGCCAAGGACTACGCCGGCTCATTGCGCTGGACCAAGGACTTCAGCTCCGAGCACAGCCTGTATATCCAAGGCTCTGCCCAGCATTTCGACCGCCAGCAGGTGTGGCGTGCCTGTGACGCCTTGCAGTCGTTCAGCCCGGAATTGACCCAGCTCTGGCAAATGAACCCTGATTTCGCCGAAAAAGTGGCGCGCGGCATTGCTACCGGCGCACCACTTTCGACCAATGATCCCGTCATGAAAGCGCTTCTGGAGAAGGTCCAGCAGCAATGGGCGAACGGTGGCAAGCAGCAGGTCTGCGGCGACGTCGACCAGAGCACCCGCGAAACCCGCTACGACCTGGAAATCCAGGACACCCTGAGCCTGACCGACAGCCTGCGCCTGCTCAGCGGCATGAACTACCGCTATGATCGTGCCGACTCGCAGACCTACTTCAATGGCAGCATCGACGACCAGACCTGGCGCCTGTTCGGCCAGCTGGAGTGGCGCGCCGACGAGCACTGGATCCTGCAGGGCGGCGCCATGTTCGAGGACTCGCGCCTGTCCGGCAGCTCGCTGACCCCACGCGTGGCGGTCAATTACCTGATCACCCCGCGCCATGGCCTGCGTGCGGTGTATTCCGAGGCAGTGCGCTCGCCAGACATGTTCGAGAACAACATCAACTGGAGCTACACGGTCAAGAACCTGACCCCCAACGCTTTCGGACTGCAAAACGGCGAATACTTCGTCAAGACCCGCGGCCCGGGCGACCTCGACCAGGAACGCATGCGCTCGCGCGAGCTGGGCTACAACGGCTACTTCAGCGACATCGACCTGAACATGGATGTGAAGCTGTTCTACGACGAGATCACCGGAATGATCAGCGAGCCCCTGAAGAACAACCAGTACATCGCCAGCAACGCCAACAAGGCCCGTTTCAGCGGCAGCGAGGCGCAACTGGACTGGCGCCCGACCCTGCGCGACCGCCTGCGCCTTACCTACGCCTACGTGGATGCCTGGGCCAGCAACCCCGCCGACCGCCGCCTCAGCGCGCGCAACAGCGGCTCGGCCGGGTGGATGCGCGAGTGGGGCGACGGCTGGTCCAGTGCGCTGTTCTATTACGGCGACGATGCGCTCAACCAATACCGCTACGAGCGCCTGGACCTGCGCCTGGCCAAGCGTTTCCGGGTGCATGGCAGCAACCTGGAGCTGGCGGCGCTGTGGCAACAGCGCCTGGACGATGAGCCGACCACGGCAATCCAGAACCGCTACGACAGCCGCCACCGCCTGAGCGTCAGCGCGGAGCTGGAGTTCTGATGGCCCTGCTGCTGCGCCTGTTGCTGTTGTGCCTGTGGCCGATGGGGCCGCTGTCCGCCAGCGAAATCGTGTTGGTAGGCGCGGAAGACCAGCCCGGCATTCGCAGTTTCGTCGCTGCGCTGGAAAGCCGCCGGCCGCACGATCACGTGCATTTCCAGACCACCGCCGACCTGCCACGCCCGGGCAAGCTCAAGGCTGACCAGCGCCTGATCTTGCTGGACAACGCCGCACTGGAGTGGCGCCTTGGGGAAACCGCCGGCCCGCCGGCCCTGGCCATGAGGGTCAGCCGGGTACAGGCTGAACAGCGCCTGGGAAAGTCGCGGCCCGCGTTCCTCACGCTGCTGTGGAGCGACCCGCCGCTGGGCCGGCAGCTGCGCCTGGCGCGCTACCTGCTGCCCCAGGCCCAGCGCATTGGTGTGCTGTACGGTGAGCACAGCAGCTTTCTGCTCGAAGAGCTGCGCCATGCCGCCCGCGCGCTGGGCCTGGAGATCATTGCCCAGGACTGGCCCGACCCGCGCGACAGCCGCCCTTTGCAACATTTGTTGGCCAACAGTGATGTGCTGCTGGGCCTGGACGACGCCGACCTGTTCAACTCCAAGACTGCGAAGAACCTGCTGTTGAGCAGCTATGGCCGGCAGATGGCGCTGATCGGCCCGAACGCCGGGTTCGTCCGTGCCGGCGCCCTGGCCAGCACCTTCAGTGACCAGGACGATTGGCTGGCGGTACTCGACCAGTTGCTCGACCAGCCACCGGCGCGCTGGCCGCGCAGCCTGTACCCGGTACGCTTCGGCGTCAGCGGCAACCAGCAGGTGGCGCGCGCCCTGGGCCTTGAACCGATCGATCCGAACGCCGCCGCCAAGGCCCTGGCCGAAGGAGAACCCACCCCATGAGCAAGCGCCTGAGCTGGGACATCCACACCCGCACCCAGATCATCAGCCTCGGCCCTGCCCTGCTGCTGACCTTGCTGCTGATCAGCTTCTTCACCTTCGTGCGTATCCAGGACCTGCGCCAGGAACTGAACCACACCGGGCAACTGATCGCCAACCAGCTGGCGCCAGCCTCGGAATACGGGGTGATCTCGGGCAACAACGAAGTGCTCGAAGGCCTGATGCGCGCCACACTCAGCATCCCCCACGTGCGCTTCCTCGAGGTGCAGGACAGCCGCAACCACATCCTGGTGTACGTGGAGCAGTCCGACGAAAGCGCCAACCGCGCGCAGCGCGTCGAAGTGTTCCAGGCACCCATCCGCCTGCAGCAGATCCGCCTGGACAGCGACTTCCTGCAACAGGGCAAGGCCACCACCCCGGCCATCGGCGACGATTATCTGGGCCGGGTCATCGTCGGCATGTCCGATGACGCCTTCAGCCAGCGCCAGCAGGAAATCGTGATCAAGGCCGGTATCCTCGCGCTGTTCGCCCTGCTGTTCACCTTCCTGCTGGCGCGCCGCCTGGCCCTGAGCCTGGCAAAGCCGATCAGCGACATGGGGCATGCGGTCAAGGCCATCCAGCAGGGCGAGTACCACACCCTGTTGCCGGTGGTCGATGACAGCGAACTGGGCCACTTGGCGCGCCACATCAACAACCTGGCCCACGCCCTGGAGCAGGCCAGCAATGAACAGAAGCAGGCCATTGCCGAACTGATCCAGGCCCGCGAGGAGGCCGAACAGGCCAACCGCGCCAAATCGGACTTCCTGGCGATGATGAGCCACGAGCTGCGCACGCCGATGAATGGCGTACTGGGCATGCTGCAGTTGCTGGAAACCACCCAGCTGAACAGCGAACAGGCCGAGTACACCGCGGTGGCCAGCGAGTCTACCGGGCACCTGCTCAAGGTCATCAACGACATCCTCGACTTCTCGCGCATCGAACGCGCCGCGCTGCAACTGGAACACATCGACTTCAACCTGGGCGAGCTGATCACCAGCAGCGTCCAGTCGTTCCAGCACAGCGCCCAGCAGCGCGGCCTTGCCCTGCACCTGCAACTGCCGGCGGGTATCGAGCAGCTGCAGGTGAACGGCGACCCCACGCGCATCCGCCAGATCCTGCTGAACCTGGTCGGCAATGCGCTGAAATTCACCGAACGCGGCCAGGTACAGGTCGAGGCGCGCTGGCAGGTGCTTGACCGGCAACTGATCTGGCTGACCTGCAGTGTGCGCGACACTGGTATCGGCATCGACAACGAGCGCCTGGAAATGATGTTCGTCGCCTTCCAGCAGGCCGACAGCTCGATTTCCCGCCGCTATGGCGGCACCGGGCTGGGGCTGTCGATCGCCCGCACCCTGGCCGAACGCATGGGCGGCAAGCTGCGCGGCGAAAGCCGTGAAGGCCTGGGCTCGACCTTTACCCTGGAGATGCCGCTGGCCCTGGCCAGCCCTGCCCCGGTCTCGCTGACGCTGCCAAGCGCTGCGCCGCCGGCGGTGGCCGACAATGATCAGGTGCTGCTGGTAGAGGACAATCCGGTCAACCAAAGTGTCATCGAGGCCATGCTGCGTAGCCTGGGCCTGGCGGTTTGCACGGCCGAGGACGGCCTGGAGGCGGTCGAACGGGTCAGCCGGCAGCGTTTTGCCGCCGTGCTGATGGACTGCCGCCTGCCGCACCTGGACGGCTATGAAGCCACCCGGCGTATCCGCCAGCTGCCCAACGGCGCCAGGCTACCGATCATCGCCCTGACCGCCAACGCCTTGCAGGGCGACCGCGAGCGTTGCATGGCGGCCGGCATGGACGACTACCTGAGCAAACCCTTGCGCCGCACCGAACTGCAGCGCGTGCTGCAGCGCTGGCTACCCGGTCAGACAACCGCGACTGGCGATAAATGCTAAAGTGCGGCAGTCTTAAACACTGGACAGGACCTTCATCGGACCTGAAAATAGACGTTTCAGTGCACACCTGTACTTCTTTCACCGGGTGCACTGTGACTTTCACCACAACGCAATAGTCTACCTGTAGGCTGCCGTCTCGGACGCGATGCGTATCGGGCCGGCCGGGAAGATTCATCCCCTGCCGCAGGGGGTTATTGAGGAGCTCGCATGACCAAACAACACGCCTTTACTCGGGAAGACCTGCTGCGCTGCAGTCGCGGTGAGCTGTTCGGCCCAGGTAATGCGCAACTGCCCGCGCCGAACATGCTGATGGTCGATCGCATCACCCATATCAGCGAAGAAGGCGGCAAGTACGGCAAAGGTGAATTGGTCGCCGAGCTGGATATCAATCCGGACCTGTGGTTCTTCGCCTGCCACTTCGAAGGCGACCCGGTAATGCCGGGCTGCCTGGGCCTCGATGCCATGTGGCAGCTGGTAGGTTTCTTCCTCGGCTGGCAGGGCCTGCCGGGCCGCGGTCGCGCCCTGGGTTCGGGCGAGGTGAAGTTCTTTGGCCAGGTACTGCCGGAAGCCAAGAAAGTCACTTACAACATTCACATCAAGCGCGTCCTGAAGGGCAAGCTGAACATGGCCATCGCCGATGGCTCGGTCAGCGTCGACGGCCGCGAGATCTACACTGCCGAAGGCCTGCGGGTCGGCGTGTTCACCTCCACTGACAATTTCTAAGGGTTATTCGCATGCGCCGCGTCGTTATCACTGGTCTGGGCATCGTATCGTGCCTGGGCAATGACAAAGCTACCGTCACCGAAAACCTGCGCAACAGCCGTCCGGGTATCCGTTACAACCCGGAATACAAGGAAATGGGGCTGCGTAGCCAGGTTTCCGGGTCCATCGACCTCAACCTCGAAGAACTGATCGACCGCAAGGTCTACCGCTTCGTCGGCCACGCTGCTGCCTACGCCTACCTGGCGATGCAGGACGCGATCAAGGACGCCGGCCTGACCGAAGAGCAGGTTTCCAACCCGCGTACCGGCCTGGTGGCTGGCTCCGGCGGCGCCTCGACCCTGAACCAGATGGAAGCGCTGGACACCCTGCGCGAGAAAGGCGTCAAGCGCGTCGGCCCGTACCGCGTTACCCGCACCATGGGCAGCACCGTTTCGGCGTGCCTGGCCACCCCGTTCAAGATCAAGGGCATCAACTACTCGATCTCGTCGGCCTGCGCCACTTCGGCACACTGCATCGGCACCGCCCTGGAGCAGATCCAGTGGGGCAAGCAGGACATCGTCTTCGCCGGTGGCGGTGAAGAAGAGCACTGGAGCCAGTCGTTCCTGTTCGATGCCATGGGCGCCCTGTCGACCAAGCGCAACGAAACCCCGGAGCAGGCCTCGCGCGCCTACGACGCCGACCGTGATGGCTTCGTCATCGCTGGCGGTGGCGGCATGGTGGTGGTCGAGGAGCTGGAACACGCCCTGGCCCGTGGCGCCAAGATCTACGCGGAAATCGTCGGTTACGGCGCCACTTCCGACGGCTACGACATGGTTGCCCCGAGCGGCGAAGGTGCCATCCGCTGCATGCAGCAGGCGCTGTCGACCGTCGACACCCCGATCGACTACCTGAACACCCACGGCACCTCGACCCCGGTCGGTGACGTTGCCGAGATCAAGGGCGTTCGCGCCGTGTTCGGCGACAAGGCACCGAAGATCAGCTCGACCAAGAGCCTGTCGGGCCACTCGCTGGGCGCTGCTGGCGTACACGAGGCGATCTACTGCCTGCTGATGATGGAAAACAACTTCATCGCCGGCTCCGCCAACATCGACGAGCTGGACCCGGAGGTCGCCGACCTGCCGATCCTGCGCAAGACCGAAGAAAACGCCAAGATCGACACGGTCATGAGCAACAGCTTCGGCTTCGGCGGCACCAACGCCACCCTGGTGCTCAAGCGCTGGGAAGGCAAGTAAGACGCTGCTGCGGTAAACGAAAACGCCCCGACTGGTTCGGGGCGTTTTCATTTGTATCGCCTGTGCTGGCCCTATCGCCGGCAAGCCAGCTCCCACAGGTACTGCATAGGCTTCGGAACCTGCGCAGTACCTGTGGGAGCTGGCTTGCCGGCGATAGGGCCAGCACAGGAAAACCCTTATTTCTGCCTGGGCAGTACAGCCAGAAAATTCTCCCTGGCCACCTTGTTGGCAACTTGTTCCGGCAATGCATCCAGAAACGGCCTGAACCCATGCATCTGCTCCCCAAGGCTACCAAACCGCCCCACCACATCCGAACCCAGCATGAACCGCTCCGGGAACCTTTCGACCAGTGCCAGCCACGCCTTGCGCGGCACACCCCGGTCATCCAGCAGATAAGGCTCCAGCACGCTCCACGACAAATCGACATACAGGTTCGGGTAATCCTCCAGTAACCGCGTCAGCACCGGCAGCAGAAAGTCCATCTGTGTCTGGTGCCGGTGAATCTCCATGCTGCTGCCGGCGTGCGCCCAGATAAACCGCGTGTGCGGGTGATTGCGCAGTGGCTCTTCGATCTCCGCCAGGTACAAGGGGTTGCGCTCGCGTTTGGAGGTGATGTTGGAATGCAGCAGCACCGGCAAGTCGCGCTCGGCTGCCAGGTGATAGATACGCGTCATCGCTTCGTTGTTGGCGCGCGGCGTGTCACCGCTGGTCAGTGCCGTCAGGTCATCGTGGCGGGTGAACACTTCGCCAATGCCCTGCCACAGCCCCGGATACAGATCGAGCATGCGCTCGATATGGCTGGCGGCGTTCTTGTCCACCGGATTGAAGCCGGCCAGGAACGGATGAAAGCGCTTGCGCTGCTCGTCGGGCAGTTGCTGCAACGCCGCAGCCACGTAGGTGTCGGTGGCGCTGTACCAGTAGGCTTCGGCGTCATCCCCAGCGTAATAGCGCGGGCGCTTGGGCTCGTCTTCGTGCCACTTCTTGGCCACCGGGATGCCGGAAATCATCGACTGCTCGATACCGGCGGCGTCCATGGCCTTGATCAGCGCGGGCATGCCTTCGCTTTCCTGGAAGAAGTCGACGTAGTGCAGGTGGGCGTCACTGTAGCGGTAGTCGCGCGCCTGCGCCGCTTGGCACAGCCAGGTGGATAACAGCACGCAGGCCAGCGCTCTGACGATCATGATGAAGCTTCCTTTTCCGGGTACCACACCTCTAGACCGGCCAGCCAACGAGACGGTTCAGCCGCAGCGGGCAAACCGCTATGCTTGGGGCATTTCCACCTTGCCTGGAGCCTTCCCATGAGCAGCCCCCTGGTCATCCGCCCACGTGCCGAATCGGTCGAGGGCCAGCCGATCCTGCGCCCGCTGCCGTCGGCCCAGTGCCGCAGCGTCGGCCCTTTCGTGTTTTTCGACCACATGCTCGAAACCGACTATGCCCCTGGGCATGGCATGGACATCCGCCAGCACCCGCATATCGGCCTGTCGACCCTTACCTACCTGTTCGAAGGGGCAATCCTGCACAAGGACAGCCTCGGCTCGGCGCAACGGGTGCTGCCGGGCGATGTCAGCTGGATGACCGCAGGCAGCGGCGTGGCCCATGTCGAGCGCACGCCTGAAGATGCCCTGGCCCATGGTTCACGCCTGCACGGGCTGCAGGTATGGCTGGCATCGCCACGCGAGCATGAACAAGGCCCGGCAAGTTACAGCCACCACCCGGCGGCAAGCCTGCCGGTCAGCGAGAGCCTGGGGGTGCGCATCTGCATGATTGCCGGCAGCGGGTTCTGCCTGGAGTCGCCGGTGCCGGTGCTCTCCCCTACTCTTTACGCGCATGTGCGGATGCAGCCGGCGACTACCTTGCAGGTGCCGAATGAGCATGCGCAACGGGCGCTGTACGTACTGGATGGCGAATTGCTGATGAACGATGAGGAGGTGGAGCCGTGTAGCCTGGTGGTGCTGCCGGAGGGCGAAGAGGTGACACTGTATGCGGAAGGTGAGTGCCAACTGGTGCTGATTGGTGGCGCGCCGCTGGATGGGCCGCGGCGGATGAACTGGAACTTTGTCGCCAGTGATGTGGAACTGATCGAACAGGCCCGGGCCAAGTGGGCTGCGGGGGATTGGCCGGTGGTGCCGGGGGAAACTTCGAGGATCGAGCTGCCCAGGTAATTTTGGGGCTGCTTTGCAGCCCATCGCCGGCAAGCCAGCTCCCACAGGTACGGCGCTGTCTTCACTGTGGGAGCTGGCTTGCCGGCGATGGGCCGCACAGCGGCCCCCTGCAATCTCAGCGCTGGAACACTTCGGTCAGCAGGTTATGCATCGAGCGGAACGCCCGCTCCGAGGTACGCCGGTCATACTGCATCTTGCCCGGCACATTGGCACTCGGGTCGGTAAACGAGTGCACCGCGCCGCCATAGCTGAGCAATTGCCAGTCAACCTTGGCCGCGTTCATCTCCTCCTCGAAGGCCGGCAGCTGCTCCTTCGGCACCAGTGGGTCGGAAGCGCCGTGCAGCACCAGCACCGAGCCCTTGATGCGCTTGGCATCTTCCGGGTTCGGCGTGTCCAGCGTGCCATGGAACGACACCGCCGCACGCAAATCGGCGCCAGTACGGGCCAGCTCCAGTGCACAGCAGCCACCAAAGCAGAAACCAAACGTGCCGACCTTGCCCGGCTCCAGCAGCGCCTTCGACTGCCCCAACAGTTGCGCCAGGGCTTCCTGCATACGCTTGCGCAGCTCGCCACGGTCGTTCTTCAACGGCATCATCGCCGCGCCGGCCTCGTCGGCGTTGGACGGACGCACCGATTGCCCGTACAGGTCGGCAATCAGCACCACATAGCCCTTCTCGGCCACTTCCTTGGCGATGCGCTCGGCACCTTCGCCGATACCCATCCAGTTCGGCGCCATCACCAGGCCTGGCCGCCCCAGCGCGCCCGGCTCGTAGACCAGGCGGCTTTCATACGCCTTGCCGGACAGGTGATAGACCAGCGATTCGACGATTACTTTGCTCATCAAGCACTCCTTTGGCACTCGTCATCAATATGCTCGCCATGAAAAAAGCCCGCCGAAGCGGGCTTTCCTATGCATCAACTCAAGCAGACAGCTCGACCAGCAGCTTGTTCAGGCGACGAACGTAAGCCGCCGGGTCCTTCAAGCTGTCACCGGCCGCCAGGGCCGCCTGATCGAACAGGATGTGCGACAGCTCGGCAAAGCGGTCTTCGCTCTGCTCGTTGTCCAGCTTCTCGATCAGCGGGTGGGTCGGGTTGAACTCGAAGATCGGCTTGGACTCCGGCACCTTCTGCCCGCTGGCTTCGAGGATCTGGCGCATCTGCAGGCCCAGGTCCTGTTCACCGATGGCCAGGATCGCCGGCGAGTCGGTCAGGCGGTGCGACACGCGCACCTCGGCCACGCTGTCACCAAGCGCGCCCTTCAGGCGCTCGACCAGGCCTTCCTTGTCCTTGGCGACTTCTTCCTGGGCCTTCTTGTCTTCTTCCGAATCCAGCTTGCCCAGGTCCAGGTCGCCACGGGCGACGTCGACGAAGGCCTTGCCGTCGAACTCGTTGAGGTAGCTCATCAGCCACTCGTCGATACGGTCGGTCAGCAGCAGCACCTCGATGCCTTTCTTGCGGAAGACTTCCAGGTGCGGGCTGTTCTTGACCTGCGCGTACGACTCGCCGGTGAGGTAGTAGATCTTGTCCTGGCCTTCCTTGGCGCGTGCCAGGTAGTCGGCCAGGGCAACGCTCTGCTCGCCGCTGTCGTCCTGGGTGGAAGCGAAGCGCAGCAGGCCGGCGATCTTTTCCTTGTTGGCGAAGTCTTCGGCCGGGCCTTCCTTCAGCACCTGGCCGAAGTTCTTCCAGAAGCCCTTGTACTGCTCGGGCTCGTTCTTCGCCAGCTTCTCCAGCATGTCCAGCACGCGTTTGGTCAGCGCGGTCTTCATCGAGTCGATGATCGGGTCTTTCTGCAGGATTTCACGCGACACGTTCAGCGACAGGTCGTTGGAATCGACCACACCCTTGATGAAGCGCAGGTACAGCGGCAGGAACGACTCGGCCTGGTCCATGATGAACACGCGCTGCACGTACAACTTCAGGCCGCGTGGCGCTTCGCGCTGGTACAGGTCGAACGGCGCGCGGGCCGGCACGTACAGCAGCGAGTTGTATTCGAGCTTGCCTTCGACCTTGTTGTGGCTCCAGGCCAGCGGGTTTTCGAAGTCATGGCCGATGTGCTTGTAGAACTCCTGGTACTCCTCGTCCTTGATCTCGGTACGCGGACGGGTCCACAGGGCGCTGGCACGGTTGACGGTTTCCCACTCTTCGGCCGGCTGTTCTTCGCCTTCGGCGGCAGCTTGCTCCTTCGGCAGCTGGATCGGCATGGCGATGTGGTCGGAGTACTTCTTGACCACGTTGCGCAGGCGCCAGCCATCAGCGAACTCCTGCTCGTCCTTCTTCAGGTGCAGGACGATGCGGGTGCCGCGCTGTGGCTTGTCGATGGTGGCGACTTCGAACTCGCCCTCGCCTTTCGACGACCAGTGCACGCCTTCGGCGGCCGGCTGGCCGGCACGACGGCTGTACACGTCGACCTTGTCGGCAACGATGAACGCAGAGTAGAAGCCCACACCGAACTGACCGATCAGGTGCGAGTCCTTCTTCTGGTCACCGGTGAGGTTCTTCATGAAGTCGGCGGTGCCGGACTTGGCGATGGTACCCAGGTGGGCGATGACGTCTTCGCGGCTCATGCCGATGCCGTTGTCCTCGAGGGTAACGGTACCGGCGTCCTTGTCGAAGCTCAGGCGAATCTTCAGGTCGGCGTCGCCTTCGAACAGCTCTGGCTTGGCCAGGGCCTCGAAACGCAGCTTGTCGGCGGCGTCGGAGGCGTTGGAGATCAATTCACGCAGGAAGATCTCCTTGTTCGAATACAAGGAATGGATCATGAGGTGCAGCAGCTGCTTTACCTCGGTCTGGAAGCCCAGCGTTTCTTTTTGAGTCTCCACACTCATGGTCTTCAAAACTCCGATCTGATGGCAGTTGACGCCTGGCGGCCAGGTTGGCCTGCGTTAGCGGCGGATGTCATGCAGATGGGGGCTGCCCGGATGATTTCAAGGGCTTTTCCGGTTCGATCTTGAAATGCGCGCGAGCCGTGGCGATCGGCGACTGCCTGTCACCCTGCCAGGCGGTGATGGCCACATTGGTCACCCGCCGGCCCTGGCGCCACAGTTGGCACTGGGCGTAGGTATCGCGAAAGTGCCCGGCGCGCAGGTAATCGATGGAAAAGTCGATGATCTTCGGAATGCTCGCGCTCTCGCTGAAGATCAGCAGGTACAGCGCTGCCGACAGCTCCATGAAGCCTGCGATCACCCCGCCGTGGATGGCCGGCAGCAGCGGGTTGCCGATGTTGTCCTGGCTGGCCGGCAGGCGGAACAGCAGGTCATCGCCCTCGCGCTCGCATTCGATGCCGATCAGGCCGGCATAGGGGATCAGTGCCAGCAAAGGCCGATAGTCTCCCACTGCATGGGCGGCGTTGAGCTGTTGGCGAACCTCGTGCGGAATCATGCCCCGCCCTCCTTCAGGCTGTTGCCGAAACGGATGCCACCCTTGATCTCCTGGCCCAGGCGCATGAACGTGCCCACCACCTGGCAGATCGGCTGGGTGGGGTCGTCCTGATAGGCCGTGCCACGGGTGAAGATCACATCGCGGGTGACCCGGTAGCACTGGGCATGGCCGTAGATGTCCTTGCCGGCCTCTGCCGGGTGCATGTAGTCGATGCGCAGGTCCAGTGTCGGGCACACCTCGAAGCGCGGCAGCACGCACAGCGTGGCCATGCCGCAGGTGGTGTCCATCAGCGTGGTCAGCGCGCCGCCATGCACGGCGCCGGTCTGCGGATTGCCGACAATGGCCGGTGACCAGGGCAGCACCAGGGTCATGCCATCGGCATTGGTTTGCGCCACGCGCATTTGCAACAACTGACAATGTTTCAGGGCCGAGAGAAAACGCTCGGCCATGGCCATCAAGGTTGAATCGCTCATTGGCTGTTTCCCTGCGCATTGCCGCAGCGGCATAAAATCGTTAAAAAGTCCATATAGAACGGGGCGTTATATATGTGTAATCTTCGCGGAACTTATTCCGCGTAGTTGCACTCGAAGGAACAAGTCACTTATTCCACCAAGGAGAAACACCCCCATGCGTAAACCTTTTGCTTTTGCTCTGATGCTGGCCGCTGCCATGGGCCTGGCCGCTTGCGATAAAGCGAGCGAAGACAAAGCCCAGGACGCACAGCAACACGCCGAGCAAGCCCAGGAAAAAGCGGGCGAAGCTCAGGATAAAATGAACGAGGCTGCCAAGGAAAACGCCGAAGCCGCCAAAGATCAGGCCGAAGCCGAGCAGAAGGCCGCCGAAGAAGCCGCTCCGGCTACTCCGGCTCCGGAAGCCGCTCCAGCTACCCCAGCTGCTCCAGCCGAACCTGCCAAGCAGTAATCGGCTAAAACAAGAAAACCCGACATTGTCGGGTTTTTTTGTGCCTGAAACTTATGGATTAAACGTTTCAGGTTCCAGAAACGGTGTTTTCCTTGGCGGGTTCGATCGAAACACTTTCGGTAGGTGTGAACACCATCACATCCAACACATCCGAATGGAACTCGCGGCGGTACAGAATCAGCACTACCCCGACACTCATGACCATGAACAACCATGGGCTGATGAACCAGCTCAACATGGCCATGCCGAAGTAATAGGAACGCAGGCCCAGGTTGAACTGGTTGGCGGCAAGGGACAGCACCCGCGCCGCCCGCGAGGCGAATGCCTTGCGTTCAAGTTCATTGACCAGCCGTTCACCGATCATCGGCGCCGAACCCACCAGCACTGCCGCGAAGTTGTATTGGCGCATGCACCAGCTGAAGGTGAAAAAGGCGTAGACGAAGACCATGGCCAGGCACAGCAGCTTGATCTCCGACATGCCTTGGGACGTCTGCTGCACCAGCGGCAGGTCGGCCAGCAGCGACAGCGCCCGGTCGGAGGCCCCTAGCACGGTGAGGATACCGGCGAGGATGATCAGGGTGCTGGAGGCGAAGAACGAGGCGTTGCGCTCGAGGTTGCCGATCACGCTGGCATCGGCAATGCGGTTGTCGCGCAGCAGCATGCGGCGCATCCAGTCTTCGCGGTACAGGTGCAGCACGCTGGCCAGGCACGCGGTGTCGCGGCCCTTCCAGATGGCATAACGGGTGTAACCGCCCCAGCACAGGGCGAACCAGGCGATGGCCAACAGGTTATTGAAGTTGCTTTGGATGAAGTTCATGCAGGGTTCCCGGGAGGGCCAGATACCTGAAGGATAGGGACCGGATTTCGACGCTGGCAAGCGGCAAAAGGCACACATCCATCCTGATATTTGCACTGCTCATCCGGCCTCTTCGCGGGCACGCCCGCTCCCACAGGTACAGCGCCAATTCTGAGGTTTGCGCTTGACCTGTGGGAGCGGGCGCGCCCGCGAAGAGGCCGGTACAGGCAAAGAAAAAGCCCCGCATCCTTCCGGATGCGGGGCTCTTGAGTTTCCACCCTTGGCGAGCACCCTTCGGCTTGTGGCCGGTGCCGCCCTCAGGCTTCGACTATCAGGCCAGCGCTTCGCGCGGCTTGCCGAGCATGCGGTCGCAGGCCACGGCGCCAACCAGGGTCACCACCGAAGGCACCAGCCAGGCCAGGCCCTGGTCGCTCAACGGCAGGTGTGCCATGAAGTCTGGCAGCACGTGGGCAATGCCGCTGCCCTTGATCGCATCGACCATGCCGAACAGCAGCGATACCAGCATCACTGGCGCCAGGATGCGGGTTGGCGAGTTCCACAGGTCCTTCACGAAGCTGAGCCCGACCACCACGATGCACGGCGGGTAGATCGCGGTGAGCACCGGGATCGAGAACATGATCAGCTTGGTCAGGCCGAGGTTGGAGATCAGCAGCGAGAAGCCCGCCAGGATCACCACCAGTGCGCGGTACGACAGCGGCAGCATCTGGCTGAAGTACTCGGCGCAGGCGCAGGTCAGGCCAACCGCGGTCACCAGGCAGGCCAGCGCGATCAGCACGGCGAGGAAGCCGCTGCCCAGCGAACCGAAGGTGTGCTGCACGTAGGCATGCAGTACCGCCGCGCCGTTGGTGGCGTCAGCCGCGATATCGTGGCTGGTTGCACCCAGGCGGAACAGGCTGATGTACACCAGGGCCAGGCCGACACCGGCGATCAGGCCGGCGATGATGGCATAGCGGGTGATCAGCTTCGGCGACTCGACACCGCGCGAGCGGATGGCGTTGACGATGACGATACCGAACACCAGGGCACCCAGGGTGTCCATGGTCAGGTAACCATCGGAGAAGCCCTTGGAGAACGCTGCGGCGGCATAGGCCGGCTGCGCGTCACCAATGGTGCCGGCAGGCAGCGCGAAGGCGGCGATGCCCAGCACCGCCAGGGCGATGATCTTCAACGGCGCCAGGAAGCGGCCCACGGTATCGAGCAGCTTGCCTGGGTACATGGACACGGCCAGTACCACGAGGAAGTACACCAGGCTGTAGATGAACAGCGCCAGCGGACTTTCGCCGGTCAGCGGCGCAACGCCCACTTCGAACGATACGGTCGCGGTGCGCGGGGTGGCGAACAGCGGGCCGACCGACAAGTAGCACACGGCCGCCAGCAGGCCACCGAAGAACTTGCCGATCGGGCTGCTCAGGGCATCCATGCCGCCGCCGACCTTGGCCAGGGCGACCACGGTGATGACCGGCAGGCCCACGGCGGTAACCAGGAAGCCCAGGGCCGCCATCCATACGTGCGGGCCAGACTGCAGACCGACGATAGGCGGGAAGATGATGTTGCCAGCGCCCACGAAAAGCGCAAACGTCATAAAGCCAAGCGCCAGGATATCCTGGCCTTTGAGAACTTTCATTTAAGGTAGTACCACACTGCTGAAATCGGGATTCGAGAGGGGATTTCCCTTTGGATGAGGGGAAATGCTGCCCGGCTTGATAGGCCAGACCCGTTTAGCGTGTCGTTCCCTTTTGGGGTACGGGCACAGAGTGAACGCGTAATGTAACTGTTTTGTCAGTCAAACGCACTGGCACAGTGCTGCTTGTCCGATGTGCGTACATGTTTGTCGTCTGTGCGACCGAGGACAGCGAGAATTATCCTCGGATTGAAATATTCGTCTGCGTGAAAATTCCTATCAAACTCATCGAAAAATCCATGTTGCCTGTACCGGCCTCTTCGCGGGCTTGCCCGCTCCCACAGGGAATCACCACAGGCCCGGAATGTGGAGATCTCCTGTGGGAGCGGGCAAGCCCGCGAAGAGGCCGGCACAGGAATACCCACCCCCCAGAAACGACAAAGGCCACCCGAAGGTGGCCTCTGTGCGCGTGGGGGGTGTAGCAGTATTACTTCTTGACTTCCCAGCCAGTCAGCTCGGCCAGGGCCTTGCCGATGTCAGCCAGGGAACGCACGGTCTTCACACCAGCGTCCTGCAGGGCGGCGAACTTCTCGTCCGCAGTGCCCTTGCCGCCGGAGATGATGGCGCCAGCGTGGCCCATGCGCTTGCCCGCAGGTGCGGTAACACCAGCGATGTAGGAAACGACAGGCTTGGTGACGTTGGCCTTGATGTAGGCCGCAGCTTCTTCTTCAGCCGAACCGCCGATCTCGCCGATCATGACGATCGCTTCGGTCTTCGGGTCTTCCTGGAACAGCTTCAGGATGTCGATGAAGTTGGAGCCCGGGATCGGGTCACCGCCGATGCCGACGCAGGTCGACTGGCCGAAGCCGGCGTCGGTGGTCTGCTTCACAGCTTCGTAGGTCAGGGTGCCGGAACGCGAAACGATACCGACCTTGCCTGGCAGGTGGATGTGGCCTGGCATGATGCCGATCTTGCACTCGCCCGGGGTGATGACACCTGGGCAGTTAGGGCCGATCAGGGTCACGCCCAGCTCGTCGCACTTGACCTTGGCATCCAGCATGTCCAGGGTAGGAATGCCTTCGGTGATGCACACGATCAGCTTGATGCCGCCGAAGGCAGCTTCCAGGATCGAGTCCTTGCAGAAAGGAGCCGGAACGTAGATGACCGAAGCGTCAGCGCCGGTAGCTTCCACAGCTTCTTTCACAGTGTTGAACACTGGCAGGCCCAGGTGGGTGGTGCCACCCTTGCCTGGGGTTACGCCGCCGACCATCTTGGTGCCGTAGGCGATGGCCTGTTCGGAGTGGAAAGTACCCTGCGAGCCGGTGAAGCCCTGGCAGATGACTTTGGTGTCTTTATTGATCAGGACGCTCATTACTTGCCCTCCGCAGCTTTGACAACTTGTTGAGCAGCGTCGGTCAGGCTGGTTGCCGCAATGATGTTCAAACCGCTTTCTGCCAGTACTTTAGCGCCCAGTTCGGCGTTGTTGCCTTCAAGGCGAACGACAACCGGAACTTTCACGCCGACTTCTTTCACTGCACCGATGATGCCTTCGGCGATCATGTCGCAGCGAACGATGCCGCCGAAGATGTTGACCAGAACGGCCGCGACATTGCTGTCGGACAGAATGATCTTGAACGCTTCGGTAACGCGCTCTTTGGTAGCACCACCGCCAACGTCGAGGAAGTTGGCCGGCTTGCCGCCGTGCAGGTTGACGATGTCCATGGTACCCATGGCCAGGCCGGCACCGTTGACCATGCAGCCGATGTTGCCTTCGAGGGCAACGTAGTTCAGTTCGAACTTGGCAGCGTGGGCTTCACGGGCGTCGTCCTGCGACGGGTCGTGGAAGGTTTTCAGCTTAGGCTGACGGTACATGGCGTTGGCGTCGATGTTGATCTTGGCATCGAGGCAGTGCAGGTCGCCGTCGGCCTTGATCACCAGCGGGTTCACTTCCAGCAGGGCCAGGTCGTGATCCTTGAACAGCTTGGCCAGACCAACGAAGATCTTGGCGAACTGTTGAACTTGCTTGCCTTCCAGACCCAGCTGGAATGCCAGCTCGCGACCCTGGAACGGCTGAGCGCCGACCAGCGGGTCGATGGTGGCCTTGAGGATCTTCTCAGGCGTTTCGTGAGCGACTTTCTCGATGTCCACGCCACCTTCGGTGGAAGCCATGAACACGATACGGCGGCTCGAACGATCGACTACAGCGCCCAGGTACAGCTCTTTGGCGATGTCAGTGCAGGATTCGACCAGAATCTTGGAGACGGGTTGACCGTTGGCATCGGTCTGGTAGGTAACCAGATTCTTGCCCAACCACTGTGCAGCGAACGCCTTGGCGTCTTCTTTGCTGCGAACCAGCTTGACGCCGCCCGCTTTACCGCGACCACCCGCGTGAACCTGGGCTTTTACCACCCACTCGTTCCCGCCGATCTTGTCGCAGGCTTCTGCAGCTTGCTCAGGGGTATCGACAGCGAAACCCTTGGAAACTGGCAGGCCGTATTCAGCGAACAGCTGCTTACCCTGATACTCGTGAAGATTCATGCTTTTTACCGTCTTCGTTAGGTACTGCGCTTCGGCGCTGCGCCATCACTGGCGCCGCACCACCTGTGACCGTTGACCCCGGGTTTTCCCGTGTGATCCGGTCCGGCGGACTTTCCGCGGTGAGTCATGCACGCAAGACTCACGACGGGCAGCCCGCCGTGGTTTCTTATAATTAACGCTTCTTACGGTTGGCCACGTGAATGGCGCCGCCATTCACTGCCAGCGCTGCTTCATGCAACGCTTCGGACAGGGTCGGATGGCTGAAGACCATCATGCCCAGATCCTCGGCACTGGTGCCGAATTCCATAGCGATTGCGCCCTGCTGCACCAGTTCGGCAGCCGATGGGCCAATCACGTGTACACCCAGGACGCGGTCGGTCTTGGCATCGGCGATGACCTTGACGAAACCACCGGTGTCGTTGGCAGCCATCGCACGGCCGCTGGCCGCGAACGGGAAGGTGCCCACGTTAACCTCAACGCCCTCGGCCTTCAAGGCCTGTTCGGTCTTGCCGACCCACGCGATTTCCGGGTGGGTGTAGATGACCGACGGGATCAGGTCGTAGTTCATCTGGGCCTTGTGACCCTTGATGCGCTCGACCACCATGATGCCCTCTTCCGAGGCCTTGTGGGCCAGCATCATGCCGCGTACCACGTCACCGATGGCATACACGCCCGGCACGCTGGTAGCGCAGTAGTCGTCGACGAAGATGTAGCCACGCTCGTCGATGGTCACGCCGCTGTCGGCGGCCAGCAGATCAGTGGTCACCGGGCGACGGCCGACCGCGACGATCAGCTTGTCGAAGGTGATCTTCTGCTCGCCGTTGGCGTCGGTGTAGGTCACTTCGACTTCGTTGCCGTTGACTTTCGAGCCGGTGACGCGCGCGCCCAGCTTGATGTCCAGGCCTTGCTTGGTCAGGGTCTTCTGGGCTTCTTTCGACACGGCGGTGTCGGCAGCCATCAGGAAGGTGTCCAGGGCTTCCAGGACGGTGACTTCAGCACCCAGGCGAGCCCATACCGAGCCCAGCTCCAGGCCGATCACGCCAGCACCGATAACGCCCAGGCGCTTCGGCACGGCCTGGAATTCCAGGGCGCCGGTGGAGTCGACGATGACGTTCTGGTCGACCGGAGCCGGCGGAATGTCGATCGGGCGCGAGCCGGAAGCCAGGATCACGTTCTCGGCTTCGATGACTTCGGTGGTGCCGTCAGCCTTGGTGACTTCGACTTTCTTGCCGGCCAGCAGCTTGCCGTGGCCCTGGATCGAAGTAACGCCGTTGGCCTTGAACAGGGTGGCAACGCCACCGGTCAGGTTCTTGACGATGCCAGCCTTGCGGCCAACCATCGCGGCGACGTCCATCTTCACTTCACCAGTGGAGATACCGTGGACGTTGAAGCTCTCTTTGGCTTCCTTGTACTTCCAGGAGCTGTCCAGCAGCGCCTTGGAAGGAATGCAACCTACGTTCAGGCAGGTGCCGCCCAGGGCCAGCTTGCCCTCGGCGTCGGTGTACTTCTCGATACAGGCAGTCTTCAGACCAAGTTGTGCGGCCTTGATGGCAGCCACATAGCCGCCAGGACCTGCACCAATCACCACTACGTCGAATTTCTGGGTCATAAAAGATTCCTTATCAGCTACAAGCTACAAGCCGCGGACCGCGCGGCATGGCTTCCTGCGAAGCCAGGGCCGGCACGGTACGCAGCCAGAGGGTTAGATGTCCAGCAGCAGGCGAGACGGATCTTCCAGCAGGTTCTTGATGGTGACCAGGAAGGTTACCGCTTCCTTGCCGTCGATCAGGCGGTGATCGTACGACAGCGCCAGGTACATCATCGGGCGAATCACCACCTGGCCATTGATGGCCATCGGGCGCTGGATGATGTTGTGCATGCCGAGAATGGCGGCCTGCGGCGGGTTGACGATCGGGGTCGACATCATCGAACCGAAGGTACCACCGTTGGTGATGGTGAAGGTGCCGCCAGTCATCTCTTCGATGGCCAGCTTGCCGTCACGGGCCTTCTTGCCGAAGGTGGCGATGCCGTTCTCGATTTCCGCCAGGCTCATCGACTCGGCGTTACGCAGTACCGGTACCACCAGGCCACGGTCGCTGGACACGGCAACGCCGACGTCGGCGTAGCCGTGGTAGACGATGTCGTTGCCGTCGATCGAGGCGTTGACAGCCGGGAAGCGCTTCAGGGCTTCGGTGGCGGCCTTGACGAAGAACGACATGAAGCCCAGGCGTACGCCGTTGTGGGTCTTCTCGAACAGGTCCTTGTACTTCGAACGCAGGGCCATGACTTCGGTCATGTCGACTTCGTTGAAGGTGGTCAGCATGGCCATGCTCGACTGGGCTTCGACCAGACGCTCGGCGATCTTGGCGCGCAGGCGGGTCATCGGCACGCGCTTCTCGGTGCGGTCGCCAGCGGCAACGACAACCGGGGCAGCAGCGGCAGCGGCGGCAGGCTTGGCAGCTGCAGCAGGCGCCGACTTCTTGTTGGCGACGGCAGCGACGACGTCTTCCTTGGTGATGCGACCACCTTTGCCGGTGCCGGCAACGGTAGCCAGGTCGATGCCGTTCTCTTCAGCCAGCTTGCGCGCGGCCGGGGCGGCAACCGGGTCTTCTTCGCCAGCGTCGGCAGCAGCGGCAGCCGGGGCAGCAGCGGCCGGGGCGGCAGCTGGTGCAGCGGCGGCAGCACCGCCTTCAACGATCGAACCCAGCACTTCGTCGGACAGGACGGTGTCGCCCTCGCCCTTGACGATGGCGCCCAGCACGCCGTCGGCAGTGGCCAGTACTTCCAGGACGACCTTGTCGGTCTCGATGTCGACGATCAGCTCGTCACGCTTGACGGCATCGCCCGGCTGCTTGTGCCAGGTGGCAACGGTGCCATCGGCAACCGATTCCGGGAAGGTTGGGGCTTTGATCTCGATAGCCATTATCTGTGTTTCCTTAAATTCGGTTTCAGGTGCGCGAAGGCATTAAACAGTGAAGGCGTCTTGCAGCAGTTTTTCCTGCTGTTCGGCGTGCTTCGATGCGTAACCACAGGCTGGCGCGGCGGAAGCGTCGCGGCCGGCGTATTCCAGGACCAGTGCCTTGTTGTGGCGGCCCAGGATACGGCGCATGTGGTGCTGGCTGCTGTACCAGGCGCCCTGGTTCATCGGCTCTTCCTGACACCAGACCGCATGCTTGAGGTTGGTGTAAGGCGCCAGGATTTCGACCAGGTCGTCCTCAGGGAACGGATACAGCTGCTCGATACGCACGATGGCGATGTCTTCGCGGCCTTCGGCACGGCGCTTTTCCAGCAGGTCGTAGTAAACCTTGCCGCCGCACAGGACCAGGCGTTCGACCTTGGCCGGATCGAGGCTGTCGATTTCCGGGATCACGGTCTGGAACGAGCCTTCTGCCAGGTCTTCCAGGGTAGAGATGGCCAGCTTGTGGCGCAGCAGCGACTTCGGCGTCAGCACGATCAGCGGCTTGCGCAGCGGACGGATGACCTGGCGACGCAGCAGGTGGTAGATCTGGGCCGGGGTGGTCGGTACGCAGACCTGGATGTTGTGCTCGGCGCACAGCTGCAGGTAACGCTCCAGGCGCGCGGAGGAGTGCTCCGGGCCCTGCCCTTCATAACCGTGTGGCAGCAGCATGGTCAGACCGCACAGACGGCCCCACTTGTGCTCGCCGCTGGTGATGAACTGGTCGATCACCACTTGCGCACCGTTGGCGAAGTCACCGAACTGGGCTTCCCAGATCACCAGCGCGTTCGGCGTGGTGGTCGAGTAGCCGTATTCGAAGGCCAGTACCGCTTCTTCCGACAGGAAGGAGTCGTACAGTTCGAACTGAGGCTGGCCCGGGAACAGGTTCTTCAGCGGTACGTAGGTGCTGGCGTCCTTCTGGTTGTGCAGCACCGCGTGACGGTGCGAGAAGGTGCCACGGCCGATGTCCTGACCGGTCATGCGGATCGGGTGACCTTCGAACTGCAGGGTGGCGTAGGCCATGGTCTCTGCATAACCCCAGTTGATCGGCAAGCCACCGGCCTGCATCTTCTGACGGTCTTCGTAGATCTTGGCGACCTGGCGCTGGACGACGAAACCTTCCGGGATCTCCAGCAGCTTGGCCGACAGTTCCTGCAGGGTCTTGAGGTCGAAGCGGGTGTCGTGACGCGCGGTCCAGGCATGGCCCAGATACGGACGCCAGTCGACGAACAGCTCGCGGTTCGGCTCCTTGACCAGGCTCTTCACCACGTGCAGGCCGTTGTCCAGCGCGTTGCGGTACTCGTCGATCTTGGCCTGGGCGCGCTCGGAATCGATGCGGCCGGCCTGGATCAGCGCCTCAGCGTACAGTTCACGCGTGGTGCGCTGCTTGCTGATCTGCTGGTACATCAAAGGCTGGGTCCCGTTCGGCTCGTCGGCCTCGTTGTGGCCGCGGCGGCGGTAGCAGACCAGGTCGATGACCACGTCACGCTTGAACTGCATGCGGTAGTCGATGGCCAGCTGGGTCACGAACAGCACGGCTTCCGGGTCGTCGCCGTTCACGTGCAGGATCGGCGCCTGGATCATCTTGGCAACGTCGGTGGCGTACTCGGTGGAGCGCGCGTCCAGCGGGTTGCTGATGGTGAAACCAACCTGGTTGTTGATCACGATGTGCACGGTACCGCCGGTCTTGAAACCGCGGGTCTGCGACATCTGGAAGGTTTCCATGACCACGCCCTGGCCGGCGAATGCTGCGTCGCCGTGGATCGAGATCGGCAGTACCTTGTCGCCAACGGTGTCGTTGCGGCGGTCCTGACGGGCGCGCACCGAACCCTCGACCACTGGCGAGACGATTTCCAGGTGGGACGGGTTGAACGCCATGGCCAGGTGCACTTCGCCACCCGGGGTCATCACGTTCGAGGAGAAGCCCTGGTGATACTTCACGTCACCGGAGCCCAGCTCGTTCATCTTCTTGCCTTCGAACTCGTCGAACAGCTCGCGCGGGTTCTTGCCGAAGGTGTTGACCAAAACGTTCAGGCGGCCACGGTGGGCCATGCCGATCACGACTTCCTTGGTGCCGTAGGAACCAGAACGCTGGATCATCTCGTCCAGCATCGGGATCAGGCTTTCGCCGCCCTCGAGGCCGAAACGCTTGGTGCCCGGGTACTTGGTGCCCAGGTATTTCTCAAGGCCTTCACCGGCGGTCACGCGCTCGAGCAGGTGGGCCTGCACGTCAGCGGAAAACTCCGGACGGCCGCGCACGCTTTCCAGGCGCTGCTGGAACCAGCTGCGCTGCTCGGAATCGACGATGTGGGTGAACTCGGCGCCAATGGTGCGACAATATGTCTTCTGGAGTGCCTCGAAGATCTCGCGTAGGCTCGCCTCCTCTTTGCCGATGAACAGGTCGCCGGCACGGAAGGTCGTATCAAGATCGGCATTGGTCAAGCCGTAGTGATTGATCGACAGGTCTACGGGCGCAGGACGCTGCCACAACCCCAACGGGTCGAGCTTGGCAGCCTGATGGCCGCGCATACGATAGGCCTGGATCAGTCGCAGAACTTCAACCTGCTTCTTCTCGTGTTCACTGCTCACGCTCCCGGCGGATACCGGTTGGGCGCGGCGCTGGTTCTTTGCCAGCAGTACGAAATGGTCGCGGATTGTCGAGTGCGATACATCGGTAGCGGTGCTGCCGTCGGCGGGCAACTTCTGGAAGTAGGTGCGCCACTCTTCTGGCACAGCGTTAGGGTCGTGCAGGTAGAGCTCATAAAGCTCTTCCACATATGCAGCGTTACCACCTGAAAGGTGGGCGCTTTCCCACATGCGCTGCATCACGCTTTCTTGCATGCTTGGTCACCCTCGGTTAGGGGACTGATCGGCGAGAGCCACAGCAAACCTGGAAAAGTCCGAATACAGCGACTGAACCACGCCACTTGGATCCTGCTGATTTTCCGGGTACCAGCCCGGAAAGCCCCTGCTGGTCTCATATCTTCATAGGTAATGAACGCGGGCTTTGTGAGCCCTTGTTCGGGTTTTACCTCAGTGCGGGCTCACCACCCGCACCTCGGCTTACTGCAGGTACAACACTTTGTATCAGGTGCCGCTTTGCAGCAGCATGTTACGTACGTGGCCGATTGCCTTGGTCGGGTTCAGACCTTTCGGGCAAACGTTGACGCAGTTCATGATCCCGCGGCAGCGGAATACGCTGAACGGGTCATCCAGGGACGCCAGGCGCTCCTGGGTCTTGGTGTCACGGCTGTCGGCCAGGAAGCGATAGGCTTGCAGCAGTGCGGCCGGGCCCAGGAACTTGTCCGGGTTCCACCAGAACGATGGGCAGGAAGTCGAGCAGCAAGCGCACAGGATGCACTCGTACAGGCCGTCCAGCTTGTCGCGGTCTTCCGGCGACTGCAGGCGCTCGATGGCCGGCGCAGGAGTGTCGTTCTGCAGGAACGGCTTCACCTTCTCGTACTGCTTGTAGAAGATGCTCATGTCGACGACCAGGTCACGAATGACCGGCAGGCCCGGCAGCGGGCGCAGAACCAGCTTGTTGCCCTTCACCACCGCCGACAGCGGGGTGATGCAGGCCAGGCCGTTCTTGCCGTTCATGTTCATGCCGTCGGAACCGCAAACGCCTTCACGGCAGGAGCGACGGTACGAGAAACCTTCGTCCTTTTCCTTGATCAGCGCCAATACATCGAGAACCATCAGGTCCTTGCCGCCGGTATCGACGTCGAACGACTCCATTTTGGGCGCCGAGTCGGTGTCCGGGTTGTAACGATAAACTTCGACTTTCAACATAGCAGCCACCCTTAGTAAGTCCGGACTTTTGGTTCGAAGGCTGGAACAGTCTTCGGCGCAAAGTTGACGCCGCGCTTGGCAACGCGTTTCTCACCCGGGTAGTACAGGGTGTGGCACAGCCAGTTTTCGTCGTCACGGTCTTCGAAGTCTTCACGGGCGTGGGCGCCGCGGGACTCTTTACGGGCTTCGGCCGCGATGGCGGTAGCTTCGGCGACTTCCAGCAGGTTCTGCAGCTCCAGCGCTTCGATACGCGCGGTGTTGAAGGCCTGGGACTTGTCGTTGATCTTGACGTTGGCAATACGGTCACGCAGGCCGGCCAGCTGCTCGATACCCTTCTGCATGTATTCGCCGGTACGGAATACACCGAAGTAGTTCTGCATGCAGCTCTGCAGCTCGCGCTTGAGGCTGGCAACGTCTTCGCCAGCGGTACGCTCGTTGAGCTTGTTCAGGCGGTTCAGGGCAACATCGATATCGGTGTCGCTGGCGTCGCGGTATTCCACGCCGTCGGACAGCGATTTTTCCAGGTGCAGGCCAGCGGCACGACCGAATACCACCAGGTCGAGCAGCGAGTTGCCGCCCAGGCGGTTGGCACCGTGGACCGATACGCACGCCACTTCACCCACTGCGAACAGACCCGGGATGATTTGGTCCTTGCCTTCGGCGTCCATGGTGATGGCCTGGCCATGAATATTGGTGGCAACGCCGCCCATCATGTAGTGGCAGGTCGGTACGACCGGGACCGGCGCGACGACTGGGTCGACGTGGGCGAAGGTCTTGGACAGCTCGCAGATACCTGGCAGGCGGCTGTGCAGCACTTCCTCGCCCAGGTGGTCCAGCTTCAGCAGCACGTGGTCCTTGTTCGGGCCCACGCCGTTGCCGGCGATGATTTCCTTGACCATGGAACGGGCAACCACGTCGCGGCCGGCCAGGTCTTTCGCGTTCGGCGCGTAACGCTCCATGAAGCGCTCGCCGTGGGCGTTGATCAGGTAGCCACCTTCACCGCGGCAACCTTCGGTAACCAGTACACCGGCGCCGGCGATGCCGGTCGGGTGGAACTGCCACATCTCGATGTCCTGCACCGGCACGCCTGCACGCAGCGCCATGCCGATACCGTCACCGGTGTTGATCAGGGCGTTGGTGGTGGAGGCGTAGATACGACCGGCACCGCCAGTGGCCAGAACGGTGGCCTTGGACTTGATGTACATGGTTTCGCCGGTTTCGATGCAGATTGCGATCACACCGACGAACGCGCCGTCCTGGTTCTTCACCAGGTCAACAGCGTAGTACTCGTTGAGGAAGGTAGTGCCTGCCTTCAGGTTGCCCTGGTACAGGGTGTGCAGCAGCGCGTGACCGGTACGGTCGGAAGCAGCACAGGTACGGGCGGCCTGGCCACCTTTACCGAAGTCCTTGGACTGGCCACCGAACGGACGCTGGTAGATGCGGCCGGTTTCGGTACGCGAGAACGGCAGGCCCATGTGGTCCAGCTCGAAGACCGCAGCCGGGCCTTCCTGACACATGTATTCGATAGCGTCCTGGTCACCGATGTAGTCGGAGCCTTTGACGGTATCGTACATGTGCCAGCGCCAGTCGTCGTTCGGGTCGGCCGAAGCGATGGCGCAGGTGATGCCGCCCTGGGCGGATACAGTGTGCGAACGGGTCGGGAAGACCTTGGTGACCACGGCAGTCTTGTGGCCGCCTTGAGCCAGCTGCAGCGCTGCGCGCATGCCGGCGCCGCCGCCACCGATGATGATGGCGTCGAAGGAAATGGTTGGAATGCTAGCCATGGATCAGATACCCCAGAGAATCTGCACACCCCAGACGAAGTAAGCGAACATCGCAACGCCGCATACCGCCTGGAACAGGAAACGAATCGCAGTTGCCGACTTGCCGAACGACATTGGCGTCAGGTAGTCGGTCGCAATGGTCCACATGCCGACCCAGGCGTGAGCGCCCAGGGCAACGAGGGCCAGCAGACTGAAGATCCGCATCGCGTTGTTGGAGAACAGACCATGCCACTGGGTGTAGTCGATGCCTGGGTGGGCGACCACGTAGCCGATCAGGAAGAGGAAGTAAGCCGCGAGAACGACCGCAGAAACGCGCTGCGCCATCCAGTCATAGAGGCCCGAACGCGACAGGTTCGTGACATTGGTTACCATACCCAAACTCCCACCAGAACGATCAGCACCACGGAGATGACGATCACGATTTTCGAGCCCAGCTTGCCGCCTTCCAGCGTCTCACCGATGCCCATGTCCATGATCAGGTGACGTACACCTGCCACGAGGTGATAAAGCAGGGCGGATAGCAGGCCCCAGGTCACGAATTTGGCCAGCGGGCTGGTCAGACACGCCTTCACCTCACCAAAGCCTTCCTCGGAACCCAGCGACTTGCCCAGTGCATAAAGCATGATGGCAAGGCCAAGGAACAGGATGACGCCGGAGATACGATGCAGGATGGACGTGTACGCAGTGACGGGGAGCTTGATGGTCCTTAGGTCTAGGTTTACAGGTCGTTGGCTTTTCACGGCTTTTTTCACACTGAAGAGCCCCTAGCGAATCAGGGCAAAGTTGTTGGTAAGTGTACTGGTCAGGTACCCACCACCCAGGGAACGGCGACCCCCAGCAGTTCGGGCTTGCAAGCCCCTGGCGGTCGGGTTGCGAGTATAGACAGTTAGGCTGCTTATGACAACGTGACGGGGTAGCCCAAATAGCGCATTGCCTTTAACGCACAAAAGGCGTAAATGGGCGAGAATTTCGCGAAAAATCAGGCCTCAATGCCTGTTTCAACAAGCCTTTAGGCAAATTGACATCTGAATTTATCCCTCTATAGTGGTGCGGGCCCTGCGTGGGGGGTCTGTCTGATGATTTCAAGCATTAATAGGAGGCCACATGGCTGACAAAAAAGCGCAGTTGGTCATCGAGGGCGCTGCCCCCGTCGAGCTGCCCATTTTAACCGGCACCGTTGGTCCTGATGTAATCGACGTCCGCGGGTTGGGGGCCACTGGTCACTTCACCTTCGACCCTGGTTTCATGGCGACCGCCTCGTGCGAGTCGAAGATCACCTACATTGACGGCGACAAAGGTATCCTGCTGCACCGCGGCTACCCGATCGAGCAGCTCGCCGAAAAGTCCGACTACCTCGAAACCTGCTACCTGCTGCTCAACGGCGAACTGCCGAATGCCGAGCAGAAGGCCCAGTTCGTCAGCACCGTGAAGAACCACACCATGGTTCACGAGCAGCTGAAGTCCTTCTTCAACGGCTTCCGCCGCGACGCCCACCCGATGGCGGTGATGTGCGGCGTGGTCGGCGCCCTGTCGGCGTTCTATCACGACTCCCTGGACATCAATAACCCGCAACACCGCGAAATTTCCGCGGTGCGCCTGGTCGCCAAGATGCCGACCCTGGCCGCGATGGTTTACAAGTACTCCATGGGCCAGCCGATGATGTATCCGCGCAACGACCTGTCGTACGCGGAAAACTTCCTGCACATGATGTTCAACACCCCGTGCGAGATCAAACCGATCAGCCCGGTGCTGGCCAAGGCGATGGACCGGATCTTCATCCTCCACGCCGACCACGAGCAGAACGCCTCCACTTCTACCGTTCGTCTGGCCGGTTCGTCGGGTGCCAACCCGTTCGCCTGTATCGCCGCCGGTATCGCCGCACTCTGGGGCCCGGCCCACGGAGGTGCGAACGAAGCGGTACTGACCATGCTCGATGAAATCGGCGATGTCTCGAACATCGACAAGTTCATCGCCAAGGCCAAGGACAAGAACGACCCGTTCAAGCTCATGGGCTTCGGTCACCGCGTGTACAAGAACCGCGACCCGCGCGCCACCGTGATGAAGCAGACCTGCGACGAAGTCCTGCGCGAGCTGGGCATCAAGAACGACCCGCAGCTGGAACTGGCCATGCGCCTGGAAGAGATCGCCCTGACCGATCCGTACTTCATCGAGCGCTCGCTGTACCCGAACGTCGACTTCTACTCGGGGATCATCCTCAAGGCGATCGGCATTCCGACCAGCATGTTCACCGTGATCTTCGCCCTGGCACGTACCGTGGGCTGGATCTCGCACTGGAAAGAAATGCTCTCCAGCCCGTACAAGATCGGCCGCCCGCGCCAGCTGTACACCGGCGAGCAGAAGCGCGACATCGTTGCGCTACAGGACCGCAAGTAAGCTTCCATAGCCGAACGCAAAAAGGCTGCCCTCGGGCAGCCTTTTTTATTTCTGCTCGACGCGATGCGGTTTTGTGGGAGCGGCCTTGTGTCGCGAAAGGGGCGCGGAGCGGCCCCGGGATCTTAGGCTTACCGCTATATTGCCGGGGCTGCTCCGCAGCCCTTTCGCGACGCAAGGCCGCTCCCACAAGAAGCAGCCCCCCACCAGGGCCGCCACCTCACAAAGCCGACACAATGCCTCAGTTTTTCTCAGCCCGCTCTCGCAACCCTTTCAGGGTATTGAACGGCGCATCCACCACGAACTTGTTGGCCACCATCGCCGGCACGCTACCACCCGGCTCGGTGTGCACCTGATAGGTCACTTCCGTGCTGTCACCCTTGGGCACCAGCTTCCAGAAGCCTTCGACCTTCGCCACCCGCACAAAGCCCTTCTCTTCCGGGACGTAGGTCGGCTCTTCCTTCAGGTTGCGCACCAGGCTGCCATCAGCCCCCTTGACCGTGGTCACATGCAATACCGAGTCACGCGGCGTCACCGGCCACGGCGTATTGAACTGGGTGTAGGTCCAGCTCTGGTCACCTTCGTGCTTGAGCAGCTTCTGCGACTTGCATTCGTGAATCCATGCACAAGCCCCGACCACATCCTCCTGCAACGCCTGCACCTTGGCCAGCGGCGCCTTGATCACGGTGACGCCTTGATAGGCCTTGTACTTGGAACCAGCCACTTCACTGAGGGAAACCTTGATCCCCTCCTCGTCCTTGGCCACCTGCCAGTTTTCGGCCCAGGCCGCGGGCGACAGCAGAACACCCATGCCACACAGCAGAGCAATACGCTTGAACGATCTCATCATGTTTATCCTTGTTGTCGAAGATCCAGCCTGTCACGCCGCCGTCATCTGCTCCCACCAGCCAAGAATCCTGATGGCCTCGTCACGGTCACTGCCGCACACCTCCACATCCGCCTTGAAACCGCCACACACTGCCGGCCGCTCGGGCTTGCCGAACAGGTCGCAGAGGTTGTCGACGGTCAGGTGCAGGCAGCGCTCGCCAGCCGGCTTGCCATTGGGCATGCGCGGCATCGCAGAGGTGATGGACGGGGCGATGCAGCAGGCACCACAGCCCTCACGGCAATTCATGGCTATTCACCAAAATCAGGACTCCCTGGAACAAAACGGGACGAACGTCCCTGGATAGTAACCGCTCAAACAGGCGTTTGAAATTGCTGGCATGATGAAATCTGCCGTGACCCGGTAGTCAGTTCGCCAGCTACTGGCGGTACTCGAAATCGATGGCCGCCCCTTCCACGTCGCGACGGCTGTCATTGCGCAGCTGCAGCTGCATTTCGTTGCTGATCAACCGGCCATTGAGCTGGAACGGGCTATCGCTGGTCTCCGGCTTTTCAGTGAACATGGGTGGCAGCAAAGGTTTGCGTCGCTGTATCGGCGAAGGGCTGCCCACATTCGGCTCAAGGCCATCGACCATATCGGCCGGCAGGCTGAGGTCCAGCTTCGCCTTGGGTAGCGGCTTGGCAACCTCCTTGCTCACCTGCTTGCGCGCCGGCCTGGCCTTGCTGTTACCGGCTTTTTTTGCAGGCTGCTTGTGCGCTGGCCTGGCTGCGGCCTTCTGCACCGGCTTGGCTTTCTGCACCGGCGCCGCCTGCGCCTGGCCTGCCGGCTGCGCAGCCTGGGCAACACCAGCCAGGCTGCCGAGCGGTACAAGGCACAAGATCAGGGCAAAACGGCGCAAAGCATTCATGGCAAATAGACAGACTGGCAGGAAAAGTGCGTATGCTCCCTGTTCCACGGGCGCGTGGCAAGCCTACAAAAGTGCCGCTGCTGGCTCCCGGCACAATTGCTGAGCCAGCAAACCGAGCGTGATCACCGCGCGCTCGGCTTCCTTGTTCCAGGGTATACCGCAATTAAGCCGGATACAGTGGTTGAACTGCTCGGTGTTACTGAAGATCAACCCCGGCGCAATACTGATGCCCTGCTCCAGCGCGCGCACATGCAGCTCCTGGGTATTGACCCGCCCCGGCAGGCTCACCCACAGGATGAAACCGCCCGTCGGCCGGGTCATCTGGGTACCCTCGGGGAAGTGCTGCTGCACCGCCAGCTGGTAGGCACTGAGGTTCTTGCGGTACTCCTGGCGGATGTAACGCAGGTGCCGGTCGTAGCCGCCATTTTCCAGGTAGGCCGCCACACCCATCTGCGTCACGCTGCAGGCCGAGTGGGTGGTGAAGGTTTGCAGGCGCTGGATCTCGTCCTGATAGCGCCCGGCGATCATCCAGCCAACGCGCACGCCGGGGGACAGGGTCTTGGAAAAACTCGAGCAATAGATCACACGGTCCAGCCGGTCGAATGCCTTGAGCGCCTTGGTCTTGCCCTGCTCGAACATCAGCTCGCCATAGATGTCATCCTCGACGATCTGGATATCGAAGTCCGACGCCAGGCGCAGCAACTGCTTCTGCCGCTCTTCCGGGACAGTGCCACCCAGCGGGTTGCTGAGGCGCGCAGTCAGAACCAGGGCCTTGATCGACCACTGGTTTGCCGCCAGTTGCAGCGCTTCGAGGCTGATACCAGTGGACGGGTCGCTGGGGATCTCGATCACCTTCAGGCCCAGCAGGTCGGCCAGTTGCAGCAGCCCGTAATAGGTGGGCGATTCGGCGGCGATCAGGTCGCCGGGACGGGTCAGCACGCGCAGAGACATCTGCAGCGCATCGACACAGCCATGGGTCACGATCACTTCACGCGGGTCGACCAGCACACCGGCATCACGCATGCGAATGGCGATCTGCCGGCGCAGCGGCTCGAAACCGGGGCTGAACATGTAGCTGAAGGCACGCGGGCTGTGGAAGCGCGTGACCTTGGCAATCTGCTGGTGCAAGGCACGGACCGGCAGGTAGTCGACGTGCGGCACAGCGGCGCCGAACGGGAACACGCCATCACGGCGAGCCTCGGTCAGCACCTGCTGGATGATACTGGCGCGGGTGACCAGGCCGGGGCGCTCGACCCGGGCGATGTCCGGGGTCTGCGCGGTCAGGGCCGGGGTCTGGTGCACGTAGTAGCCGGACTGCGGCCGCGCACGGATCAGCCCCTGATCCTCGAGATTGGCATAGGCCTGCAGCACCGTGGCATGGCTGACATTGAGCTGGGCGCTCATCTTGCGCACGGAGGGTACCCGCTCGCCTGGCTGGTAGACACCACGACGGATGTCATCGGCCAGTTGCTGGGCGATACGCTGGTACAACAGCAGGTTGGTCATGGCTGGCTCTCGACGCGCGGACGGGCTCGTTGTTCTTGTGTCTGACGGTAGAGGATACCGTAACAGTTGCAAAGTGTACTGGGACAGATCGCAGGATAGTCAACAATACAGTTGCGTGACAGCCATGGAAACGATCAAGCCCGGGTAGCCCGACGAAAAGCGGGGCTGCTTCGCACCCCATCGCCGGCAAGCCAGCTCCCACCTTGACGCATTGACCTCAAACCCTGTGCATCACCTGTGGGATCTGGCTTGCCTGCGATGGGCCGCAAAGCGGCCCCTTTCACATGATTCAGCGTGCTGGCGCCAGCTTGCCTTTGTCATCGGAGAACACGATCTCCACCCGACGGTTCTGCGCCCTGCCCCGCTCCGAGGCATTGGCCTCGATCGGGTACTGGTCGCCATAGCCCTCGACCTGCAGGCGCTTCTCGTCGATGCCCAGGTCTACCAGCATGTCGGCCACGGCCTGCGCCCGGTCACGGGACAGCTTCAGGTTGTCCTCGGCCGGGCCGGTGCTGTCGGTATAGCCTTCGATCCGCACCACCCGGCGCGGGTTGAGCTGGAGGAACTGCACCAGCTTGAGCACGGTACGGCTGGCCGAGTTCTTCAGGTCGGCGCGGCCGGTGTCGAACAGCACGTCCCCCAGGGTCATCACCAGACCTCGGTCGGCCTGCTCCGAGGCCAGCGCGGCGATCTGCGACTCGACCCACTTGCCCTGCTGCTGAACACTGGCCAGCTTGGCCTCGCGCAGGGCCAGCTGCAGGCGCTGGCGCTCCAGGTCGAGCTTGGCCTGGCGTTCCTGGTTCAGCGCCAGCTTGGCATGCTCGCTGGCAATTTCGCTGTAGCGCTGGCTCAGGAAGGCGTAATGGCGCACGTCGGCACCGGTGCCGATGTAGCTGGACAGGCGCTCGGCACGGGCCAGCGACTCGCCTGCGCGAATCACGTCACGCGGCGCGCTGCGCAACACATTGGAATCATCCTTGACCTTCTGGAAAGCTGCAGTGGCATCATCCAGCGCTGCGCTGCTGCGCTGGCTGGCGCAACCTTGCAAACCTGCAGCCAGCGCCAGCACTGCCAACGCGGCCAATGGCACACGACGGATCATGGCTGCACCTCCAACTGTTTGCGCAGGCGCTGGACCCGCGACTGCAGCAGTTGCAGCTGCTCTTCGCTCTTCTGGTTCAGTACCTGAGCCTCGGCCAGGCGCGCATCCAGTTCGGCCTGCTCGGCACGCATGCGCGCATCGCGGTAGTCTTCGGTGAGCATGTTGGCCTTGGCCCGGGCCAGCTTGTCTTCAGCCAGCTTGAGCGCATCGACCTGCTCGGTGGCACCGACGGCCCTGGCCTGCTCCAGTGCCTGTTCGGAAATGCGCATCTGCTCGTTAGGGGCCGGATCGTTGGCGCAGCCAGCCAGGCCGAGCACGGCCAGGGCAAGGATTAGTGGTTGGGTTCTCACGCAATCTTCCTAGTGTTTGGGGGCGTCCGACGGCACCTGCAGCTGCGCTTTCCAGCGCTCGACATTACGTTGCAGCACGGCCTCGGATGCTCCGGAGATCGGCAATTCTGTCAGTTTTTTCGCCAATTGCCCACGCAACCAGCTGTCATTGCAGGCCGAATTGTGCGACAGGGCCAGGTACAGGCCCGGCCGATCCACCGGCAGGCCGCGGGCGATCAGGTCATTGCTCATGCCCAGGCTCTGGGCCATGGCCATGCCCGAATAGCGGCCAGCGAGCACATAATCCACCTGGCCGAGCACCAGCTTCTGGAACGCCTGGGTCAGGTTCTGTGCCGGCACCAGCTTCAGCTGGGCCTTGGCGAAAGCAGTAAAGGCCGGGGTCAGCCGCGCACGCTCGGACAAACTGCCCTGGTACTGGGCCAGGTCCGCCGGGCCCTCGAAGGCCAGTGTGGCGTCGTGACGCGTCCACACCAGGTATTCGTTGAGCTGCAGGGGTGGATGGATGTAGTCCAGCGCGGTCAGTTGCTCCACCTGCATGGGGGTGTCGAGCAGCAGGTCCATGCGCCCGCTACGTACTTCTTCCAGCGCCTGGTCACGACGACCGGCGCTCAGCACCTCCACCTTCACGCCCAGCTCGCCAGCGACCTGGCGCAGCAGATCGACGTTGGCGCCGATCAGGTGTTTCGGGTCGTTCGGGTCCTGCCACGAATAGGGCGGCGCGTCAGGGCTGCCGGTTGCCACCAGGCGTTCGCACTTGCCTGCCGCCATGGCCAGCGGCGAAACCAGCACCGCCATGCATGCCAGCACCCTGCCTGCTTTACGCAGCACCATTGCTCACTCCTTGTATTGCTTTGCCCGGCCCAATCGCCGGCAAGCCAGCTCCACACAGGTACAGCACCGCCCTTGAGAACTGCGCTGTACCTGTGGAGCCGGCTTGCCAGCGATCGGGCCGGAACTGACCACAAAAAAACCCGGCCCCCTGTACGAGGGCCGGGTTCTTTATAAGTGAAGCAGGCGGATCAGACCAGCTTTTCCAGCTCCGGAACCGCTTCGAACAGGTCAGCGACCAAGCCGTAGTCGGCTACCTGGAAGATCGGCGCTTCTTCGTCCTTGTTGATCGCCACGATCACTTTGGAGTCCTTCATGCCGGCCAGGTGCTGGATCGCACCGGAGATACCGACGGCGATGTACAGCTGTGGCGCAACGATCTTGCCGGTCTGGCCGACCTGCATGTCGTTCGGCACGAAGCCGGCGTCGACCGCGGCGCGCGAAGCACCGACGGCAGCGCCGAGCTTGTCGGCCAGGCTGTACAGGTGCTTGAAGTTGTCACCATTGCCCATGCCACGGCCGCCGGAAACGACGATCTTGGCAGCGGTCAGCTCTGGGCGGTCGGACTTGGCCAGCTCTTCACCAACGAAGGCCGAGATGCCGGCGTTGTGCGCAGCGCCAACGGCTTCGATGGCAGCCGAACCACCTTCGGCGGCCACGGCGTCGAAGCCGGTGGTACGCACGGTGATGACCTTGATGGCAGCGCTCGATTGCACGGTGGCAATGGCGTTACCGGCATAGATCGGGCGCTTGAAGGTGTCGGCGGACTCGACCGAGATGATCTCGGAGATCTGGTCCACGTCCAGCAGCGCGGCAACGCGCGGCAGGATGTTCTTGCCGTTGGTGGTGGCCGGAGCCAGCACGTGGCTGTAGCCCTTGGCCAGCTCGACGATCAGCGGCGCAACGTTTTCTGGCAGGGCGTGGGCGTAGGCAGCGTTATCGGCAATCAGCACCTTGGCCACGCCAGCGATCTTGGCTGCGGACTCGGCAACGCCGCCCACGTTCTGGCCTGCGACCAGCACGTGCACATCACCACCGATCTTGGCGGCAGCGGCAACAGTGTTCAGGGTGGCCGGGGCTACGGCACCGTTTTCGTATTCAGCGACAACCAGGATAGTCATTTAGATTACCTTCGCTTCGTTCTTCAGCTTCTCGACCAGTTCGGCCACCGATTTGACCTTGATGCCAGCGCTGCGGGCAGCCGGGGCTTCAACCTTCAGGGTCTTGTTGGTGGAGGCGAGGGAAACACCCAGCGCGTCTGGAGTAACGGTCTCCAGCGGCTTCTTCTTGGCCTTCATGATGTTCGGCAGCGACGCGTAGCGTGGCTCGTTCAGGCGCAGGTCGGTGGTGACGATGGCCGGCAGGTTCAGTGCAACGGTCTGCAGGCCGCCGTCGATTTCACGGGTGACGTTCAGCTTGTCGCCAGCCACTTCCACCTTGGAGGCGAAGGTGCCTTGGGCGAAGCCGGTCAGCGCAGCCAGCATCTGGCCGGTCTGGTTGTTGTCGCTGTCGATGGCCTGCTTGCCGAGGATGACCAGCTGAGGCTGCTCTTTGTCGACAACGGCTTTCAGCGCCTTGGCCACAGCCAGGGAATTCAGTTCGTCAGCGGCTTCGACCAGGATGGCACGGTCGGCACCCAGGGCCAGGGCAGTACGCAGTTGCTCCTGGGCAGTAGTCGGGCCGACGGAAACGACGACGATCTCGGACGCGACGCCCTTTTCCTTCAGGCGTACGGCTTCTTCCACGGCGATTTCGCAGAAGGGGTTCATGGACATCTTGACGTTAGCAAGGTCGACGCCGGAGTTGTCCGCCTTGACGCGAACCTTGACGTTGTAGTCGACCACTCGTTTGACAGCTACAAGAACCTTCATGGATTCCTCGTTACTCTCCGGTGAATAGATAGTCGCCAGGGGCAGAGCCCTGCGATGCGCGTGGGTACAAGGGCACCTCTAAAAACGTACCGGGAGGCGGTAACTTCACAGTGACCGAACAGTCTTGTCCGGACTCTTGCGACAAATACTCACGGGTCATTTTCTGTCGTGGCGTGTAAACTCCACTACAAACCGGCCCAAGGCCGCAAAACCCTGCTCCACACCTGGTCTTTAGAGGTGTACCTGCGCCCGGCTGCAAGCCTACGGCGAACTTAAAACCGCTCGTATCTTGACCGTAACACCCAATCCGGTCAATACGGCAAATCGGTCACCCTCCAGCCGCGTTCCTGTGATTTTACTGGCCTGCGGCAAATTCAAACAAACGTTTGTATTGGACCCGCCAAGTGGTGTAGATATAATGCGCGGCCAAGACAAAACGGTGTAGTCCGTCATTTGCCCAGCTACAGTTCCGCCGTTGCGTAGAACCGCTGCGAATGCCCCGCGCACCCATAAGACAAAGCAACAGCACGAGCCTTGATGAGTAGGAGAGAACCAGTGGAACGCGAATACATGGAATTCGACGTGGTCATCGTCGGCGCCGGCCCGGCGGGCCTGTCCGCCGCCTGCCGCCTGAAGCAGAAGGCCGCCGAAGCCGGTAGCGAAATCAGCGTCTGCGTGGTGGAAAAAGGCTCTGAAGTCGGCGCCCACATCCTCTCCGGCGCGGTGTTCGAACCCCGTGCCCTGAACGAGCTGTTCCCAGACTGGAAAGAGCTCGGCGCGCCGCTGAACACCGAAGTGAAGCGTGACGACATCTACGTGCTCAAGGATGCCGGCAGTTCGACCAAGGTGCCTGACCTGTTCGTGCCCAAGACCATGCACAACCAGGGCAACTACATCATCTCGCTGGGCAACCTGTGCCGCTGGCTGGCCCAGCAGGCCGAGAACCTGGGCGTGGAAGTCTACCCGGGCTTCGCCGCCCAGGAAGCGCTGTTCGATGAAAACGGCGTGGTACGCGGCATTGTCACCGGCGACATGGGTGTGGACCGTGAAGGCAACCCGAAAGATGGCATGTACACCCCTGGCATGGAGCTGCGTGGCAAGTACACCCTGTTCGCCGAAGGCTGCCGTGGCCACATCGGCAAGCAGCTGATCAAGCGCTTCAACCTGGATAGCGAATCCGATGTGCAGCACTACGGCATCGGCCTGAAGGAAATCTGGGAAATCGACCCGGCCAAGCACGAGCAGGGCCTGGTGGTGCACACCGCCGGCTGGCCGCTGGACGTGATGGCCAAGGACAACACCGGTGGTTCGTTCCTCTATCACCTGGAAAACAACCAGGTGGTGGTCGGCCTGATCGTCGACCTGTCCTACGCCAACCCGTACCTGTCGCCGTTCGACGAGTTCCAGCGCCTCAAGCACCACCCGGTGATGGCGCAATATCTCGAAGGCGGCAAGCGCATCAGCTACGGTGCCCGTGCCATCTGCAAGGGCGGCTTCAACTCGCTGCCGAAGATGGTCTTCAACGGCGGCGCGCTGATCGGCTGCGACCTGGGCACCCTGAACTTCGCCAAGATCAAGGGCAGCCACACCGCGATGAAGTCCGGCATGCTGGCCGCCGAAGCGGTGGCTGACGCACTGATCGCCGGCAGCGAAGGCGGTGACCAGCTCAACGGCTACGTCAGCGCCTTCAAGGCCAGCTGGCTGTACGAGGAGCTGTTCGCCAGCCGCAATTTCGGCCCGGCCATGCACAAGTTCGGCCCGCTGCTGGGCGCTGCGTTCAACTATGTGGACCAGAACTGGTTCGGCGGCAAGCTGCCGTTCACCCTGCACGACACCAAGCCGGACTACGCCTGCCTGAAGCTGGCGGCCGAGTCGCAGAAGATCGACTACCCGAAACCGGACGGCAAGCTCAGCTTCGACAAGCTCAGCTCGGTATTCCTCTCCAGCACCAACCACGAAGAGGAACAACCCTGCCACCTGAAACTGACCGACCCGAACGTGCCGATCGCCAGCAACCTGCCGCTGTACGACGAGCCGGCCCAGCGCTACTGCCCCGCAGGCGTGTACGAAGTGGTCACTCAGGAGGATGGCAGCAAGCGCTTCCAGATCAACGCGCAGAACTGCGTGCACTGCAAGACCTGCGACATCAAGGACCCGGCCCAGAACATCACCTGGGTCACCCCTGAAGGCGCTGGCGGGCCGAACTACCCGAACATGTAAGGCCCCTGCCCTGCGCTAACGAAAAGCCCCCGGTTCTCACGAGCCGGGGGCTTTTTGTTTTACCTGTTCTGGCCTCATCGCCGGCAAGCCAGCTCCCACCTCGACCGCATCGACCTCGAGCCATGCGCTATCCCTGTGGGAGCGACTGTTTTGCTCAAACTCTAAAAGTTGGCGCGATCCCCTGTGGGAGCTGGCTTGCCGGCGATGAGGCCAGAACAGACAACAGAAAACTATTTTTCACCACACATTACCGGCATCGGCTCCGCGGCAAACGCCAATGGCTCCCGACGCCCGAAATACAAGGCCGTCAGCAACCCCACCGTACCCATGACCAGACAAAAGCCGACACACACCCACGGGCTCCACGGCATCAGCGCAATCAGCGCCAGCGGCGTGGTGCTGGCCCAAAGCGCGTAGGCCACGTTATAGGTAAAGGAGATGCCCGACACGCGGATCTCGGCCGGGAACAACCCGACCATCACTGACGGCACCACGCCCACCACGCCGCAGGACAGGCCCGCCAGCGCATAGGCTAGCCAGGTCATGCCCCACTGCCCCACCAGGCTGGCATACAACGCGCCGATGCCCACCGGCAGCAACAGGCTGTAGAGCATCAGTGCGCGCCAGGCACCTGCACGGTCGACCAGCAGCCCGGCCAGCACGCAGCCGATGTTGAGGAAGACGATGCCCCCGCTGCTCAGGGCAAAGGTGTGTCCGGCACTCATGCCGAAGCGCTGCTGCATCACTGTCGGGGTAATCACCACCAGCACCACCACGGCGGAAGTCAGCACGCAGGTCAGCAGCGCCGCCGGGATCAACGCCCGGCGGTGTTCGCCCAGCACCCGCCGCAGCGGGAAGCTCACCGGCTGCTCCTGGCGCGCGCGCAGGGCAAGGAACACCGGTGTTTCGCTGAGCCAACGACGCAGCCATACGCCGATCACGCCGAATACCCCGCCGAGCAGGAACGGGTAGCGCCAGGCGTAGTCGAGGATTTCCTGCGGGGTGAACACTTGCGCCAGCAAGGTCGCGGTCAGTGCCCCCAGCAGATAGCCAAAGGTCAGGCCGGCCTGCAGGAAGCCCAGGGCATAACCGCGCCGCCCGGCTGGCGCGTGCTCGGCGACGAAGGTCCAGGCACTCGGCACCTCGCCGCCCACCGCCGCGCCCTGCAGGATACGCAGTGCCAGCAGGATCAGCGGCGCGGCATAGCCGATGTCGGCGTAGGTCGGCATCACCCCGATCAACAGGCACGGCAGGGCCATCATCAGGATGCTCAGGCTGAAGACCCGCTTGCGTCCCAGGTGGTCGGCGAAGTGCGCCATCAGGATGCCGCCCAGCGGCCGCGCCAGGTAGCCGGTGACGAAGATTCCGAAGCTTTGCAGCAGGCGCAGCCATTCGGGCATCTCGGGCGGGAAGAACAGCTGGCTGAGGGTCAGCGCAAAGAATACGAAGATGATGAAGTCGTAGATTTCCAGCGCGCCGCCCAACGCCGCCAGGCCCAGGGTCCGGTGGTCGCCGCGGCTGAACCGGGGCGGGCGAGCGGTATCGATGGCAGTCATGGCAGGGTCCGCAAATCGGCAAAGGGCAAGAGGATAGCAAATAGCTGCCCCCTTGCCCTGCCCGCTGCGGCTTTAGCGGTTGAACATGGTGTTGACGAAATTGGCCTTCGGCCGTGGCCTTACCGTGGCAGCCGGCATGGCGCCCGGCAGCGGCAGCTTGCCGACCAACAGCGGCGTATCGATGATCGCCATGAACGCCTCCAGTGCCTCGTTGTCCGGCACCTGGGGCAGGCTCAGGCTGACGGCCTGGCGCTCGGTCTGCGGCACCAAGGGCACTTGCAACTGGGTAGAGTGATAAAGAAGGGCGTGCTGGATCTGCGTGCTGACGCGACAGAAGCGCGCCAGGTCGACCCCGACATGGCTGGCCAGCTCGATATTGCCCAACAGCAGGTGGAAAGGCTGCAAGGCACTCAGCACCAGGCGCTGCAACTCCTCGAAACTGTCCACTGGCGCTATCCGGTAGTAGCCCAGGCCGTTGAGCAGCCGCTCCAGTTGCAGGCGCTGGCAGGGGTGTGCGTCGGCGATGAGGATGCGCAGGGTCTTGTTGGCCATGGCGGGACCTGGGCAGTTGGGTAATGGGTAGGCTCCATGACCATACTGCGCCAGTAACGGCTGCCGCCAAGGCTACGCCTGGCAGGGGTCTTCTTTGATAGAAGTCGGGAAAACCGTGGAAATCAAGTGATCGACTGACGGAATTTTCATCTGCATTCAACCCGGCGATCAGGATTCCCACTCGCGCATGCGCACCCGGCAGTGCTTCATGGCATTGACGATGTGCTTCTCCACCAGGCTGCGGGAAATACCCAGGTGCTCGGCAATCTGCTGGTGTGACAGGCCTTCGAGCTTGCGCAGCAGGAAGCAGTCGCGGCAGACCTTGCTCAGCTCATCCAGCGCGCGCTGCATCAGCGCCAGGCGCTGGTCGAGCTGCATGTCGTGGGTCGGCGCCGGGGTATGCCAGCGCTCGTCGCTGTCCAGCACCTCCAGCGGCTCGGCCTGGCGTACCTGATGCCGCCGGTGGCGGTCGACCACCAGGTTGAGCGCGGTGCGGTAAAGGAAGGCACGCGGGTGCTCGATGCGCTCGGCGTCGGTGCGTTCCAGCACCCGCAGGTAGGCATCGTGCGCCACGTCTTCGGCGGCCTGACGATTGCCCAGGCGCGCGGAAAGGAAGCCCACCAGTTCGCGATAGTAATGTTCCACGACGTTACCTGAGATCGTCCTGCCAGCCTATGCCAGAAAGCCCTTTCAGGCAGCAACGCGGGACCGAGTGATGTCAGCGTGCGATCTTACAAATTATAATTATTCTCAGCAACAAGGTGCATGGAGCAATACCGCCACCACCCCAAGTGTATGCGCCGTCTGTGGGAGCGGCCTTGTGTCGCGAAAGGGCCGCAAAGCGGCCCCGGCAATCTGCAGTGATGCGAAGATCCTGGGGGCGCTTCGCACCCCTTTCGCGACACAAGGCCGCTCCTACACAGACCGCGCCAAACTCACTGCGCTAAATCCCCTTCTGCCGCTTTCGTCTATCTGGCACCCCCTCGGCTGGATGTCTGCATGAGACCTTTAACCAACACCCGTCGCCGGCTCCTGCTCAGCGGCCTGGGCCTGCTCAGCCTGGGCTGCCTGCTGGCCTGGAAGGCCCTGCCCTACGGCGCACAGCCGCTCAGCACGGTTGCCGTGACCCGCGCCGACATCGAAAGCAGCGTCACCGCACTGGGCACCCTGCAACCAAGGCGCTACGTGGACGTCGGTGCCCAGGCGTCGGGGCAGATCCACACCCTGCATGTGGAGGTCGGCGACACGGTACGCAAAGGCCAGCTGCTGGTCGAGATCGACCCTTCGACCCAGCAGGCCCGGCTGGATGCCGGCCGCTACTCGATCGACAACCTCAAGGCCCAGCTGGCAGAACAACGCGCGCAGTTCCAACTGGCCCGGCAGCAGCTCAAACGCCAACGGGACCTGGCCGCCGCCGGTGCCACCCGCGACGAGGACGTGCAAACGGCCGCCGCACAGCTGAAGGTCACCCAGGCGCGCATCGACATGTTCCAGGCGCAGATCCACCAGGCCCAGGCCAGCCTGCGCAGCGACGAGGCCGAGCTGGGCTACACGCGCATCTACGCGCCGATGGACGGCACGGTAGTGGCGGTGGATGCCCGTGAGGGTCAAACCCTCAATGCCCAACAGCAAACCCCGCTGATCCTGCGCATCGCCAAGCTCTCGCCGATGACCGTGTGGGCCCAGGTGTCGGAGGCCGACATCGGCAAGGTCACCCCGGGCATGACCGCCTACTTCACCACCCTGGCCGGCGGCAAGCGCCGCTGGACCAGCACCGTGCGGCAAGTGCTGCCGATCCCGCCCAAGCCCCTGGAGCAGGCCAGCCAGGGTGGCGGCAGCCCGGCCAGCGTCAGCAATGGCAGTGCCGGCAGCCAGGTGGTGCAGTACAGCGTGCTGCTGGATGTCGACAACCCGGACGGCGCGCTGATGGCCGAGATGACCACGCAGGTGTTCTTTGTCGCAGGCAAAGCCAGCCAGGTGCTGACCGTACCACTGGCCGCGCTGGACGACGGCGATGGCCTGCGCCTGGCGCATGTGCTGACCCGCGACGGCAAGGTGGAACAGCGCCAGGTACGCACCGGCCTCAGCGACCGCCTGCGCGTGCAGGTGCTGGACGGCCTCAACGAAGGCGAACGCCTGGTGATCGGCGCCCCTGGCGTCAGCGGAGGTTGAATGAGCACACCCCTGATCGAGCTGGTCGACATCCGTAAATCCTACGGCGGCGTCGAAACGCCCAAGGTCGATATCCTCCATGGCATCAGCCTGCGCATCCATCCCGGCGAGTTCGTCGCCATCGTCGGCGCCTCCGGCTCCGGCAAGTCGACCTTGATGAATATCCTCGGCTGCCTCGACCGCCCCACTTCCGGCAGCTACCGCTTCGCCGGCAAGGATGTGGCCGAACTGGGCAGCGACGAACTGGCCTGGCTGCGCCGCGAGGCGTTCGGCTTCGTGTTTCAGGGCTACCACCTGATCCCCTCGGGCTCGGCCCAGGAAAACGTCGAAATGCCAGCCATCTATGCCGGCCTCGCCGCCAGCGAACGCCACGCCCGTGCCAGCGCCCTGCTCGGCCGCCTGGGCCTGGCCAGCCGCACCGGCAACCGCCCGCACCAGTTGTCTGGCGGCCAGCAACAACGGGTGTCGATTGCCCGGGCGCTGATGAATGGCGGCCATATCATCCTCGCCGACGAACCCACCGGCGCCCTCGACAGCCACAGCGGCACCGAAGTGATGGCGTTGCTCGACGAGCTGGCCAGCCAGGGCCACGTGATCATCCTGATCACCCATGACCGCAACGTCGCGGCGCGGGCGCAGCGCGTGATCGAAATTCGCGACGGCCTGATCATCAGCGATTCGGCCGCCGAAAAGCCCACGGTCGACAACGGCCGCGGGCTGCAGGCCGCCCAGCTGCGCCAGCGCCTGGACCGTGGCGCGACCTTGCACGGGGCGTGGAAAGGCGAATTGCTCGAAGCCCTGCAGGCGGCCTGGCGGGTGATGTGGGTCAACCGCTTCCGCACCGCCCTGACCCTGCTGGGCATCGTCATCGGCGTGGCCTCGGTGGTGGTGATGCTGGCAGTGGGCGAAGGCAGCAAGCGCCAGGTCATGGCGCAGATGGCAGCCTTCGGCTCGAACATCCTCTACCTCAACGGCAAGCCGGCGAGCCTGGGCGAGCAGGCCGGCACCATCACCCTCGACGATGTCGCTGCCATCGGCCAACTGCCGCAGGTCAAGCACGTGATGCCGGTGATCGGCGAAAAGATGATGGTGCGCCACGGCAACAACAGCCAGCGGTTCTATGTGGGTGGCAACAACACCGGGTTCCCCGAGATTTTCAACTGGCCGGCGGTGCAAGGCAGCTTCTACACCGATGCCGATGAAGCCAACGCTGCCGCGGTGGCGGTGATCGGCCAGAAAGTGCGGGAAAAGATGCTCGACCCTGGGCGCGACCCTCTGGGGCAGTACCTGTTGATCGGCAATGTGCCGTTCCAGGTGGTCGGCATCCTGGCCGGCAAGGGTGCCAGCTCTGGCGACCAGGACAGCGACGGGCGCATCGTGGTGCCCTACTCCGCCGCAGCCATCCGCCTGTTCGGCCAGCGCGACCCGGACTACATCGCCGTTGCCGCCCTGGACTCCACGCGGGTCAACGAGGCCGAAGCGGCCGTCGACAAGCTGCTGCGCCAGCGCCACAACGGCCGCCAGGACTTCGAGCTGACCAATGACGCGGCGCTGATCCAGGCCGAGGCGCGCACGCAGAACAGCCTGTCGCTGATGCTGGGGGCGATCGCCGCGATCTCGCTGCTGGTGGGCGGCATCGGCGTGATGAACATCATGTTGATGACGGTGCGCGAGCGCACCCGTGAAATCGGCATCCGCATGGCCACTGGCGCGCGCCAGCGCGACATCCTGCGGCAATTCCTCAGCGAGGCGGTGATGCTGTCGATGGTCGGCGGCCTGGCCGGCATCGTCCTGGCCCTGGCCATCGGTGGCGGCCTGATGCTGGCCGAAGTGGCGGTGGCCTTTGCCCTGCCCGCCATGCTCGGCGCCTTCGCCTGCGCCGTCGTCACCGGCATCGTGTTCGGCTTCATGCCAGCGCGCAAGGCCGCCCGCCTCGACCCGGTCAAAGCCCTTACCAGCGAATAACCCATGACTCTGCCTAGCCGCATCAGCCTGTTGACCTTATGCGTATGCCTCGCCGCCTGCAGCACGCCGCCAACACCCGCCAGCGGTATCGCCGCGCCATCCGCCTGGCAAGGCGAGGCCGCATCACCCTCGGCACAACTGCCAACGACACAGTGGTGGCATGCCTTCGCCAGCAGCGAGCTCGACCGCCTGGTACAGCACGCCCTGCACAATGCCCATGACCTGGCTGCCGCCACTGCGCGGGTACGCCAGGCCCAGGCCCGCGCGGTCATTGCCGGCGCGCCGCTGTTGCCGGAGTTGAAGCTGGGCCTGGACGGCAGCCGCCAACGCCTGCTGCACGGTGACGGCTATGACCAACTGGATGTCAGCCGCAGCGAACCCACCAGCACCTCGTTCGACATGCAGCTCAGCGCCAGCTACGAAATCGACTTCTGGGGCGGCCTGCGGGCGACCCGTGACAGCGCCCTGCGCAGCCTGGATGCCAGCCGCTTCGACCGCCAGACCGTGGCGCTGACCCTGGTCAGCGCGGTGGCCGACAGTTACCTTCAGGGCCTGGCTTTGCAGGAACAGTTGCGCATTGCCCGCCTCAACCTGCGCAATGCCCAGGACGTGCTGGGCCTGGTCGAGGCACGCCAGCGCAGCGGGTCCGCCACGCGCCTGGAACTGGCCCAGCAGCGCAGCCTGGTGGCCGCACAGCAACGCCAGCTGCCGTTACTGGAACAGAAGTGGCAAGACAGCCGGGTCACCCTGGCAACCCTGCTCGGCGACCCGGTACAGTCGCTACCCACCAGCCAGGACGCGATCAACACCCTGCAATGGCCCGCCATTGGCAGCGGCGTGCCCAGCGAGCTGCTCACCCGCCGCCCGGACATTGCCGCAGCAGAAGCACGGCTGGCCGCCGCCAGCGCCAACGTGCAGGTCGCCCGCGCCGCCATGCTGCCCAAGCTCACCCTCGGGGCCAACCTGGGAGCTGGCGCCAATACCTTTGCCCATTTGTTCGACAGCTCCTACTACACCCTCACCAGCGGCCTGGTCGCGCCGATCTTCAACAACGGCCGGCTGCGTGCCGCGCGTGAACTGGCCGAGGCTGAACAGATGGAGTTGCTGGAGACCTACCGCAGCAGCATCCTGGCCGCTTTTGCCGATGTCGAGAAAGCGCTCAATGCGATCCAGGGCGTGGACCGCCAGCGGCAGTGGCAGGATGAAGAGGTGGAGCAGGCGCGGCTGGCGTTCGACCTGGCGCAGCAGCGTTATGGCGCGGGAGCGGAGACGCTGTTGAGCGTGCTGGAGACCCAGCGCACCTTGTATGTGGCGCAGGACCAGCAGGCACAACTGCGCCTGGCCCGGTTGCAGGGTAGCGTGGCGTTGTACAAGGCATTGGGGGGTGGGTGGGTGGCCAGCCAGTAAGGTCGCCTGTACCGGCCCTATCGCCGGCAAGCCAGCTCCCACAGGTACAGCGCATGTCTTGAACCCGGCGCAGACCCTGTGGGAGCTGGCTTGCCGGCGATAGGGCCGGTACAGGCAGCGACTAGTTCCGCACCTTCAGGTTGCGCGCATACCACGGCCGCTGCGGTACCTTGGGCCGCAGCTTGTCGAGCACATCGTCATCGCTGTAGATGATGCGCAACGCCAGCTTCATGGTCTCCGGGTCCATCTCTACACTGCGCCCGGGCCGCAAACCCGGCACCGTCGAGCAGCCATGGGTATCCGGCCCCAGCCACGGGTCGGCCACCTCCACCCAGCGCCCTGGCGCAAACCATGGCACGCCATTGACTTCCAGGCGCCGCACCTCGCCCGGGTGCAGCCGCTCATGAGCGTGGAACCAGTCCTCGATGCGGTCGTCGATCCAGCCATGAAAGTGCCAGAACACCGGGTTCACATGCGATGAAAACGGGTCACCGAGAAAATCGTTCTGTTCGGCGAACCAGCGTTCGGCAAAATCATCCGGCGTGCGCGCCGTCGGCACCGGCATGCCGTTGGAGGGGTCGCGCGGCACCGATGCCCAGCGCATGTGCAGCCAGTCGTGCAGGCCCAGCTCCACTTCCGAACCGAACTGGCCCAGGGTCAAGGTGCTCAGGTACTCCGGGTCGGTGTAGCGTGACTCCCAGACCAGGAAGTTGCCATGGAAGGTATCCGGCGTCTTGATGTCGCGCACCCACTGGGTGTAATCCGCATCACCGCTGGCCAGCCAGGTGGGCGGCAGGGCATTGCCGTCATGGTTGTCGAAGTAGCGGGCGAATCCGGCCCGGTCGCGCTCCAGCTCCGGCTGCGGCAGCGGGAAGCGCGTCCATGACGGCAAGTCCTGCAAGGCACGCGCACTGCCAAGCATGTGCCGGTGCATGAAGAAAAAGTCTTCGCCCGAGCCGTTGCGGTCCTTGTGCCGGCCCCGCGCATCACGCTCGCGATCACGCGGCCCGGGCTGCCAGCCCAGGCCACGCAGGGCGCCCTGCTTGTCCTTGCCCAGTTTGTGCCATTTGTCCCGCGACGAGTGCCACAGCTGGTGGAACAGGCGATGCTCCGGGGCGGTCAGCCAGGCCAGAAGTTGCGGGTTCAGCGGGGTACGCTCGCGCGCCTCGGGGAAGGTGCGCTTCAACGCCAGAAACTGGTTGTCCTCCACGGGCAATGTCAACGCGCGGTCCAGGCGTGCAATGCGCCCGTTGAGGGTGGCCGGCCCGGCGTTGCCGAACCGGCCCCAGACCTCGTCGAGCACGATATGGCATTCATAGCGGGCCTGGGCCGAAAACAGGCGCCAGCGCAGGGTGCCCGACTTGTCCGCCAACAGGTCGCCTACCACGCGGTAGCGCGGCTCATCCTGCCCACGCAGGCGCTCGGGGGTATCCAGGTAGCCGCGCAGGGCGCGCCCGCTGGTTGCCACATCCAGGAACAGCTCCAGTTCACCCGTGGGCAGGCCATCCAGCCCCGCATCCTTGCCCTGCAGGGTCCAGCGCCAGATGCCGCGCAGGGTATCGCCCAACTGCTGCAGGCGGGTATCGGCCAACTCGACGACGGCCTCGCCAGGGGTTTCCGGGAATTCCTCGGCGGCACGCTGGCGCTGCACATACAGCGCCCCCAGCGCACCGGGCACCACCACACCCGTCAATGCCACACCGGCGATGAAACCGCGTCGGGAAATCGTCATTGCATACCTGTGCATTCATTGCGGCCATGGAGCACGGCCCGTCCAAGGCTAGAACGTTGCACGACAGGCGAAATTTAGCGGCGCTCCGGCTGCATCCGGGGCTGCTGCGCAGCCCAATCGCCGGCAAGCCAGCTCCCACAGGGATTGCACATGGCTTGAGGCCAATGCGCTCGAGGTGGGAGCTGGCTTGCCGGCGATTGGGCCGCATGGCGGCCCCCGACAGGCGCTAAATTTCTCGGCTGCGAGCTCGTTCACTGCAGGTAGCGGCGGCCTCTGTGCCCATCCCTCGACGGTGAACCTACTGAGACCAAGATGACGACTCCACGCTGGAAGAAAGCCCTGTTTATCAGCCTGGCCGCGGCGGTTGCCGCTGGCGCCGGGTTTGCCGCCTGGCATTACTTCGCCACACCCGCCGGCTATTCCAGGGAGGTGACCCGCCAGGCCAACGACCTGCAGGAACGCATCATCTCGTTCGACAGCCATGTCACCCTGCCGCTGACCTTCGGCACCGAAGGCAGCGAGGCCGACAAGGATGGCGGCGGCCGCTTCGACCTGGCCAAGGCCGCACGCGGGCGTTTATCTGGCGCTGCCCTGACCATCTTCGCCTGGCCAGAGTCCTGGACCGGTGACGGTGGCCCGCACCGCCCTACCCCAGGCTTCGTCGAAGCCGCCCGCCACACCCAGGAGGTGCGCTACAACGCCATCACCGCCATGGTCCGCGACTTCCCGCAGCAGGTGGGTATTGCCTATACCCCGCAAGACATGCGGCGCCTGCACGGCGAAGGCAAGTTTGCGGTGTTCCTCAGCATGCTCAACGCCTATGCGCTGGGCGATGACATCGACCAGCTCGACCGTTGGGCCGCGCGCGGCGTGCGCATGTTCGGCTTCAGCTATGTGGGCAACAACAGCTGGGCCGACTCTTCGCGCCCGCTGCCGTTCTTCAATGACACCGCCGATGCCCTGGACGGCCTGTCGCCGCTCGGCAAGCGCGCCGTGCAGCGGCTGAACGACCTGGGCGTGATCATCGATGTGTCGCAAATGTCCAGCAAGGCGCTGGCCCAGGCCGTTGCCCTCAGCCGCGCGCCGGTGGTGGCCTCGCACTCGGCGCCACGGGCGATGGTCGACATCAGGCGCAACCTCTCCGACAAGGAGCTGCAGCTGATCAAGGACAGTGGCGGCGTGGTCCAGCTGGTGGCCTTCTCCACCTACCTCAAGCCCTTGAGCAGCAAGACCCAGGACAAACTCAACGCCCTGCGCGCCCGCTACGACCTGCCGCCACTGGCCAACCTCGACTACGCACTGATGCCCGGTGACCCGGTGATCGCCGGCTGGCCCGAGCAGAAGGTCGGCCAGTACGCCAACGCGCTGTACGGCATTCTCGAGGAGGAACCGCCAGCCACGCTCAAGGACTATGGCGACGCCATCGACTACACCGTGCGCAAGGTCGGCATCGACCATGTCGGCCTGAGTTCGGACTTCAACGAAGGCGGCGGCATCGACGGTTGGCAGAACGCCGGTGAAGCGCGCAACGTCACCGCCGAACTGATCAGCCGCGGCTACTCCGAAGCGGATATCGCCAAGCTCTGGGGCGGCAACTTCCTGCGGGTGTGGGAGCAGGTGCAGCGCGCCGCGCAACCTGTCGCCACCTCATCCCCCTGACCCTTGCGAGCCAATTGATGAACGATCGTCGCACCTTTCTCAAGCAGGCCGGCCTGCTTGCGGCCGCCCTGCCCCTCACAAGCCCACTGCTGCCTGCCGCCCGAGCGGCGGCTGCGCAGCCTGCCACCGCCAGCGACTGGGCCGCGTTTCGCAACCTGTTCGAGCTGGACCCGGCGTACGCGCACTTTGCCAACTTCCTGATCACCTCGCACCCACGGCCCGTGCGCGAAGCCATCGAGGCGCTGCGCGCCCGCTTCGACCGCCACCCGGCCCGCATGGTCGACTGGGACAGCCAGTCGGAGTGGAAGCACGAAGCCGCCGTGCGTGAATGGGCGGCCCGCTACCTCGAAGTGACGCCCCGGCAAATCGCCCTGACCGGCAGCACCACCGAAGGCCTGGGGCTGATCTATGGCGGGCTGAAGATTGCCCCGGGGCAGGAAATTCTCACCACCATGCACGAGCATTCGGCCGCTCGCCATACCATGGGCTTTCGCACCACGCGCGATGGCACACCGGTGCACCGGTTGCGCCTGTTCGACGACCCCGCCAAGGTCAACAGCGACCAGGTACTGGCCACCATCGCGGCGGCCATCGGGCCGAAAACACGGGTACTGGGCATGACCTGGGTGCACTCGGGCAGTGGCGTGAAACTGCCCGTGGGCGAGATCGGCGCGCTGGTGCGCGAGGTCAATCGCCAGCGTGACGAGCAGGACCAGATCATCTACGTGATCGACGGTGTGCATGGCTTCGGCGTCGAAGACATGCGCTTTGCCGATCTCAACTGCGACTACTTCATCGCCGGCACGCACAAGTGGATGTTCGGGCCGCGGGGTACCGGGATCATCTGCGCGGCGTCCACCGAACTGAAGCAGCTGAACCCGAGCATTGCCACGTTTTCCGAGAACGAGGATTTTGCCACGGTGATGACGCCCGGGGGTTACCACGCCTTCGAGCACCGCTGGGCATTGGGCAAGGCGTTCGAGCTGCACCTGCAGTTGGGCAAGGCGGCGGTGCAGGCGCGGATTCATGGGCTTAATGGCTATCTCAGGCAGCGGCTTGAAGCGCTGCCGGGGGTCGAGCTGGTGACACCGCGCAGCACGCAGTATTCGGCGGGGTTCACCTTCTTCCGGGTCGCGGGGCAGGATGCTGACGAGGTGGCCCGGTATCTCAACAGCCAGCGCATCGTGGTCGATGCGGTTTCGCGGGATGTCGGGCCGGTGGTGCGGACGGCGCCTGGGCTGTTGAATACCGAGGCGGAGATCGAGCGATTGGGGGATATTCTGAAGCGCTACCTGCGCGCTTGAGGGTTGCCTGTACCGGCCCTATCGCCGGCAAGCCGGCTCCCACAGGTACTGCAAATGGCTTGAAGTCGGTGCGGTCGGGGTGGGAGCTGGCTTGCCGGCGATAGGGGCGCAACGCGCCCCCGGCGAGCTCAAGTCAGGACTGGCCGCCGACCCGCTTCAACCACTCCCCGACATCCCGGTAAATCCCCTCCACCTGCCCCACGATCCCCGACATGCGCAAGAAGTCATGGGTCAACCCCTCCACCCGGGCAAAGGTCACCGCCGTCCCACCCGCCACCAGCCAGTCACGATAGGCCATGCCCTCATCATGCAACGGGTCATACTCGGCCACGAACAGGCAAGCCGGCGCCAATGGCTCGCACAGCGTCGACAGCAACGGCGACACCCGCCAGTCCAGGCGCTGCTCGCGCTGCGGCGCATAGTGCCGGTAGAACCACTCCAGGGTAGGCGTCTCCAGCAGGTAACCCTCGGCATGCTCGCGATGGGACTCACGCCAGCAGGAGATATCGGTCACCGGGTAGAACAGCAACTGTGCCAGCGGCTTGAACGCCAGCGCCTCGGGCTGCTCCACCGCCGTAATGGCCAGCACCGCCGCCAGGCTGGCGCCCACGCTGTCCCCTGCCAGCACCACCCGGCGGTTGTCCAGGCCCAGCGAGGCCGCCTGCTCAGCCAGCCAGTTGGCGGCGTCCAGCACATCGTGCAGGGCTTTCGGGAACTGCTGCTCCGGTGCCAGCCGGTAGTCCGCCGCCAGCACCGCGAACTCGCCCAGGGCCGCCAGGCGACGGCACACCGAGTCATGCGAATCGAGGCTGCCGACCACATAGCCGCCGCCATGCAGGTACAGGATCACTGGCTGCAAGGCAGCACCAGCATCGCCCTGGCGGTACAGGCGAGCAGCCAGGCGGGCACCGTCGCGCGCGGTAATCTGCAACTCGCTGGCCGTGACGTTGCCGGGCGGGCTCGGGTCGAGTACCTGCGAGCTGCCTTCGAACTCGGCACGGGCCTGGGCCACGTCCATCGCGTGCATGGGCAGGCTCCTGCCCGTCAGCCGGCCAAATTCGACCAGTTCCAGAAATGCCGCCAGATCAGGGTGCAATGCCATGTGGGTTCCTTGGGTGAACAATGTGACTCGAGCCTCCCTACGGGACGTAGCAGCACACCGAAAAATTACCCGCCCACACGGCTAAATCGTTGGTGCAGGCACTCGTTATCCCAGCACAACGAAAGACCGCCAGAGGCATACCGTGGACCTTCAGAGCATCCTCAGCAAACTGTTCGCCAACGCCCATGCCGTCGGCATCGAAGGCGTTTTCCAGTTCGTCTTCGGCCAGGACCGGGCCTTCTGGTCGGAGGTGCGCGACAGCAGCCGCACCGGTGCCGGCCGGCACAGCGCCCCGGACGTCACCATCGAGGTGGCCGAGCGTGACTTCCTCGGCATCATGGGCGGCACCGCCAACGTCGAAGAGCTGTTCGCCAGCGCCCGCCTGAAGATCAGCGGCAACATGGGTTTGGCCACCCTGCTGCCGCAGATCATCAGCAACGCCCGGCGCGGCGCGCCGGCGACCAAGGTGTCGATGAACCAACGCTACCCGACACCGGCACGCCTCAGCGAACGGGTGTCGGCCGCGCAACCGGTGCAGCGCGAGGTGGCACGCATTGCCCGCGCCGACATGCCGCTGGCGCGCTTCCAGGGCGAATACCTGGCGCACGGGACGCCGGTGGTCATCAGCGATGCCCTGCAGGACTGGCCGCTGTTCACCATGGGCCGCGAAGCTTCGCTGGAGCATTTCGCCGAACTGCAGGGCATCACCCGGCACGGCGATTACGTGAAGAAGACCTTCTCCACCGACCGCGACTTCCGTTCCACTTCCATGGCCGACTTCATCGCCTCGCTGGACACCCCTGCCAAACCCGGCGAAACCCCGGCCTACATGGGCAACAACATCGTGCCGGAAAAGCTGCTGACGCTGATTCGCTACCCGCAGTACTTCGCCCGCGAGAAGTTCATTGCGCCGCGCATCTGGATCGGCCCCAAGGGCACCCTGACGCCATTGCACCGCGACGACACCGACAACCTGTTCGCACAGGTATGGGGGCAAAAGTCGTTCATCCTTGCCGCGCCGCACCATCGCCCGGCCCTGGGTACCTGGTCGACCAGCCCCAAGGGCGGCCTGGACGGCTGCGACTTCAACCCCGACGCCCCGGACTACCAGCGCTTCCCGGCGGCGCGCGAGGTGCCGTTCCTGCGCGTGGTGCTGCAGGCCGGTGACCTGTTGTTCCTGCCTGAAGGGTGGTTCCACCAGGTGGAGTCTGTGACCACCTCGCTGTCGGTGAACTTCTGGGTGAATTCCGGGCGCGGTTGGTAGCCGGGATTAGCAGGGGGCGCTTTGCGCCCCTATCGCCGGCAAGCCGGCTCCCACAGGTACAGCGCAAGCCTTCCGGTCGGCGTAGTCCCTGTGGGAGCCGGCTTGCCGGCGATAGGGCCGCGCAGCGGCCCCGGCAATCGATCAGACCGCCGCGATCAGCGCCTCGGCAAAGCGCTGCGCGACCTCATCGATCTGCTCGCCACTGATGATCAACGGCGGCAGGAAGCGCACCACCGCCCCATGCCGCCCACCAAGTTCCAGGATCAGCCCGCGTTTGAGGCACTCGCGCTGCACCTTCGCCGCCAATTCACGGTTGGCCGCCGGATGCCCAAGCGCATCCCGCTGGCCTTGCGGGTCCACCAGCTCCACCCCAAGCATCAGGCCACGCCCGCGAATATCACCCAACTGCGGATAATCCCGCTGCAACTGCTGCAGGTACTGGCGCAGGCGCTGGCCCATGGCCTCGGCATGCTCTGCCAGGCGATACTCGACCAGGTAATCGATCACCGCCGAGCCCGCCGCCATGGCCATCTGGTTACCACGGAAAGTGCCGGCGTGGGCGCCCGGTTTCCAGGTGTCCAGCCAGTCGCGGTACACCACCACCGCCAGCGGCAGGCTGCCGCCGATGGCCTTGGACAAGGTGACCACGTCCGGGATGATGCCGGCATGCTCGAAGGCGAACATGCGCCCGGTACGGGCGAAACCGCTCTGGATCTCATCGACGATCAACGCCACGCCGGCCTGCTCGGTGATACGGCGTACCCCCTTGAGCCACTCGATATCGGCCGGAATCACCCCGCCCTCGCCCTGCACCACCTCGAGGATCACCGCCGCCGGCAGCGGCACGCCGCTTTCCGGGTCGAGCAACAGGTTTTCCAGGTAATGCAGGTTGGCCCTGACCCCGGCTTCGCCGCCCAAGCCGAACGGGCAACGGTAGTCGTAGGGGTACGGCATGAACTGCACACCGTTGCCGAGCAAGGCACCCAGCGGCTGCTTCGGGCCATGGCTGCCCATCAGGCTCAGCGCACCCTGGCTCATGCCATGGTAGGCACCATGGAAGGCCAGCACGGTGCTGCGGCCGGTGGCGCTGCGCACCAGTTTCAGCGCTGCTTCCACTGCATCGGTACCGGTCGGGCCGCAGAACTGGACCTTGGCCTCACGGCGCAACGCCTCGGGCAGCACACCGAACAGGTCCTGGACGAAGCGGTCCTTGACCGGCGTGGTCAGGTCCAGGGTGTGCAACGGCAGCTCATCGGCCAGTACCCGCTGGATCGCCTCGACCACCACCGGGTGGTTGTGGCCCAGCGCCAGGGTGCCGGCGCCGGCCAGGCAGTCGATGAACTGGCGGCCTTCGACATCCTCCACATGGATGCCACGGGCGCGCTTGAGTGCCAGCGGGATGCGCCGCGGGTAGCTGCGAGCGTTGGACTCCTGTTGTTGCTGGCGTTGCAGCAAGGGTGAATCGGTGAACTCGTACAAGGCACGCGGCGCGCTGGCCGGCGGGACCTGGGCAAGGCAGGAAGCGGTGGACATGGGTGAATCCTCGCAAGCAAGCGAAAGTGCGGGTGTTCGTCGCTTGGGAAACGCTTGAGTGCGGGGAGGATTTAGCGGTTGCTGTGGGATTTTTGAAAGCAGGCCCGGCCTCTTCGCGGGTAAACCCGCTCCCACAGGATTGGCACAGATCTCAGCGTTGATGCAGTACCTGTGGGAGCGGGTTTACCCGCGAAGAGGCCGGCACAGGCAATAAAAATCAATGCCCCGAGCGCGCCGGCACTTGCAACAACACCCGCAACCCATCACTGCGGCTGTCGAACTTCAGGCTACCGGCACAACGCTGCACGATCGCCTGCACGATCGCCAGCCCCAGCCCGCATCCACCACTCTGCCCGTTACGCCAGAAGCGCTCGGTCAGGTGTTCCAGGTCCGCCTCGGCAATCCCCGGCCCATGGTCCCGCACCATGAAGCCCACCTGGCCGTCAGCCATCTGCACCTCAAGCTCCACCGCCTCGTCGCCGCCATGGCGCAAGGCGTTGTCCAGCAGGTTGCGCAGCGCCGCCACCGCCAACGGCGCAGGCATGCCCAGGTAGACCTGCGTAGCGGCTTCAGGCAAGCGCAGCACGATGCGCCGGTTGTCACCGCCGCCGGCATCCTGCACCGCCTGCCGGGCCACCTGCTCGGCGCTGCACTGCACGCCATCCTCGAACGACAGGCTGCCCTCCACCCGCGCCAGCATCAACAACTGCTCCAGCGTGCGGTGCATGCGGTCGGCGCCCTGCTCGGCATGTTCCAGCGCCTGCTCACGCACGGCGCCATCGGTCATCCGCGCTACCTGCAGGTGGGTCTTGATCGCCGTCAGCGGGCTGCGCAGTTCATGCGCGGCATCGTCGGTCAGGCGCCGCTCACGCTCGATGGTCTGGGCAATTCGCAGGAACAGCTGGTTCTGGGTTTCCAGCAACGGTTGCAGTTCGCTGGGCATGCCCGCCACCTGCAGCGGCTCGACGCTGTCCGCGCGCCGGCGGCGCAGGGCATCGCGCATGCGGTTGAGCGGCTCCAGGCCCTTGCCCAGGCCGATCCACAACAACCCCAGGCTGCCAAGCAGGGCCATCAGCACCGGCGCCGAGGCTGCCAGCAGGATCGACTGGTTCAGCGCCTCGCGCTCCATGTGCCGGTCGGCGGTGGTGATTCGCACATCGCCATGGTTGTAGGTGAAGGTGCGCCACAGCGCGTCGTCGATGGTCTGGTCACGGAAACCGCTGCGTTCATCGTCCATGACGCCGTCGTGCTTGTGGTTGCTGGCGAGAATCTCGCCACGCAGCGAGCTGACCTGGCAGGCCATGCCGTCCGGCACGCTGAACTGGTCGGCGGAAAAGTGCGCCTCCCCGCCCTTGGCGGTCAGCGGCTGCGGCAGCTGGTCGATCAGCCCGGCAACCATGCGCGCCGAAGCCACCAGGCGCTGGTCGAGGGAGAACATCATCTGCTGGCGCAGGTCGCGCAGCATCCACGCGGCGGCCAGCGCCCAGATGATCACGAAGGCGCTGCCCAGGATCAGGCTCAGGCGTACCCGCAGGCTCATGATGCGGCCTCCTCCGGCGCCTGCGCCGGGCCCAGCCGGTAGCCCAGGCCGCGCACGGTCTCGACGATGCCGTTGCCCAGCTTGCGCCGCAGATGGTGGATATGCACGTTCAGGGCATTGCTCTCGACTTCGTCGCTGAAGCCGTACACGCAGTCTTTGAGCTGCTCGCCGGACAGCACCCGCCCGGGGTTCTGCAGCAGCGCCTGGAGCAATGCCTGTTCACGCCGGGACAGGTCGACCGGCTGGCCGGCCAGGGTTGCCTCGCAGCTGCTCGGGTCGTAGCGCAGCGGGCCGTGTTCGATCACATTCACCGCCCGCCCGGCCACCCGCCGCAGCAGGGTGTGCAGGCGAGCAGCCAGCTCGCGCAGGTCGAACGGCTTGAGCAGGTAATCGTCGGCGCCGGCCTGCAGGCCATCGACCCGGTCGGTGACCGCATCACGGGCAGTGAGCACCAGCACTGGCAGCGTCTCGCCTTTCTCGCGCAGGCGGCGCAATAGCTTCAGGCCGTCTTCGTCGGGCAGGCCAAGGTCGAGAATCATCACGTCGAACTGCGCGGCCTGCAGCATCGCCCGTGCATCGGCGGCGTTGCCCACACGGTCCACGGTCAGGCCCTGGGCGGTAAGGCCGGCGCAGATGCCGGCGGCGATCAGGTCGTCGTCCTCACAGAGCAGAACGTGCATGGCGGGGCTCCCGGAATGGTGTGGCTGGCATTGCACCTTGGGCAGATTAAGGGGGGATTATGGACCTTTTGTGGGGTGGATTGTGGTGTTCGTCTTGGGTGCGATGGCGAACACCAGTGCCTAAATCAACCCCTGCGGCGTATCTACATCCAGCAACACCCCAGCATCCTCCACCTCAACCACCACGCAACGATCCCGATGCGCTTGCACCACCGACCGGGCCCCTTCATCCCCGGCAAGCTGCCCCAGCGCCGGCCAGAAGTCGCGGCCGAAGACCACCGGGTGCCCCTGCTGCCCCGCATGGCGCGGCAACACGATGGTCGAGGTGGTGGCCGCCTCGGCCAACCGACGCAAGGTGGCCGATTCGATCCAAGGCATATCACCCAGCAAGATCGCCACCGCCTGCGCCTGGCTGTCACCCAACGACCTGGCGCCGGCTGCCAGGCTATGCCCCATCCCCGACGCCGCATCCGGGCTGGCGATAACCCGGCAATCGGCAGGCAAGGCAAAATCCTCGCTCCACTCGCCCGCGCGCAACACCACGCGCACATCATCGAACACCGCTTGGGCCCGTTCCACACTATGCGCCAGCAGGCTGCGACCATCAGCCAAGGTCGCCCGGCGCTTGTCTGAACCGAAACGCGTGCCGCGGCCTGCCGCCAGCACCAGCGCAACCACGCTCACAGCGCGCCCCGCTCGATGCCGTTGCGCACCCGCAGAATGTCGGCCAGCACCGCCAAAGCGATCTCGGCCGGGGTCTTGCTGCCCAGGTTGAGGCCGATCGGGGCGTGGATGCGGCCCAGTTCGACCTCGCCCAGGCCACCGATCCGCCGCAGGCGTTCGCGGCGCTTGTCGGAGGTCACCCGGGAGCCCATCACACCGATATAGAACGCCTCGGTGCGCACCGCTTCGAGCATGGCCAGGTCATCGATCTTCGGGTCGTGGGTCAGCGCGACCACGGCTGTGTCGGCATGGCAACCGCCATGGGCGATGAACTCCGATGGCAGCTCGCGGCGCACTTCGATGCCATCCAGCCGCACGCCGTCGAGCACTTCGTCACGCGGCTCGCAAAGGATGACTTCGAAGCCCATGCCCTTGCCGAACTCGGCACAGAAATGCGCGACGCTGGAGTACCCGGCCAACAGCAGACGCTGGGCGGCCCCTACACGCAAGCGTACACAGGCACTTTCACGCTGCACACGCGGCCCCTGGCTGTGGTCATCGGCAAGCAGGCGCCTGCCCTCGGGCAGGCTCACTTCACGCAGCACGCGGCGCTGGCCCTGCAATGCGCTTTCCAGCTCACGCAGGTGCGCCTGCACCTCGCATTCGGCCGGCAGGTTCTCCACCAGCACTTCCAGCACGCCGCCACAGGGCAGGCGGATGCTCGAACGCGAGTCGCTGCCATCGCCATAACGCACGATGGCCACTGGCTCGGGAAACTCCCCCCGGCCCACGCGCTCGAGGAAGTCGTCTTCGACGCAGCCACCGGACAGCGAACCGAGCCACTGCCCGCTGGCGTTCACCGCCAGCAGCGAGCCCGGTGCACGGGGCGCCGAGCCATAGGTGGCGAGCACCGTGCACAACCACACCCGCTGGCCGCCGCACGACCACTGCAACGCCTGGCGGACCACCTGTAGATCGAGATGCTGCACCCTTTACTCCGCCTTCAGCTCGGCGAGCTGCTGTACGCTCAGGTCACCGGGCAATCCACCCCAGGCCTGGCGCAGGTAGTTGACCATATCCGCCACCTGCTGGTCATCGAGCTTGTCGGCAAAGCCCGGCATCGGCTGCATGCGCTCGAAGCCGGTGAACTGCTGCTCACGGATGCCTTCGAGGACCACCTTGACCAGGTTGCGCGAGTCGGCCTGGCGCAGCACCGTGTTGCCGCGCATGGCCACGGCAATGTGCGGCTTGCCCTCGCCGTCCACCCCATGGCAGCCGGCGCAGACATTCAGGTACTGCTGGCGGCCGCGCTTGGCGCTTTCGCTCATCTGCTCCAGCGCCACCGCCTGGATGGCCTTGGCCGGCGGTGGCTGGTCACCCAGCAGGTAGGTGGCCATGGCCGCCAGGTCGGCATCCTCCAGGTGCTGGGTGCTGTGGTGCACCACCGGGAACATTTCGTTGAACATGCTGCCCTGGGCACTGATGCCGTGCTTGAGGAAGGTGGTCAGGTCCGGCTGGGTCCAGCCGCGCTCGGCCAGGTCCTGGGCCAGCAGGCTCGGGGCCAGGTAGCCACCCAGCAGGCCGCCGCTCAGGCGCTGGTCCTGCTGCAACGCACCGATCGGGTTGCGCGGGGTATGGCACTCGCCGCAATGGCCCATGACTTCGACCATGTACTGCCCACGCTGCCAGGCCGGGCTTTTGCCCTCGGTCGGCTGCAGTTGAACGCTTTTACCGTACAGCATGTTCCAGCCGCTCAGCCCCTGGCGCACGTTGAACGGAAAGCGCAACGCAGTCTGCGGTGCCGGGCGGTTGATTGGCGGCACGGTCATCAGGTAGGCGAGGATCGCGTCCGAATCTTCGCGCTTGATCAGGTGGTACGAGGTGTACGGCATCGCCGGGTAGAGGTTGGCGCCGTCCTTGCGCTTGCCCTCGGTTACCGCGGCGAAGAATTCGTCGGCGCTGTAGTTGCCGATGCCGTACTGCTTGTCCGGGGTGATGTTGCTGCCGTAAATGGTGCCGAACGGCGAATGGATCGGCAGGCCGCCGGCGTACGGCGCGCCGCCTTCGGCGGTGTGGCAGGCCATGCAGTCGGCCGCGCGGGCCAGGTATTCACCGCGCTTGACCTGCGCCTGGTCGGCTGCCTGGGCAAGCGAGGTAATGGCAAGGCCGAGAGCCAGCGCCAGTGCGCTACGAACAAGACCCATGCTCAACCCTCCTTGACCAGGCCAAGGTCGTTGAGCACCGTGCGGGTGGCGTCGTAGTAACGCACGTAGCCGGTGCAACGGCAGATGTGGTGGCCCAGGCTCGCCTCGATGCGGTCTTCCACCTCGCTTTTCCTCAACGGCTGGCGCTGGGCGGTTTCCACCAGCACCGTGGCGGCATTGACGAAGCCCGGCGCGCAGTAGCTGCACTGGAAGGCGAACAGGTCGACGAACTTCTGCTGGATCGGGTTCAGCGTGAGGTTGCCAGCCTCGTCCTGTCTGGCATGGCCCTCGATGGTGCGGACCTTCTTGCCCTCGAAGTAATGCGCGCCGGTAATGCAGGTGCGCACCTCCTCGCTGGTGCCGTCGGGGTTGTCGACGATCACCACGCAGGCGTGGCAGATGCCCTGGCCGCAGCCCAGGCGCGAGCCGGTGAGGTTCTGGTGTTCGTGCAGGTAGTCGATCATCGCCAGGTCGTCGGGGACCTCGACCGGGCCGACCGGTTGACCGTTGAGAGTCAGTTGCAGTGGACGGTTAGCCATTGAGGGCCTCCTTGATACGGGCTGGGGTGATGGGGAGATCGCGAACGCGCTTGCCGATGGCATGCGCGACGGCATTGCCGATGGCACCGACGACCGGGATCATCACCACCTCGGCGATGCCCTTGGACGGGTCGGTCGGTGACAGCGGCGGGAGGATTTCGCTGGTCTGCTGCCACACCGCCACGTCGCGCGCGTGCGGCAGGCGGTAGCGGTTGAAGTTCCAGTCGCCCTCCCCGGGCCCGCCCTCGTACAACGGCATTTCTTCGGTCAAGGCATGGCCGATGCCCATGGCGATACCGCCCTCGAGCTGGCCCTTGACCAGTTCCGGCACCAGCACCCGGCCGCACTCGACCCAGCTGTGGTGGTTGAGCACCTGCACCTCGTGAGTGCCTTTGTTCACCTTGACTTCGACAATGGTCGCCACCGGGCTGTAGTAGGTGACCATGGCGTTGTTCAGCTGGGTGTCGGGATAGGCGGCGTTCTGCCGGTCGAGCAGGTGGTAGCCGTGGCTGATCATCTGCGCCTTCTTGGCGTTCACCGCGCCATCGCCGTACTTCACCGCCACCGCGTCGAGCGGGAAGCGTTCGCGCACGCCGTCGATGACGAAGTCGGCCTCGGCCCAGCTCCAGCGGTTGAAACCGTGCACGCTGACGCCGGTGACCAGGCCCATGTCATGGGCCTTTTGTGCCAGCTGGGCGAACGGGATCGGTGACAGGCCGTTGCCGGTCAGCTCGCCGTTGACCCATACCGCATTCTCGCGGCGCACCACCAGCGGGTTGGCCTGGCCGCCGTACGGGCCCTGGCGCCAGATGGCCATGGCCGCCGGCCACAGACCGTGGTTGAACAGCACGCGTGCCGCTTCGCGGGTGGCATGGCTGAAGTAGAAGGCCGAGTTGGTCGCCGACGACGGCGAAGCAAGCTTGCCGACCCAGCGCGGGTTGCGCAGCGCGGCGTCCTGCTCGGGCTGGCTGATCAGGTACGGGTTGCCGCTGGTGGTCAGCTGCAGCTCCGGCCATTCGGTGACCGCGGTCTTCACCTCGTCGGCCGAGCGGCCAAGGAAATCGCTGACCACCAGGGCCTGGGAGGTGGACATGCCGGTACCCAGCTCGGTGCCGATGTGGCGCAGGCTGATGCGCCCGTCGCGGCTGAATTCGATGCTGGCCATGGGGGCTTCGGAGCCGGTGCCGAAGTCTTTCTGGCAGATGGCAAAGCCCACGCCATACCAGTGGTCCGGGTCCTTTGCGTCCATCTGCTGCTTGCGCGCATCGCGGTTGCGCCACCAGTCGTGCACGGCGGCCTTGTCGAGAATCTCGTACAGGCGCAGGGCGCCGGCCGGGACCGCGCCCTGGGTGTTCTTCATGCCCGACTTCAGCGCGTTGGCGCGGCGCAGGTCGATGGCATCGACGCCCAGGCGCCCGGCGATCTCATCCACCATCATTTCGGTGGCGGCCATGGTCTGCAGGGTGCCGTAGCCGCGCATGGAGCCGGCCTCGACGCCACGGGAATGATAGGCAGTGACCGACAGGTCGTTCTGCGGCATGTAGTAGATCGACTGCGCCGCCGTGGCCCCCACCGCTGCCACCGACGGGCTGTAGTTGATACGCCCGCCGCCGTCGCAGCTCATGTCGGCGCGGAAGATCTTGAAGCTGTTGTCCTTCTTGTCCACCGCCAACTGGTAGCGGATATCGAAGGCATGGCGCTTGATGCCGCTCTGGAACTGCTCGTAGCGGTCGTTGGCCAGGCGGATCGGCACACCGGCGCCATACAGCGCGGCCACGGCGGCGTAGAAGACGAAGATGTTGTTGTCTTTCGAGCCGTAGCCCACGGTATAGCCAGGGTGCATGTTCAGCGTGTTCAGGGCGAAGCGCGACGGCTTGATCATGTGCACGCATTCCTGCGCCACTTCGAACGGGCACTGGGTCGCGACCACGAAGTGCAGCGTGCCGCTGGCCGGGTCGTACCAGCCGTTGCCGTTGTCCGGCTCCAGGGCGGCCGGCTCGATGGACGGCGTCTTGTAGCGCTCGTCGAACACCAGCCAGTCCTCGGGTGGGTTATCCAGCTGCTCGCCCATGCGCTTGGCGTAGAACAGGCCCTGCTCGGTCAGGTCGCCATGCTGGTTGGGCTGCTTCGACCACACCGGCTTGCGGTTGAGGATGGTGGGGAACAGCATGGAATTCTTCAGGCTGGAAAATTCATCGTCGTCGAACGGCGTGGCACCGCCCACGCGCACGAAGCGGAAGCTGCCGTAGGGGTCGCGCTGGTACAGCGGCGCCTGGGCGCCATAACGGATCGCCTGGTCGTTGAACTGCAGCTTGCGCTTGGCCTGGCGGAAGCGCTCGAAGTCGTGCCAGATCAGGATCGCCACCGGGTGGCCGATGAACATCGGCACCTTGCCGGGCGGCAGCAGCGGGTCGGGCGAGTGGGCCTCGGGCCAGGCGATGCCGTCCTTTTCCAGGTCGGCCGCGGTGACGATGCGGTCCGGCTGCAGGTCGGCGCCAAGCAGGCTGAGGTCATGGCCGGCATAGATACGGTCGGCCTTGGTCGCCTTGAGCAGCAGCGCATGCCCCTGCTGCACGGGCCAGCCGGGCATGTCCTTGGCACGGATGTCGCGGGCGAACACCTTGTCGCCGCACACCTTGGACAAGGCATCGTTACGGAAACGCGCCTTGCCGTCATGGTTCATCCACTTCTGCGGCGAGGTGGTGACGCGTTCCTCCATCAGCGCGGCGAATGCCTGGCTGCCGAGCGGCGCCATGGTCACGCCGACACCAGCGATCAGGCCGCCTTGCAGGAAGGCGCGCCGGGAAATATCACGGTTGGACATGCTTGATCCTCTGGGCAGCAGGGGGACTGCCCTTTTTTTGATTCTGGTACTAGCCTGAAAAGCTGACCTGTACGTCAACTTTACAGCAATTGTGTTGCCGCAGGCAAAGTCAAGTCGACAATATGTCGCGACATGTCTGGGATCTGGGGCGGAAATTGTTCTGGGGCTGGTAGGTGTTTGTCTTAGGATCCCCCAGGCGCAGACAATCCCACGGCAAACACCTGCAAGCCCTGATGCGCCCCCCCTGACCAAAAACCAGAGTTAACCTTGGGTTAATCGACCCAAGCCAGCATGACCCCTTTCAACGTACTGCCAAGGCGAAGACATGCGCGTCCTCCTGCTCTTCCTGACACTGCTGCTGGCCGGCCCGTTGCAGGCCAACCCGTTCGATGTCAAACCGGACTTCCTGCCGGTCAACCAGGCCTTCGTGCTTACCCACGACCGCCAGGCCGACGGCCAGATGCGCCTGTTCTTTCAGATCCAGCCTGGCTACTACCTGTATCAGAAACGCCTGAAGTTCGACGGCCTGCCTGCCGAACAGCACCCGCAACTGCCGGCCGCCCTCAACCATCACGACGAGTTCTTCGGCGACAGTGCGGTGTACCGCGACCAGCTCGAACTGCTGCTCCCGGCCGATGCCCGGGGCCAGCTGCGCCTGGGCTGGCAGGGCTGTGCCGACGCCGGCCTGTGCTACCCGCCGCAAACCACGTTGGTCGACCTGGGTGGCAGTGTGGCGCCGGCGGCCGAACAAGCCAGTGACCAGGCCCTGGCCAGCGACCTGCAACAAGGCCACCTGGCCTGGAGCCTGCTGGCGTTCTTCGGCCTGGGCCTGTTGCTGGCCTTTACCCCCTGCTCGCTGCCGATGCTGCCGATCCTCGCCGGGCTGGTAATGGGCAATGGCGCCAGTGCCCGGCGCGGCTGGATACTGGCCGGGGTCTATGTACTGAGCATGGCCCTGGTGTATGCCGCCCTGGGCGTGGTCGCCGCGCTGCTGGGTGCCAGCCTGCAGGCCTGGCTGCAGCAACCCTGGCTGCTGGGCAGCCTGGCGGGGCTTTTCGTGCTGCTGGCCCTGCCGATGTTCGGCGCCTTCGAACTGCAACTGCCCGCCGCCGTGCGTGACCGCCTCGACCGCGCCGGGCAAGGTACCCGTGGCGGCAACCTGTATGGCGCGGCGCTGCTCGGCGCGCTGTCCGGCCTGCTGATGGGCCCGTGCATGACCGCGCCGTTGGCCGGCGCGCTGCTGTACATCGCCCAGAGCGGCGACGTGCTGCAGGGGGCGCTGGTGCTGTTCAGCCTCGGCCTGGGCATGGGCGTGCCGCTGCTGTTGCTGGTAACCCTCGGCAACCGCTTCCTGCCCCGCCCGGGCGCCTGGATGAACCGGGTCAAGGGCGTGTTCGGCTTCGTGTTCCTGGGCATGGCGCTATACACCTTGCGCAGCCTGCTGCCCGCAGCATTGCTGCTGGCCCTGAGCGGCGCCTTGCTGATTGCCCTGGCCTGGGCTGCCTGGCCGGCCCTGCAGCGGTTGCCGGCGTTGCGCGCGTTGCCGCTGCTGGGTGCCCTGTGGGGCGGCCTGCTGCTGGTGGGGGCGGCGGCCGGTGGCGACGACCTCTGGCAGCCGCTGCGCCCGTTCGCCGGTGGCGGCGCTGCGCCGGCTACCGGCCAGCACACCGAGGACGCCTTCGTCACCGTCAGCCGCCCCGAAGACCTGCAACGCGAACTGGATGCAGCCAAGGCCCGTGGCCAGTGGGTGATGCTCGACTACTATGCCGATTGGTGCGTGTCGTGCAAGGTCATGGAAAAACAGGTGTTCGCCCGCAGCGACGTGCAGGCCGGCCTGGCCGGTGTGCACCTGCTGCGCCTGGACGTAACCGCCGACACCCCGGCCAGCCAGGCCCTGCTGCAGCGCTACCAGGTACCTGGCCCGCCCAGCATCATTTGGGTCGGCCCGGAAGGCAACGAACGCCGCGCGCGGCGCATCACTGGTGAGGTGGACGCAGCCGCCTTCCTGCAACACTGGACCCAGACCAGGAGCCAAGGCTGATGCTGACCGTAACCCTCGGGCCACTGACCATGGCCCTCAACCACCTGCTGATGCTCACCGCCCTGGTGATCGCCAGCATGGTCGGCTGGTGGGTCGCCCGGCGTGGCGGCGAGAGCCCGGAATCGGCACTGTTCAACCTGTTCCTGATCGGCCTGCTGTGCGCACGCGCCGGCTTCGTGCTGGCCTACTGGCCGATGTACCAGGACGATCTGCTGCAGATCATCGATATCCGTGATGGCGGCTTCCTGTTCTGGTCGGGCCTTGCCGGCATCGTGCTCGGCGCCCTGTGGCAGGGCTGGCGCCATCCGGGCCTGCGCCGTCCGCTGGGCTGGGCGCTGTTCAGCGGCGCGCTGTTCTGGGGCCTGGCCAGCCTCGGTGGCCACCTGTACAGCAAGGGCACCGAACTGCCCGAGCTGAGCCTGCGCAAGGCCAACGGCCAATCCGTAGCGTTGCACAGCTACCGCGGCAAACCGCTGGTCATCAACATCTGGGCCACCTGGTGCCCACCCTGCCGACGCGAAATGCCGGTGCTGCAACAGGCGCAAAGCGCTTACCCGCACGTGACCTTCCTGTTCGTCAACCAGGGCGAGACCCCGGAAAACGTCAGCACCTTCCTCGCCACCACCGGCCTGAGCCTGACCCACGTGCTGTTCGACGGCACCGGCCTGCTGGCCCAGCGCGTCGGCTCCATGGCCCTGCCCACCACCCTGTTCTACGACGCCGACGGGCGCCTGGTCGGCAGCCATCTGGGCGAGCTGTCCCGGGCCAGCCTGCGCCACGCCCTGGAGCCTTTCGACCGGGCCACCGCGCCCGCCCCTGCCGCACAAGGAAACTGACATGCGACTGACTGCACTGCTGCCCCTGTCCCTGGCCCTGCTGGCTGCCCCCACCCTGCAGGCCGAAGAGCTGCCCAAGGCGATTGCGCAACTACAAGCCAAGGGCGCCGTGATCAAAGGCAGCTTCGACGCCCCCAACGGCCTGCGCGGGTATGCCGCCGAGTACCAGAACAACGGCCTGGCGCTGTACCTCACCCCTGACGGCAAGCATGTACTGGTCGGCAGCCTGTTCGACGAACAGGGCAACGACCTCAGTGCCGAGCCGCTGAAAAAGCTGGTGTATGCGCCGATGAGCAAGGAAATCTGGGCGAAGATGGAGAAAACCTCCTGGATCGCTGACGGCAAGGACGATGCACCGCGCAAGGTGTACCTGTTCAGCGACCCCAACTGCCCGTACTGCAACATGTTCTGGGAGCAGGCACGGCCGTGGGTGGAGTCGGGCAAGGTGCAGTTGCGCCATATCATGGTCGGCATCATCCGCGAGGACAGCCCGGGCAAGTCGGCGGCGCTGCTGGCGGCGAAAGACCCGGCCAAGGCACTGCACGAGCATGAAAAAGCGGGCAAGGCCAGCAAGTTGAAGGCACTGGAGCAGGTGCCGGAGGCGGTGCAGCAAAAGCTGGCGGCGAACATGGCGCTGATGGAAGAGATGGGTTTGCAGGCGACCCCGGCGATCTTCTATCAGGATGACCAGGGTAACCTGCAGAGCCAGCAAGGCGCGCCGCGTCCGGAGTTGCTTGGGAAGATTCTCGGCAAGCGCTGATGTGAAATCGCCGGGGCTGCCTTGCAGCCCATTCGCAGCACAAGGCTGTGGCGGCCCTGTGGGAGCGGGCAAGCCCGCGAAGAACTCAACGCGGTTTATGGCACCGGCTGCGCCGGTGTTCGCGGGCATGCCCGCTCCCACAGGTGCAGCGCCAAACCTCGAGAACAACGCCGTATCTGTAGGAGCGGCCTTGTGTCGCGAAAGGGCCGCATAGCGGCCCCAGCAATTTCAACTTTTGTGCACCTGCTCAGGTCACAACCCCTCCAGCTCGGCCATCAGGTCACTGAGCCGGTCGACCTTGTCGTCATCCAGCACACTGCCCTGCAGCCCCTGCACATACACCGCCAGCTCCTCCACCGTGCTGCACTCGAACATCGCCCGCAACGGCACGTTCAACTGCAACTGCTTCTGCACCCGCGAGGCGATCTGTGTGGCCAGCAGCGAATGTCCGCCCAGCTCGAAGAAGTTGTCGTGCACCCCGACCCGCTCGGCCTTGAGCACATCGGCCCAGATACCGGCCAGTACCTTTTCCAGCTCGTTGCGCGGCGCCTGGTAGGCCTGGCTGTGCTGGCCACCGATGTCGATGGCCGGCAGGGCCTTGCGGTCGAGCTTGCCGTTGGCGTTGTGCGGCAGGCTGTCGAACCAGCCCCAGTGCAGTGGGACCATGTACTCCGGCAACTCGGCACGCAGGCGCTGCTTGAGCTGTTCCAGCAACGCAGCGTCAGCTGCAACGCCCTGATGCGCCACCAGGTAACCCACCAAGTGCTTGCCATTGACGCCCTCCTGCACGCCAACGGCAGCGTCGCGGAGCTCCGGCTGTTCGTGCAGGCGGGCTTCGATTTCGCCCAGTTCGATGCGGTAGCCGCGAATCTTCACTTGATGGTCGATGCGCCCGACATACTCCAGCACCCCGTCCGGGCGCTGCCGCGCCAGGTCGCCGGTGCGGTACAGGCGTTCGCCCGGCGCACCATATGGATGGGGGATGAACGCCAACGCAGTGCGCACCGGGTCGCCGACATAGCCACGGCCCACGCCGGTGCCGGCCACGCACAGCTCACCTGTCGCACCCAGTGGCACCAGCGCCTGGTCCTCGCCGAACAGGTACAGGCGGTTGTTGTCGGTCGGCGTGCCGATCGGCAGGTAGCTGCCACGGGTCGAGGCGGCATCGACGCGGAAGAACGCCACGTCATCGGAGCACTCCGCCGGGCCGTAGGCGTTGACCAGGCCGATCTGCGGGTAGCGCTGCAGCCACTGCGCCGCCAGCTCCGGTGGCATGGCTTCGCCGGTCGGCAGCATCCAGCGCAGGCCATCGAGGGCCTGGTGGTCGTTGGCCAGCATGCCCTGGATCAGCGACGGCACGCTCTCCAGCACGCTGATGCCGGTGGCCTGCACATGCGCCAGCAGGCCCTGCGGGTCATGGGCGATGGCGTTCGGCACGATCTCCACCCTGGCGCCGAACAGCGGCGCGGCAAGAAACTGCCACACCGAAATGTCGAAGCTCTGCGAGGCCGTCTGGGCGATCACGTCGTGTTCGCCGAGCGCCAGGTACGGCACCTTGCTCAGCTGGTTGTTGAGCATGCCGCGCTGCTCGACCATCACCCCCTTCGGCAAACCGGTGGAGCCTGAGGTGTAGATCACATAGGCGAGGTTATCCGGCCCGCTGTGAATGCCGGGGTTGTGGCTGGCCACCGGGCTGGCCTGGATGTCTTCCCAGACCAGCAGCTGCGGCCGCACCGCCGCCTCCAGCTCGCCCAGCAACTGCCGCCCTTGCCCGGCACAGGCCGCGCTGCACACCAGCACGGGTGTACGGCTGAGCTCGATGATGCTTTGCAGGCGCGCCGCCGGCAGGCCCGGGTCCAGTGGCAGGTAGCCGGCGCCGGCCTTGAAGCTGCCGACGATCATGCCCAGCAGCGGTAGCCCACGCTCGGCCAGCAGTGCCACCGGCTGGTCCACCTTCACACCCGCCGCGATCAAGGCATGGCCCAGGCGGTTGGCCGCCAGGTTCAAGCCGACGTAGTCGTAGGACGCGTCCAGGCAGCGGGCCACGGTACGTTGCGGATGTGCGGCCACCTGCGCCTCGAACTGCGCGATGTAGCTGTCTTCCAGCGGATAGGCGCGCGCGGTACGGTTGCAGTCCTCCAACAGGAAGCGCTGCTCTTCGGCACCCAGCAACGGCAGTGCGCTCATCTCCCCTTCAAAGCCTTGCACCAGCGCCAGCAGCAGGCGCTTGAACTCGGCCAGCAGGCGCTCGACGGTCGGGTAGTCGAAGTACCTCTGGTCGAACGACAGGTGCAGGCCAAGGTCATCGCCCGGGTAGCACACTGCTGTCAGCGGGAAGTTGGTGTGGGTACGGCCCGAGTCGGAGCTGGCATTCAGGTGCTGGGCGTGGTCGAGCACGGCAGTTTCCACCGGCGCGTTCTCGAACACGAACAGGCTGTCGAACAGCGGCTGGCCCTTGGGCAGTTCGCTGCATTCCTGGATCGCCACCAGCGGCAGGTATTCATACTCGCGCAGCTCCATGTTGTGCTCCAACAGGCCTTGCACCCACTGCCGCACACTGCAGCGCTCACCCGCCACCGGCAATTGCACGCGCAGGGCGACGCTGTTGATGAACAGGCCGACGGTACGCTGCATCTGCGGCATGCTCACCGGGCGCCCGGCCACGGTCACGCCAAAGGCCACGTCGCGGTCGCCACTGTAGCGCGCCAGTACCAGGGCCCAGGCCGCCTGGGCGAAGGTGTTGACGGTGAGCTGGTGGGCCTGGGCCAGTTCACGCAGGCGCACGCCGTCGCTCACCGCCAGGCGGGTGTAACAGTCGCCGACGATCATGCCGCTACCGGCATGGTCGTGGCGCAGCGGGCGGTCGCTGGGGATGGTGGTGGCGCGTTCGAAGCCGGCCAGGTTGGCCTGCCACCAGGCTCGCGCGTCGTCCAGGCCCTGGCGTTGCAGCCAGCCGATGTAGTCGCGGTAGCGCGGTGGCACCGGCAAGCGGGCCTGGCGCCCCTCGCCGAGGGCCTGGTAGATCTCGAAGAAATCGTTCATCAACAGCGAACGGCACCAGGCATCGATGAGGATGTGGTGGTTGCTCATCATGAACCAGTAGCGCTCGTCGGCCACACGCACCAGGCGCAGGTGGAACGGCGCCTCGCTGAGCAGGGCGAAACCAGCCTCGCGTTCCTGCTTGTGCAGGGTCTGCAGGCGCTGCTCCTGGGCGTCGTCGTCGAGGCCACGCCAGTCCTGGTAGTCCACCGGCGTGTTGCCCGGCTTGTGGATGATCTGCAGCATCGCCTCGCCGGTGTTCCAGCTGAACGATGCGCGTAGCGCCTCGTGGCGCGCCACCACCGCCTGCCACGCCTGGGCGAAGCGTTCGGGGTCGAGCGCGCTGTTGATGCGGTAGCGGTCCTGCATGTAGTAGAGGCCGGTGCCCGGTTCCAGCAGGGTGTGCAGCAGCATGCCCTCCTGCATCGGCGTAAGCGGGTAGACGTCCTCGATCTGCGCGGCCGGTACCGGTAGCGCGTCGATCTGCGCTTGAGTCAGGTGCGCCAGCGGGAAGTCCGATGGTGTGAAACTGCCGTTGCCATCAGCCAGGCAATGCTCGACCAGCGCCAGCAGCTCCAGGCGATAGGCGTCGGCCAGGCTGGCGATGGTCCGCTCGTCGTAGCGTTCGGCACTGAAGGTCCAGCGCAGTTGCAGGGCGCCGCCGTACACCTGGCCATCGACACTCAGCCAGTTGGGCAGCGGTGCATCGAGGTCGTGGGCCAGGCCGGCCGGGGCGTCCAGCGGCTGGAACAGGGCTGTGCTGTCGAACTGCTGGTCGAACTGGCCCAGGTAGTTGAAGGTGATGCGTGCCTGCGGCAGGGCCGCCATCTGCTCGCGCCCTGCCGTATCGGCCAGGTAGCGCAGCACGCCGTAGCCCAGCCCTTTGTGCGGCACCTGGCGCAACTGCTCCTTGATGCGCTTGATCGAGCCTGCCCGCGCCGCATCGTCCTCGCCTGGCAGCGGGCGCAGGCTCAGCGGGTAGGCGTTGGTGAACCAGCCGACGCTGCGGGTCAGGTCCATGTCTTCGAACAGCCCGTCACGGCCATGGCCCTCAAGCTGTACCAGCACTTCTTCATCGCCGCTCCAGCGGCACAGGGCACGCGCCAGCGCGGTCAGCAGCAGGTCGTTGACCTGGGTGTGATAGGCCGCCGGGGCCTGCTGCAGCAACTGCCGGGTCTGCGCCACATCCAGGCCGATGGCCAGGGTACGGGCGTGGCGGTGCAGGTTGCCGCCCTGCGGGTGATCGCATGGCAGTTCACGGCGCACACCACCCAACTGGCCTTGCCACCAGCCCAGCTCGTCGCGCAGCGAATCGCTGCCGGCATAGCTGGCCAGGCGTGCGGCCCAGTCGCCCATGGCGTGGGTCTTGCCCGGCAGCGGTTGGCCACGGTACAGCGCTTGCAGGTCTTCCAGCAGCACGCGCCACGACACGCCATCGACCACCAGGTGATGGATCGCCAGCAACAGGCGCTGGCCGCCCTGCCCGTCATTAACCAGCAAGGCGCGCAACAGTGGGCCCTGTTCCAGGTCGAGGCTGCGTTGCAGGTCGGTGTACAGCGGTTGGCAATCGGCGAAGTCGGCGACCGTGGCTGTCCACAGCAATTGCCCGGTGGCAGGCGAAGCATATTCGGCCTGCCAGCGGCCCTGGGCCTGACTGAAGCGCAGGCGCAGGCTGTCGTGGTGCTGCACCAGGGCGGCCAAGGCTCGCTCCAGTACCCCCTCATCCAGCGGCTTGCGCGCCTCCAGCAGAACAGCCTGGTTCCAGTGCTGCGGCTGTGGCACTTCAGTGTCGAAGAACCAGTGCTGGATCGGCGTGAGGCCGGCCTGGCCCTGGCGCTGGCCCTGTTCGATGCTGCTGGCGGCTTCGCTGCGCTGAACGATGGCGGCCAGGGTCTGGATGGTCTGATGCTGGAACAGGTCGCGCGGGGTGAACTGCAAGCCGGCCTGACGAGCCCGGCTGACTACCTGGATCGACAGGATCGAGTCGCCGCCCAGTTCGAAGAAGTTGTCCTGCACGCCGACCCGGGCAACGTTGAGCACGTCGCGCCAGATCTGCGCCAGTTGCGCTTCCACCTCGTTGCCAGGCGCCTGGTACTGCTGGCGTGCCTGCTCCAGGTCCGGCAGCGGCAGCGCACGGCGGTCGAGCTTGCCGTTGCCCATCAGCGGCAGGCTGTCGAGCAGCACCAGGTGCGCCGGCACCATGTAGTCCGGCAGGTGCTGGCGGGCATCGGCTTTCACCGCGTCGCGCAGCAGGCCCTGGGCCTCGCTGTCGGCAGCGGCCTGCCCGCACACCAGGTAACCCACCAGTTGCTTGCCGCCCGGCAGGTCGAGGGCCAGCACCACAGCCTCGTCGACATCGGCATGCGCCTGCAGGCGGCTTTCGATTTCGCCCAGTTCGATACGGAAACCGCGAATCTTCACCTGCTGGTCGGCGCGGCCGACGTACTCGACCAGGCCATCGCTGCCCAGGCGCACCAGGTCACCGGTGCGATACAGGCGCCCGCCTTCGCTGCCGAACGGGTCGGCGACGAAGCGCTCGGCGCAAAGGCCCGGGCGGTCGTGGTAACCCTGGGCCAGGCCGGCACCGCCGACATACAGCTCGCCAATAGCGCCTTGCGGCAACAGGGCAAGGTCTTCGTCGAGGATGTAGGCCGTGCGGCTACCGATGACGCGGCCGATCGGTACGCTGCCCAGCTCCGCCGGCAGTGTCTGTGGTGCCAGGCAGGCCAGCGGCATGACCACGGTTTCGGTCGGCCCGTAGGCGTTGAAGAACTGCTGTGGCGCGAAGGCCTGGCGGATGCGCTGCAGGTGTTCGCCGGTCAGCGCTTCACCACCGGTAATGACCAGGCGCACTGGCAACTGTTCGCCCTGCCCGGCCAGGTACTGCGCCAACTGGCTACCGTAGCTGGGCGTGAAGCCGAGGATGCTCACCTGCTGCTCGCGCACCAGCTGGCAGATGTCTTCGGCGCCCCACTGCCCCTGGGCGCGCAGCACCACGCGGGCGCCACACAGCAGCGGCACCCACAGGCGTTCGCTGGCGGCGTCGAAATTGATCGAATAGAAGTGCAGCTCGCAGTCATCGCTGCGCATGCCGAACGCGTCGATCACCGCCTGGCAATGCATGGCGAACTCGCCGTGGCTGACTACCACGCCCTTGGGCTTGCCGGTGGAACCGGAGGTGTAGATCAGGTAGGCCTGGTGCTGCGGCAGGTTGAGGTTGTCCAGCGGCGCATCGCTGTAGGCCGACAGGCTGGCGCTGTCGTCCTCCAGGCTCCAGTGCGCCACGCCTTCGGGCAACTGCCCCAGGGTTTGCAGCAGCGTGCGCTGGCTGAGCAGCAGGCCGATGCGGCTGTCTTCGATCATGTAGCGCAGGCGGTCGAGCGGGTATTCGGGGTCGAGCGGCACGTAGGCGCCACCGGCCTTGAGGATGGCCAGCAGGCCGATGACCATTTCCAGCGAACGCTCCAGCGCCAGGCCCACACGCACCTGCGGGCCGACGCCACGCTCGCGCAGGGCGCGGGCCAGGCGGTTGGCCTGCTGGTCGAGTTCGGCATAGGTCATGTGCCGGCCGGCGAAGGTCAACGCGCCAGCGTGTGGCGTGCGCGCAGCCTGGGCGGCAAACAGGCCGTGCACGGTCTGGTCGAGAGCGAGATCCTGCTCGCCCTGCAACTGGCCCGCCAGCACCTGCTGCTCGGCGCTGCTCAGCATCGGCAGCTCGCACAGGCGCTGTTGCGGGTTGTCGAGCAGGCCGGCCAGCAATTGCTGCCAGTGCTCGGCCATGCGTGCGATGCGTGGCTCGTCGAACAGGTCACGGCTGTAGGTCAGGCAGCAACCCAGGCGGCCGTCGAGGTCGGTCACCTCCAGGTACAGGTCGAACTTGGTGGCGCTGGCGTCGTTGACCAGGTAATCCACCTGCATGCCAGCAAGCTGGCGGCTTTGCTGGAAGGCCCAGCGCTGCACGTTGCACATCACCTGGAACAGCGGGTTGTAGGCGCTGCTGCGCGGTGGCTGCAGGGCTTCCACCAGCTGGTCGAACGGCAGGTCCTGGTGCGACTGGCCTTCGATGGCAACCTGGCGTACCTGCTCCAGCAACTGTGCGGCGCTCATCTGGCCGTCCAGCTCGCAACGCAGCACCTGGGTGTTGAGGAACGCGCCGATCAGCCCTTCGCTTTCCGGGCGGATGCGGTTGGCCACCGGCGCGCCAATGCGCAGGTCACGCTGGCCGCTGTAGCGGTGCAGCAAGGCGGCCAGGGTGGCAGTCATGGTCATGAACAGGGTCAGGCCGCGCTGGCTGTTGAAGGCATGCACGCGGGCGACCAGCGCCGGGTCGAGCTCGAAGCGGTACAGCTCGCCACGGTGGCTCTGCACTGCCGGGCGCGGGCGGTCGGCAGGCAGCGCCAGTACCGGGTGTTCATCGCCCAGGCGGGCCTGCCAGTAGGCCAGCTGGCGGGCGCCCTCGCCGCTTTCCAGCCATTGCCGTTGCCACACGCTGTAGTCCAGGTACTGCACCGGCAGCGGCGCCAGCGGCGATTCGCGGTCATCGACGAAGGCCTCGTACAGCTCGCCCAGTTCGCGGGCGAAGATGTCCATGGCCCAGCCTTCGGTGACGATATGGTGCAGGGTCAGCACGAAGAAGTGCTCGCGCTCTTGGGCTTTGACCAGACAGGCACGCAGCAACGGACCGCGCTCCAGATCGAACGGCTGGTGCGCCTGGTCGTCGGCCAGTTGTTGCAGGCGTTGTTGGCGGGCATCGGCGGGCAAAGCGCTGAAGTCCTGCCAGTCGAGGTGCAGGCTGCTGTCTTCGGCCACGCACTGATACGGCACGCCATCGATGCTGGGGAAGGTGGTGCGCAGGGTTTCGTGGCGCACCACCAGCGCCTGCAACGCACGCTCGAAGGCATCCACATGCAGGGTGCCACGCAGGCGCGCCATGCCGCCGACGTTGTACGCCGGGCTGCCCGGCTCCATTTGCCAGAGGAACCACATGCGCTGCTGCGAGTACGACAGCGGCACCGCCTGGCGGCGGTCGACGCGGGTGATTGCGCCTTGCAGGTTGCGCTCACCGGCGGCACGGATACGCGTGATCTCGGCACAGAAGGCGCCCAGCTCGCTGGCGTCGAACAGGGCCTTGAGCGGCAGCTCGACATCACAGGCCTGACGCGTGCGCGAGACAATTTGAGTGGCCAGCAGCGAATGGCCGCCGAGGGCGAAGAAGTCATCCTGCAGGCCAACGCGCGGCAGGTTCAGCACTTCACGCCAGATGGCAGCGACCTGCTGCTGCAACTCGGTTTGCGGCTCGATGTGCTCCCGCTGCTGCCACACCGGGGCCGGCAACGCCTTGCGGTCGACCTTGCCGCTGGGGCCCAGCGGCATCTGCGCCAGCGGGATGAGTTGTGCCGGCACCATGTAGGCCGGTAGTTGTTCAGCCAGCACCGTCAGCAATGCATCAGGCTGGGCGCTGCCACTGTAGTAGCCGACCAGTTGCGCGCCTACGGCATCCTTGTGAATCAGCACCAGCGCCTGTTCGACCCCCGCTTGCGCCAGCAGGCAGGCCTGGACTTCTTCGGGTTCGACACGGAAGCCACGCACCTTGACCTGCTGGTCGAGGCGGCCAAGGTATTCCAGCGCCTCGGTCTGCACCTGCCAGCGGGCGCGATCGCCACTGCGGTACAGGCGCTCGCCATTGCCGTCGGCCCGGGGCACGAAGCGCTCGGCGGTGAGGCCCGGGCGGCCCAGGTAGCCACGGGCCAGGCCTGCACCGCCAAGATACAGCTCGCCCGGCACACCAGGGGCGGTCAGTTCCAGCTCGTCGTCCAGCACACGGCACAGCACATTGCCCAGCGGGCGGCCGATCGGCGAGCGTTCGCCATCGGTGGCCTGGCAGTGCCAGTGGGTGACGTTGATGGCGGTTTCGGTCGGGCCATAGCGGTTGTGCAACTGCACCTGTGGCAGCACCTGCAGCACGCGGTCACGCAATGCCGCGGACAGCGCTTCGCCACCGGAGAACAGCCGGCGCAGGCTGCTGCAGGCACCGGCCTGCGGCTCCTGGACGAACACCTGCAACAGCGGCGGCACGAAGTGCAGCGTGGTCACGCCATGGGCCTGCACCAACGCGGCGATGCGCTGCGGGTCACGGTGCTCGCCAGGGCCGGCGAGCACCAGCTTGCAACCGGTCACCAGTGGCCAGAAGCATTCCCATACCGAAACATCGAAGCTGATCGGCGCCTTCTGCATCAGCACATCGCTGTCGTCCAGCACATAGCTGGCCTGCATCCATTGCAGGCGTTCGGCCAGTGCCGCGTGGGTATTGCCCACGCCCTTGGGCTGGCCGGTGGAGCCGGAGGTGTAGATCACATAGGCCAGGTTGTCGCCATGCAGGTGCAACCCGGGGGCATGGCTTGGCCAGCTGTCCAGGTGCAGCTGGTCGAGGGCGATGGCGCTGACGCCGTCCACCTGTGGCAGCTTGCCCAGCAGGTTGCTGTGGCTCAGCAACAGGCCAGCGTTGCAGTCGGCGAGCATGTAGGCCAGGCGCTCGGCCGGGTAATCGACGTCCAGCGGCACATAGGCACCACCGGCCTTGAGAATGGCCAGCAGGCCCACCAGCAGCTGCGGCGAACGCTCGACGGCGATGGCCACGCAGGTGTCGGGGCCGACGCCTTTGTCACGCAGGTAGTGGGCCAGGCGGTTGGCTTGCTGGTGCAACTCGGCGTAATCCAGGCTGCCACCGTCCCACACCAGGGCGGTGCGCTGCGGGGTCAGGCGTGCCTGCTCATTGAGCTGCTCGACCAGCAGGCGCTGCGGCGCCGCAGCGGGTGCCTCGCCCCAGCTCAGCAGTTGCGCGCGGCCAGGCTCGTCGAGCAATTGCACCTCGCCCAGCGCCCGCTGCGGCCCGGCACACACCTGCTCGAGCAGGGCCAGCAGGTGCTGGGCCAGGCGCTCGACGGTGCTGGCATCGAACAATTCGGCGGCATAGTCGAAGGCCAGGCTCAGGCGGCCCTGGTGGTCTTCTTCACTGTGCAGCTGCAAGTCGAACTTGGCTTCGCGACTGTGCCACGGCAGCTCTTCGGCCAGCAGGCCCGGCAGGCGGCGCAGGGCAGACAGGTCACGCTGCTGATGGTTGAACATGACCTGGAACAGGCCTTGCTCGCGAGCCTCGGGCAAGGCTTCGAGCAGTTGCTCGAACGGCAGGTCCTGGTTGGCTTGGGCATCCAGGGTGGCCTGGCGCACCTGGGCCAGCAACTGGTCGAACGGCAGGCGGCCATCGAGTTGCGCACGCAGCACCTGGGTGTTGATGAAGAAGCCGACCATGCCTTGGGTTTCCAGGCGCGGGCGGTTGGCGTTGGGCACGCCGACACGGATATCGGCCTGGCCACTGTAGCGGTACAACAGCGCCTGCCAGCCGGCCAGCAGCACCATGAACAGGCTGGCCTGCTGTTCGCGGGCCAGGCCCTTGAGCGCTTCGGTGAGCCTGACCGGTACCTTGAGGTTGAAGCGGGCGGCGCGGTGGTCGCGCTGGCTGGTGCGCGGGTGGTCGGTGCACAGGTCGAGCACCGGCAGTTCATCCCCCAGACGCGCCTGCCAGTACTGCAGCTGACGCTCGGCTTCGCCTGCGGCCAGCCACTGTCGCTGCCAGGTGCCGTAGTCGGCATAACCCAGGGTCAGCGCTGCCAGGTTGGCCTCGAGGCCCTGGCAATGGGCGGCGTACAGTTTGGCGAATTCGTCCAGCAGGATGTTCAGCGACCAGCCGTCGGCGACGATATGGTGCAGGGTCACCCACAGTTGATGGTGTTCATCGTCCAGGCGCACCAGGGTCACCCGCAGCAACGGCCCACGGGTCAGGTCGAACGGCTGGCGAGCTTCGGTTTCACGCTGGGCGGCGACCTGTTCGGCGGCCTGGCCTTCGAGGTCCAGGCGGCGAAGGTCGAACGGCTGCTGCGCCTGGATGCGCTGCAGGGCCTGGCCGTTCTCTTCGGCAAACAGGGTACGCAGTGATTCGTGGCGCGCCACCAGCGCCTGGAAGGCCGCTTCCAGTGCGTTTTCGTCCAGCTCACCGCGCAACTGCAGGCCGGCCGGAATGTTGTAGGCCGCCGACTGCGGGTCCAACTGCCACAGCAGCCACAGGCGGTTTTGCGCCAGCGACTGGGGCAGCGCCTGGGTGCGTTCCAGAGTAGCGATGGCACCGACCCGGCCACCGCCTTCGGCGATGATCGCGGCCACGGCGTTGGCGTAGTCGGCCAGTATCGGCGCCTCGAACAGGGTGCGCAGGCCCAGCTCGATACCCAATTCATCGGCCAGGCGTGCGGTGGCGTGGGTGGCGGCGATGGAGTTGCCACCCAGCAGCAGGAAGTGGTCGTCTGCCGCCACCGCCTCGACCTTGAGGATGTCGCGCCACACACCGGCGATGCGTGCCTGCAGTTCATCGCAGGCGGCATCCGTGGCAACGGGCTCGCTCACCTCAGGGAAGCGGGCGTAGCAGTCCAGGCTGCCATCGTCCATGCGCAGGCGGCAGGCCGAACGCTGGAGCTTGCCGCTGGAGGTCTTGGGCAGTGCGCCCGGGTTCAGCAGCAGGACCACGGCCGGGGCCTGGCGGCAGGCGTCGGCGATCACCTGGCGCAGGGTCTTGATCAGCGCCTGGGGCTTGATCGCCTTCTGCACGTTGCGGCTGATTTCCACCGCCACGCCAATGCCCTCCTCGCCTTGCTGCTCGACGGCGAACACTGCCACTCGGCCTTTGCGCAGCACCTCCACTTCGCGCTCGAGGGTCTTTTCAAGGTCCTGCGGGTACAGGTTCTGCCCGCGCACGATGAGCATGTCCTTCAGGCGCCCGGTGACGAACACTTCGCCTTCGCGCATGAAGCCCAGGTCGCCGGTACGCAGCCAGGTCTGGCCGTCCATCTCGACGAAGGTGCGGGCGCTGGCCTCGGGGTTGCGCCAGTAGCCCAGGGCGATGCTCGGGCCACCGGCCCAGATCTCGCCCACCTGGTTGTCGCCCAGCACCTGCAGGCGTTGTGGTTCGACAATGCGCACGGCATGCCCGGGCTGCGGGTAGCCACAGCTCATCAGCACACTGCCCTTGCCAGGTTCCGCACGGTTGGCGGCGAAGGCTTCGGCGTCCAGCTCCAGCGCGGCGATGCCCTGGCCACGGCGGCTGCCGCTGACGAACAGGGTCGCCTCGGCCAGGCCGTAGCTGGCGAAGAAGCTCTGCGGGTCGAAGCCGCAGGCCTGGAACTTGTCGGCAAAGGCCGCCAGGCTGTCCTGGCGGATTGGCTCGGAGCCGGAATAGGCCACCCGCCAACGGCTCAGGTCGAGCCCGGCCAGGGAGGCCTCGCTGACCCGCTCGCTGCACAGTCGGTAGGCAAAGTCGGGGCCGCCGCTGATGGTGCCGCCGTACTCGCTGATGGCCTGCAACCAGCGCAGCGGCCGGGCCAGGAAGTAGCCCGGCGACATCAGCACACAGGGCACGCCGCTGAAGATCGGCTGCAGCAGGCCGCCGATCAGGCCCATGTCGTGGTACAGCGGCAGCCAGCTGACGATCACGTCGTCGGGGTTGAGGTCGATGCCAAAGCCTTGGCGGATCAGTTGCTCGTTGGCCACCAGGTTGCCATGGCTGACCTGCACGCCCTTGGGCAGTGCGGTGGAGCCGGAGGTGTACTGCAGGAAGGCGATGTCATCACCCTTGAGCGCGGGCTCGCGCCAGTTCGCAGCCAGTGCCGGGTCCAGGCCATCCACCGCCAGCAGTTCGGGGGCGTTGGCCGCCGCCAGGGCCTCCAGGCCCTGCAGGCTGTCGTGCAGGGCCGCGACGGTCAGCAGCAGGCGCGGCTCGGCGTCGTCGATGATCGACAGCAAGCGCTGCTGGTGGTGCTGGCGCGCGGACTCCGGCGGGTAGGCCGGCACCGCAATCACGCCGGCATACAGGCAGCCGAAGAACGCCGCTACATAGTCTGGCCCGCTGGGGAACAACAGCACCGCGCGGTCGCCGAAGCTGGCCCGGGTTTGCAAGGCAGCGGCGATGGTGCGCGCACGCTGATCGAGGTCCCGGTAGCTGAGCACGGCCTGCTCGCCGGGAGCGTCGGCCAGAAAGCGCAAGGCGACTTTGTCCGGGGTCTGCGCGGCGCGTTGCGCCAGGGCCTGGACCAGCGAGAGCGGGAGTTCGAAGGCGTCCGTCATGGGGTGTTCCTGCCAGTGTCTGGTTGGGTCGGGCCGGCTGCTGCGCGAACGTGGGCGCAGCGGCATGTGGCGGCCTGAGGTGTACACAGGGGAACGGATGGGCGGAGGGAGAAATTAGCGTGCCAGAGCACCGGCAAGGGCACCACGCAGGCCCTTTCGCGGGCAAGCCCGGTGCCACAGGCTTAGAACCGAAATGCACGGTTACCAATTACATTTCGCATTTGACAATCATTATCATTCTGAATAGCTTGTCGCCCGTCGTAGGAAGCTTCCCAAATTTGGGTGCGTCCTTTCCCCTCTGTGACAAGGTGATTTCCATGGCGGAACAACTATCCACAAGTAAGTGCGATTCACCATTACTGCAGGCCTTCGTCGACAACCGCAGCATCCTGGTCAAGATCGCTGCCCGCATCACCGGCTGCCGGTCGCGCGCCGAAGATGTGGTGCAGGACGCCTTTTTCCGGCTCAGCGCCGCCCCGCAGATCACATCGTCGTTCAAGGCGCAGCTGAGCTACCTGTTCCAGATCGTGCGCAACCTGGCCATCGACCACTATCGCAAGCAGGCGATGGAGTTGAAGTACTCCGGCAGCGAGGAGGAAGGCCTGAACGTGGTCGTGCAAAACGCCTCCCCCGAAGCCACCCACATCAACCTTGCCGCGCTGGATGACATTGCCGAGGCACTGAACGAACTGCCCCAGCGCACCCGCTATGCCTTCGAGATGTACCGCCTGCATGGTGTGCCGCAGAAGGACATTGCCAAGGAGCTGGGAGTGTCGCCGACACTGGTCAACTTCATGATCCGCGATGCGCTGGTGCATTGCCGCAAGACGGCCAGTCGGCAGGCCTGATCAGGCAGAGCCTGCTTCTTCGCGGGCACGCCCGCTCCCACAGGAAAAGCACAGACCTCAAAGACTGAGGGGGACCTGTGGGAGCGGGCGCGCCCGCGAAGAAGCCACCTCGATATCAAGCCAGTTTGCAGCGATCGAAAAACCGCTCCCGCCCCAGAATCATCAACGCCGCGCGCTTGTGCGGGAAGTCGAACTCCTTGTCGCAATGGAAGCACTGGTCGTGCATGTAGCCGATCATCTTGCCGTTGTCGGCACGCGGCTCGGCCACCACCCGCTGGGTGCGCGGGTCATCCAGGAACAGGTAGTGCACCAGCGCCGATAGCCAGCTGGCCACCTTGTGCGGCCCGCGGTGGCTCTCCTCCCCCACCAGCATGTGGATGCCACGGTCGTAGTCATCGGCCGGGTAGAACGGCGCAATGCGGTCTTCCTTGGCCCAATACGCCTCGAAGTAGGCAAACGGCTGGTCATCGAAGCAGCCGATCAGCGTCAGGGCATGCGGGTCGGCCTCGAGCTTGCCCAGGTACTCGCGATGCTGCGCAAGGGTGCCAGCCTCCTGCCAGAACGCCTCCACCCGCGGGTTGTTCTGCCAGCGGTTGAAGCGCTCCAGGTCATGCTCGATCTCCAAGGTACGCAGCGACACCCAACTGCCCAGGCGCGTATCGAAGCGCCGGTACACCTCGCCACGAGGCTTGGGCGCGCGGCGTGGGTGGCGCTTGCCGTTGCTGATCTGCATTTGCTGCGGGTATGCCACGCTGGTCGACTCGCCCAGCCACGGCTGTGGCAGCTGCCAGAACAGCGCCCGCTCGCACAGGTATTGGCCAGGCTGCTCGCCGGCCAGCAGCAGGCCACTGGTCAATGCCTGGGGCAACGCCTCGGGCAGGTACCAGGCCAGGCGCTGGCAGGCGGTGTCGCGGGCCAGCAGCCAATAACAGGCGGCCCACAAGGCCTGATAGGGGCGCTCGGGGCACAGCCGCTCCAGGTGAACATGCAGGGTGGCGCCCACCTCCAGGCGCAACTGGATCAGCGGGCGGCCTTCGAGGGACAGGCTCAGCCAGCTGTCGCCCTCCTTGGCACTGAGGCTGCGCCAACGTGGCGCTGACTGGGGCTGCGAAGCGGCATCGAACGGCATGGGCTTGACTCACGGCAATGAAGAAAAGGCTCACTGCTGAGAACGTTGCCGCACCACGGGAATTTAGTCGTGTGGGGCCGACACCGTGATGCGGTAGGGCTCGAAGATGCGCGCCAGCTCGCCACTGTCGCGCAGGGCCCGCAGCAGCGCCGCGAACGACTGCTCGCCGATCGGAGCCCCCGGGCGCAGCAAGGCGTAGTGGTGGTAGACCTGGTCAATGCGCTGCGAGGACACCAACTGGTCCCGGCTGGCCGGGTTGCGCTCCAGGAAATCGCTGAGATAGGAACGCGTGACCAGGGCGATGTCGGCGCGGTCGGCCTGCACCATCAGCAGGTTGCTGTCGTGGGAATAGGTCAGGGTCGCTTTGTAGGCGGTGCGCAGGTAGTCCGGGTCGGAGTTGAAGCCGGCGAACGCATAGTGGTAGCCGTTGATCAGCGCCAGGCGCTTGCCGTGCAGGTCGTCGAAGTAATGCGGGTCACGGCCGTTGGCCTTGCGGGCGACGAACACCTCGGCATCTTCCAGGCCCAGGTCCACGCTCTGGTGGGCAATCTGCTGCCAGCCCCACTCCGGGTTCTCGAAAATGGCCATGTCGGTGCGGCCTTGCTGGAGGTCACCAAAACGCCGCTGGATGGAGGTGGGCACCACGACGAAGTGGTAGCGCTGCTGCGTGCGGTTGAGCGCGTCGACCAGCTGCGGCAGCAGGCCACTGTCGGCGCCCTGCTCGGGGCGTACCGTATACGGTGGGAAATGCGCCGCGCCAATCCTCACTTCGACGGCATCGGCAGCCCATACCGGCGCCGCCAGCCAGAACACGGCCAACAGCATCAGGGAAGACAGGGCCTTTAGGCCGGGCGCTGGAGTCAAGACGGATGCTCATCACGGTTCATGCCTGGGTCCACCTAAGCTAGGCGTTTTCCGGGCCGGACACAACTGCCGGATAGTGGCCCTTTGTGCCAAAGCCGCAGGCAAATTGCCAGGGGGTGCCGGATGCCCTGAGTTTGGCTACGCTCTAGCAGGATCTGCAAGGGAGCCTGGTATGGGCCATTGGTTGGTGATCGACCTGGAAGCCACCACCGACGATGGTGGGTGGCCGGTCACAGAGATGGAAGTCATTGAAATCGGCGCAAGCCTGGTTACCCGCGAAGGCCGCGAGGTCGACCACTTCCAGCGCTTCGTGAAGCCCCGGCGGCGGCCGCAGCTGACCCCGTTCTGCCGTGAGCTGACCCACATCAGCCAGGCCAGCGTGGACAGTGCCGCGCCGTTCCGCGAGGTATGGGCAAGCTTCGAGCGCTGGCTCGGGCACCACCGCGGGCAGCTTCAGGCCTGGGTCAGCTGGGGCGACTACGACCGCCAGCAGTTGCACCAGGAGTGGCAGCAGCATGGGCTGGACAGCCTGCTGCGGACCCTGCCGCACATCAACCTCAAGCAACGCTTCGCCAAGGCCCGCCACCTGCAGCGCCCCGCGGGGCTGAACGGTGCACTGCAGCTGGCCGGCATGCACTTTTGCGGGCAGCAGCACCGGGCCCTGGAAGATGCGCGCAATACCGCGCGGCTGCTGCCGTTGAGCCTGCCGGTGGACGCTACCTGAAAGCAGATGACGGGGCCCGTGGGCTTGGGCATACTGGCCAGCCCTTTTTCATCCCCCCCTTTCAGGAGTCGCCCCATGTTCAAGGTCAACGAATACTTCGATGGTACTGTCAAGTCGATCGCCTTCGAAGGCACTGAAGGCCCGGCCACTGTCGGCGTGATGGCCCCGGGCGAATACGAGTTCGGCACTGCCAAGCGCGAGATCATGCACGTGGTTTCGGGTGCGCTGACCGTGAAGCTGCCAGGTAGCGACAACTGGGAAACCTTCAAGGCCGGTGACAAGTTCAATGTGGCCGCCGACAGCAAGTTCCAGCTGAAGGTGGCGGTGGATACTGCCTACCTGTGCGAGTACCGTGACTAAGCGGTAGCCTGTACCGGCCTCTTCGCGGGCATGCCCGCTCCTACAGGTTCACTACAAGCTTGCGGGCCTGTGCAGTACCTGTGGGAGCGGGCAAGCCCGTGAAGAATCCAGCACTAATCTTTCAGGAAAGCTGCAACCTTCTCAGCCGCCGCCTGCAAGTGCTGCTCATGGCTGAACCCCGAGGCCTTCAGCGGCTTCAGGTCATGGTCCCCCGCCACCAGCCAGCTCACCTCGATCGCCGGCGATAACGCATACCCTGCCACCGCCTCGCGGTTACCCAGCGCATCCCGCTCGCCCTGCACGATCAACGTCGGCGTCTTCAATTCGGCCAGGTGCTCGACCCGTGGCTTCTCCGGCTTGCCCACCGCATAGAACGGATAGCCCAGGCACACCAGTGCATCCGCTTCCAGTTCATCGGCCAGCAGGCTGGCCATGCGCCCGCCCATGGACTTGCCACCCACCGCCAGTTTGCCCGCGACCAAAGGTCGCACCTGCCGGTACACCTCGCGCCAGCATTCCAGCAACACCTTCTGCGGGTTCGGCGGCCGCTTGCCGCCGGCAACCCTGCGCGCGGCCATGTATGGGAACTCGAAGCGCACTACCGCTACCCCAAGCGCCGCAAGCCTTTGCGCCATTTCGTCCATGAACCCGCTGTCCATCGGCGCACCTGCGCCATGGGCCAGGATCAGGCAGCCCTTGTAGCCGTCCTTGCCCCGAACGTGCGGGGGATCGCAGCGCAAGCCTGGGACATTTCCGACCTTCGCCCATTGATCCCCGTCAATACCGGCACTTTGCCCATTAATCATGCTTGCCTCGCTGTAAAGCCTGCCAAATAACCGTGGATGGGAACCCATACATGAACACAACCAGCAGTACCGCCTATAACTACAAGGTGGTCCGCCAATTCGCCATCATGACGGTGGTGTGGGGAATCGTCGGGATGGGGCTCGGCGTCTTCATCGCCGCCCAGCTCGCCTGGCCTTCCCTCAACTTCGACCTCCCCTGGACCAGCTTCGGCCGCCTGCGCCCCCTGCATACCAATGCGGTGATCTTCGCCTTCGGCGGCTGTGCGCTGTTCGCCACCTCCTATTATTCGGTGCAACGCACCTGCCAGACCACCCTGTTCGCACCGGGCCTGGCCGCGTTCACCTTCTGGGGCTGGCAACTGGTGATCCTGCTGGCGGCCATCAGCCTGCCGCTGGGCTACACCAGCTCCAAGGAATACGCCGAACTGGAATGGCCGATCGACATCCTGATCACCATCGTCTGGGTGAGCTACGCCATCGTGTTCTTCGGCACGCTGATGAAGCGCAACACCAAGCACATCTACGTCGGTAACTGGTTCTTCGGCGGCTTCATCCTCACCGTGGCGATGCTGCACGTCGTCAACAACCTGGAACTGCCGGTCAGCCTGACCAAGTCCTACTCGGTCTATGCCGGCGCCACCGATGCCATGGTGCAGTGGTGGTACGGCCACAACGCCGTGGGCTTCTTCCTGACCGCGGGCTTCCTGGGGATGATGTACTACTACGTGCCCAAGCAGGCCGAACGCCCGGTGTATTCCTATCGCCTGTCGATCGTGCACTTCTGGGCGCTGATCACCCTGTACATCTGGGCCGGTCCGCACCACCTGCACTACACCGCCCTGCCCGACTGGGCACAGTCGCTGGGCATGGTGATGTCGCTGATCCTGCTGGCACCAAGCTGGGGCGGCATGATCAACGGCATGATGACCCTGTCCGGCGCCTGGCACAAACTGCGCAGCGACCCGATCCTGCGCTTCCTGGTGGTGTCGCTGGCGTTCTACGGCATGTCCACCTTCGAAGGCCCGATGATGGCCATCAAGACGGTCAACGCCCTGTCCCACTACACCGACTGGACCATCGGCCACGTGCACGCCGGCGCCCTCGGCTGGGTGGCGATGATCTCGATCGGCGCGCTGTACCACACCATCCCGAAAGTGTTCGGCAAGGAGCGCATGTACAGCATCGGCCTGATCAACGCGCACTTCTGGCTGGCCACCATCGGCACCGTGCTGTACATCGCCTCGATGTGGGTCAACGGCATCGCCCAGGGCCTGATGTGGCGCGCGGTCAACAGCGACGGCACGCTCACCTACTCGTTCGTGGAAACCCTGGTGGCCAGCCACCCAGGCTTCATCGTGCGCTTCGTCGGCGGTGCGATCTTCCTCAGCGGCATGTTCCTGATGGCCTGGAACACCTGGCGCACCGTGCGTTCGCCGGCGCTCGATGTCGCCCCTGCGAACGCCCAGCTGGCTTGAGGAGACCTGCCTGATGAAACATGAAGTCATCGAGAAAAACGTCGGCCTGCTGGCCCTGCTGATGGTGTTTGCCGTCAGCATCGGCGGCCTGACCCAGATCGTCCCGTTGTTCTTCCAGGACGTCACCAACAAGCCGGTGGAAGGCATGAAGCCCTACACCGCGCTACAGCTGGAAGGCCGCGATATCTACATCCGCGAAGGCTGCGTGGGCTGCCACTCGCAGATGATCCGCCCGTTCCGCGCCGAAACCGAGCGCTATGGCCACTACTCGGTGGCTGGTGAAAGCGTGTGGGACCACCCGTTCCTGTGGGGCTCCAAGCGCACCGGGCCGGACCTGGCCCGGGTCGGTGGCCGCTACTCGGACGACTGGCACCGTGCGCACCTGTACAACCCGCGCAACGTGGTACCGGAGTCGAAGATGCCGTCGTACCCATGGCTGGTCGCCCAGCAGGTCGACAACAGCCATACCGACACCAAGATGCGCACCCTGCGCACCCTGGGCGTGCCGTACACCGACGATGACATCGCCGGGGCCCGCGACGCGGTCAAGGGCAAGACCGAAATGGACGCCCTGGTCGCCTACCTGCAGGTGCTCGGCACCGCGATCAAGAACAAGAGGTGAATGCGATGGGAATGGACATCGGCATGATCCGCGGCCTGGGCACACTGGTGGTGATGATCGCCTTCATCGGCCTCACCCTGTGGGTATTCAACCGCCGCCGCGACCGTGATTTCGCCGAAGCGCGCCTGCTGCCCTTCGTCGACGACCGCCTGCCCTCTGCCGGACAGGCACCTGCTGCAAAAAGGAGTAACGGGCAATGACCACCTTCTGGAGTACGTACATCTGCGTACTGACCATCGGTAGCCTGATTGGCCTGACCTGGCTGCTGCTCGCCACCCGCAAGGGCCAGAGCAACAACACCACCGACCAGACCATGGGCCACAGCTTCGACGGCATCGAGGAATACGACAACCCGCTGCCCAAGTGGTGGTTCTGGCTGTTCGTCGGCACCCTGGTGTTCTCGGTCGGCTACCTGATCCTCTACCCGGGCCTGGGCAACTGGAAGGGCATCCTGCCGGGCTATGAAAATGGCTGGACCGGCGCCAACGAATGGCAGAAGGAAATGGACAAGGCCGACGCAAGATTCGGCCCGATCTTCGCCAAGTATGCTGCCATGCCCGTGGAAGAAGTGGCCAAGGACCCGCAGGCGCTGAAAATGGGCAGCCGCCTGTTCGCCTCGAACTGCTCGGTTTGCCATGGCTCGGACGCCAAGGGTGCCTATGGCTTCCCCAACCTCACCGACAAGGACTGGCGCTGGGGCGGCGAGGCGGAAACCATCAAGGCGTCGATCATGAATGGTCGCCACGGCGTGATGCCGGCCTGGGCCGAAGTGATCGGCGAGCAGGGCGTGGCGGATGTGGCCGCGTTCGTGCTCACCAACCTCGATGGCCGCAGCCTGCCGGAAGGGATCAAGGCCGACGCCGCCAAGGGCAAGGAAATCTTCGCCGGCAACTGCGTGGCCTGCCACGGGCCTGAAGGCAAGGGCACCCCGGCCATGGGCGCGCCAGACCTGACCCACCCGCAGGCGTTCATCTACGGTTCGAGCTTTGCCCAGCTGCAGCAGACCATTCGCTATGGTCGCCAGGGTCAGATGCCGGCGCAGGCGGAGATCCAGGGCAACGACAAGGTGCACCTGCTGGCGGCTTATGTGTATAGCCTGTCGCAGGATCAAGCTTCGCCAGACCTGACTGCCAAGTAACACCCATTCGCGGGCTCGCCCGCTCCCACAGGTTAACCACAGATTTCAAGCATTGTGGTGAACCTGTGGGAGCGGGCAAGCCCGCGAAGGGCTGCAAAGCAGCCCCTCTCCCCGCTCTACCCCTCCTTGCACCCCCTCCGAACACAACTAAGCTTGTTGCCTCAGTGGGCTTCGCTCCGAAAGGACTGAAGCAGACGCGGCGCGTAGCCTGTCGCCGTCCCGATAAAAAGCTTGACCGATCGATCAGAAAAAGGCGAAAAACGGTACACATTACAAATATTTATTTGTGTACAATCGTCCAGACCCGATCGCTGCGGGACATCAGTGAACGGGCTCGGGCACGGGTCGGCGTACCAAAGTTGCGTTGCGGTAACCCCGTTGGTTATCAATACTGGCGCCGATTTTTCGACCAACAAGAACATCAAAACCGTGGAACCTTAGCAATGAGCACAGCAATCAGTCCGACTGCTTATAACTATAAGGTCGTCCGCCAGTTCGCCATCATGACGGTGGTCTGGGGGATCCTTGGCATGGGCCTCGGCGTCTTCATCGCCTCGCAGCTGGTATGGCCGCAACTGAACCTGGACCTGCCCTGGACCAGCTTCGGTCGCCTGCGCCCGCTGCACACCAACCTGGTGATCTTCGCCTTCGGGGGCTGTGCGCTGTTCGGCACCAGCTACTACGTGGTGCAGCGCACCTGCCAGACCCGGCTGATCTCCGACAGCATGGCCGCCTTCACCTTCTGGGGTTGGCAGGCGGTGATCGTCGGGGCGCTGATCACCCTGCCGATGGGCTACACCACCACCAAGGAATACGCCGAGCTCGAGTGGCCGCTGGCGATCCTGCTGGCCATTGTGTGGGTCACCTACGGGCTGGTGTTCTTCGGCACCATCGTCAAGCGCAAGACCAAGCACATCTATGTCGGCAACTGGTTCTACGGCGCCTTCATCGTGGTTACGGCGATGCTGCACATCGTCAACCACATCTCGCTGCCGGTAAGCCTGTTCAAGTCGTACTCGGCCTACTCCGGCGCCACCGACGCGATGATCCAGTGGTGGTACGGCCACAACGCCGTGGGCTTCTTCCTCACCACCGGCTTCCTGGGGATGATGTACTACTTCGTACCCAAGCAGGCCGAACGCCCGATCTACTCGTATCGCCTGTCGATCGTGCACTTCTGGGCACTGATCACCCTGTACATCTGGGCCGGCCCGCACCACCTGCACTACACCGCCCTGCCTGACTGGGCACAGTCGCTGGGCATGGTCATGTCGATCATCCTGCTGGCGCCAAGCTGGGGCGGCATGATCAACGGCATGATGACCCTGTCCGGTGCCTGGCACAAACTGCGCACCGACCCGATCCTGCGCTTCCTGGTGGTGTCGCTGGCGTTCTACGGCATGTCCACCTTCGAAGGCCCGATGATGGCCATCAAGACCGTGAACTCGCTGTCGCACTACACCGACTGGACCATCGGCCACGTACACGCCGGCGCCCTCGGCTGGGTGGCGATGATCTCGATCGGCGCCGTGTACCACATGATCCCGCGCCTGTATGGCCGCGAGCAGATGCACAGCGTCGGCCTGATCAACGCGCACTTCTGGCTGGCTACCATCGGTACCGTGCTGTACATCGCCTCGATGTGGGTAAACGGCATCACCCAGGGCCTGATGTGGCGCGCCATCAACGATGATGGCACCCTCACCTACTCCTTCGTCGAAGCCCTGCAGGCCAGCCACCCTGGCTATATCGTCCGCGCCCTGGGCGGTGCGTTCTTCGCCACCGGCATGCTGCTGATGGCCTACAACGTGTTCCGTACCGTACGTGCCGCCAACCCGGCACAGGCTGAGGAAGCCGCCAAGATCGTCGTCGTGGGAGCGCACTGATGAAGCATGAAGCCGTCGAGAAGAACATAGGCCTGCTGGCCTTCTTCATGGTCATCGCCGTGAGCGTCGGTGGCCTGACCCAGATCGTCCCGCTGTTTTTCCAGGACGTCACCAACAAACCCGTGGAAGGCATGAAGCCGCGCACCGCGCTGGAACTTGAAGGCCGCGATATCTACATCCGCGAAGGCTGCGTGGGCTGCCACTCGCAGATGATCCGCCCGTTCCGTGCCGAAACCGAGCGCTACGGCCATTACTCGGTGGCCGGCGAGAGCGTGTGGGACCACCCGTTCCTGTGGGGCTCCAAGCGTACCGGGCCGGACCTGGCGCGGGTCGGTGGCCGCTACTCCGATGACTGGCACCGTGCGCACCTGTACAACCCGCGCAACGTGGTACCGGAATCGAAGATGCCGTCGTACCCGTGGCTGGTCGAGAACAAGCTCGACGGCAAGGACACCGCGAAGAAGATGGAAGTGCTGCGCACCCTCGGCGTGCCGTACACCGACGCCGACATCGCCGGGGCCCGCGACGCGGTCAAGGGCAAGACCGAAATGGACGCCATCGTCGCGTACCTGCAGGGTCTTGGCACCATCATCAAGAGCAAACGGTGACGCTGATGGATATCGGGATGATTCGCGGCCTGGGCACCGTCGTGGTGATGGTGGCCTTCGTGGGCCTGGCGCTGTGGGTGTTCAACCCACGGCGCAAGAAGGACTTCGACGAAGCGACCCAACTGCCCTTCGCGGATGACCCCGAAGCCAGCCGGCACGTCGAGCAAGCAAAAGCTTCTGGGAGCAAAAAACAATGACTACCTTCTGGAGTCTGTACGTTACCGTCCTGACCCTGGGCACCATCTTCTCGTTGACCTGGCTGCTGCTGTCGACCCGCAAGGGCCAGCGCGAAGAGGTCACCGACGAAACCGTCGGGCATGCCTTCGATGGCATCGAGGAGTACGACAACCCGCTGCCGAAATGGTGGTTCTGGCTGTTCGTCGGTACCATCGTCTTCGCCCTCGGCTACCTGGTGCTGTACCCGGGCCTGGGCAACTGGAAAGGCGTCCTGCCGGGCTACTCGTACCTGGATAACGACAAGCAGACCGAGTTTTCCAACGGCCAGCCGGGCTGGACCGGCGTGCACGAGTGGGAAAAGGAAATGGCCAAGGCCGACGCCCGCTTCGGGCCGATCTTCGCCAAGTTCGCCGCCATGCCCATCACCGAGGTGGCCAAGGACCCGCAGGCCCTGAAGATGGGCGCGCGGCTGTTCGCTTCCAACTGCTCGGTGTGCCACGGCTCCGACGCCAAGGGTGCCTTCGGCTTCCCCAACCTCACCGACAACGACTGGCGCTGGGGCGGCGAGCCAGACACCATCAAGACCACCATCATGGGCGGTCGCCACGGCGTGATGCCGGCCTGGGCCGAAGTGATCGGTGACCAGGGCGTGGCCGATGTGGCCGCGTTCGTGGTCAGCAAGCTCGATGGCCGCACCCTGCCAGAGGGCGTGAAGGCCGATGCCGAGAACGGGCAGAAGATCTTCGCCGCCAACTGCGTGGCCTGCCACGGGCCGGAGGGCAAGGGTACGCCAGCCATGGGCGCGCCGAACCTGACCCATCCGCAGGCGTTCATCTACGGTTCGAGCTTTGCCCAGTTGCAACAGACCATCCGCTACGGTCGCCAGGGGCAGATGCCGGCCCAGGAGCAGATGCAAGGGAATGACAAGGTGCACTTGCTGGCGGCTTATGTGTACAGCCTGTCGCAGCAGGCCGAACCGGCCAAGGCCGAGTAAGGCAGGCCTGGCCTCTTCGCGGGTAAACCCGCTCCCACAGGTACTGCGCTCGCCCAAGGGCCTGTGCGATCCCTGTGGGAGCGGGTTCACCCGCGAAGAGGCCGGCAAAGACACAGCATTTCTTGCAGGCTGATGACCTGGATCAATTGACACCCGCCATAACACGATTCATACCACGAACCCAACGCGACTAAAGGTCGCAGTGCAGCCCCATACTGCCATCAGCGGCGTATCATGGGCCGCAGAGCGCTAGCAGATTGCGCGAGACTGCGGCCGGCACGCACTGGCTGCGGCGTTTCTCCACTGCCGTGGGACTTGATGATGAGCAAGCAAATTCCGGTACATGACGTCACCCCGCCTGCCAACAAAGGGAAGGATTCCGTCGACCTCTACGCCTCCCGGGAAAAGATCTACACCCGTGCCTTCACCGGCCTGTTCCGACGCCTGCGCATGGTCGGCGGGGCTGTGCTGTTCCTGCTGTACTTCGGCACCGTATGGCTGAACTGGGGTGGCCACCAGGCCGTGTGGTGGAACCTGCCCGAGCGCAAGTTCTACATCTTCGGCGCCACCATCTGGCCGCAAGACTTCATCCTGCTTTCGGGCATCCTCATCGTGGCCGCCTTCGGCCTGTTCTTCATCACCGTGTTCGCCGGCCGGGTGTGGTGCGGCTACACCTGCCCGCAAAGCGTGTGGACCTGGATTTTCATGTGGTGCGAAAAGGTCACCGAGGGCGACCGCAACCAGCGCATGAAGCTCGACAAAGCCCCCATGAGCGGCAACAAGTTCCTGCGCAAGTTCGCCAAGCACAGCCTGTGGCTGCTGATCGGCTTCGTCACCGGCATGACCTTCGTCGGCTATTTCTCGCCGATCCGTGAACTGGCCACCGAATTCTTTACCGGCCAGGCCGACGGCTGGGCCTACTTCTGGGTCGGCTTCTTCACCCTCGCCACCTACGGCAACGCCGGCTGGCTGCGCGAGCAGGTGTGCGTGTACATGTGCCCCTACGCGCGCTTCCAGAGCGTGATGTTCGACAAGGACACGCTGATCGTTTCCTACGACCCGCGCCGTGGCGAAACCCGCGGCCCGCGCAAAAAAGACCTGGACTACAAGGCTGCGGGCCTGGGCGACTGCATCGACTGCACCATGTGCGTGCAGGTCTGCCCCACCGGCATCGACATCCGTGACGGCTTGCAGATCGAGTGCATCGGCTGCGCCGCGTGCATCGACGCCTGCGACAACATCATGGACAAGATGAACTACCCCAGGGGGCTGATCAGCTACACCACCGAACACAACCTGTCCGGGCAGAAGACCCACATGCTGCGCCCGCGCCTGATCGGCTATGCCGTGGTCCTGCTGGTGATGATGGTCGGCCTGGCCACCGCCTTCGCCACCCGTTCGCTGGTCGGTTTCGACGTGAGCAAGGACCGCGTGCTGTACCGCGAGAACGCCCAGGGCCGGATCGAGAACGTGTACAGCCTGAAAGTGATGAACAAGGACCAGCGTGACCACGTCTACGTGCTGGACGCCACCGGCCTGCCGGACCTGAAGCTTGAAGGCCAGCGCGAGATCCGCGTGGACGCTGGTGACATTGTCAGCCTGCCGGTGCAACTGTCGATCGCACCCGAGAAACTGCCGTCGACCACCAACGAAATCACCTTCATCCTCAAGAGCGCCGATGACAGCGACGCCCAGGTTGAAGCCAAGAGCCGCTTCATCGGCCCACAGATCCGCTGAGAGAGATAACCCACAATGCCTGCCACCGCCGCCAGCCCCTGGTACAAGCACCTCTGGCCCTGGATCATCATCGGCATCCTCGCCACCTCGGTGTGCCTGAGCCTGACCATGGTCAGCATCGCCGTGCACAACCCGGACAACCTGGTGAACGACAACTACTACGAGGCTGGCAAGGGCATCAATCGCTCGCTGGACCGAGAACTGCTGGCTCAGACGCTGGGCCTGAAGGCCGGCGTGCACCTGGACGAGCTGACCGGCGAAGTGGATGTGCGCCTGGCCGGCAACAGCGACCCGCAGAGCCTGGAGCTGAACCTGATTTCGCCAACCCAGCCGGAGAAAGACCGCAAGGTGCTGCTGAGCCGGGTCGAGGCAGGGCGCTATGTGGGGCAGCTGGAGGACAAGGTTGACGGGCGGCGCTTCGTCGAGCTGCTGGGTAGCGAAGGTGGCCAGGTTTGGCGCTTGTTCGAGGAAGAAAAGGTGGAGCATGGTGTGACCTTGCAGCTGGGTGATGAAGCGCTGCAAGGTGCCGAGCACCAGCAGTAGCAACACCGCTAATCCCTGTGGGAGCGGGCATGCCCGCGAATGCGATAACCCAGGCAACGGTGTTTTCAGGCCTGACGCTTTCGCGGGCATGCCCGCTCCCACAGGGTTTCATATCTGTCTGACCAGTCGTGCCTGCCTTATGACCCAGCCCACCCCCTGCTACCACTGCGCCCTGCCCGTCCCCTCCGGCAGCCGCTTCACCGCCGTGGTCCTCGGCCAGCCCCGGCAGTTCTGCTGCCCCGGCTGCCAGGCGGTGGCCGAGTCGATCGTCGCCGGTGGCCTGGAGCACTACTACCAGCACCGCAGCGACAACAGCGCCAACCCCGAGGCCCTGCCCAAGCAGCTACAGGACGAACTGGCCCTCTACGACCGCAGCGACGTTCAGCAAACCTTCGTTCGCCATGCTGGCGACCTGGCCGAAACCACCCTGCTGGTCGAAGGCATCAGCTGTGCCGCCTGCGGCTGGCTGATCGAAAAGCACCTGCGCAACCTGCCCGGCGTCGCCGAGGCGCGCCTGAACCTGTCCAACCACCGCCTGCTGCTGAACTGGCATGACCAGCAACTGCCGCTCTCGCGCCTGCTCGCCGAACTGCGCCAGATCGGCTACGCCGCCCACCCCTATCAGCCCGACCAGGCCGCCGAGCAACTGGCCCGCGAGAACCGCAGCGCCCTGCGCCGCCTGGGCGTGGCCGGGCTGCTGTGGTTCCAGGCGATGATGGCAACCATGGCCACCTGGCCGGAATTCAACATCGACCTGTCGCCCGAGCTGCACACCATCCTGCGCTGGGTGGCGCTGTTCCTCACCATCCCCATCGTGTTCTACAGCTGCGCACCGTTCTTCAAGGGCGCGGCACGCGACCTGCGTACCCGCCACCTGACCATGGACGTTTCGGTGTCGCTGGCCATTGGCCTGGCGTTCGGCGCCGGTATCTGGACCGCCATCACCGGCAGTGGCGAGCTGTATTTCGACACCGTGGGCATGTTCGCGCTGTTCCTGCTCACCGGCCGCTACCTGGAGCGCCGCGCCCGCGAACGCACCGCCGCGGCCACTGCGCAGCTGGTCAACCTGCTGCCGGCCTCGTGCCTGCGCCTGGACGCCGCCGGCCGCAGCGAGCGCATCCTGCTCAGCGAACTGCAGCGCGGTGACACGGTGCAGGTGCTGCCAGGCGCGGTAATCCCCGCCGACGGGCGCATCGTCGAAGGCCGCTCCAGCGTCGATGAATCGTTGCTGACCGGTGAATACCTGCCGCAACCACGACGGGTCGGCGAGCGGGTCACCGGCGGCACCCTGAACGTCGAAAGCACCCTGAACGTGGAAGTCGAAGCCCTCGGCCACGACTCGCGGTTGTCGGCCATCGTCCGCCTGCTGGAACGCGCCCAGACCGAAAAACCACGCCTGGCCGAAATCGCCGACCGGGCCTCGCGGTGGTTCCTGCTGTTCTCGCTGCTGGCCGCCGCGGCCATCGGCCTGTGGTGGTGGCACCTGGACCCGGCGCGGGCGTTCTGGATCGTGCTGGCCATGCTGGTAGCGACCTGCCCTTGCGCGCTGTCACTGGCCACGCCAACGGCGCTTACTGCAGCCACCGGCACCTTGCACAAGCTCGGCCTGCTGGTCACCCGTGGCCATGTGCTGGAAGGCCTGAACCAGATCGACACAGTGATTTTCGACAAGACCGGCACGCTGACCGAAGGCCGCCTGACCTTGCGCAGCATTCGCCCGCTCGGCAGCCTGCCCGCCGACCGCTGCCTGGCCCTGGCCGCAGCGCTGGAGAACCGCTCCGAACACCCCATCGCCCGTGCCTTCGGCCGCACCGCCACGCCTGCTGACGACGTGCAGACCGTGCCGGGCCTGGGCCTGGAGGGGCTGGTCGAAGGCAAGCGCCTGCGCATTGGCCAGGCCACCTTCGTCTGCGCCCTGAGCGGCGCGGAAATCCCCGGCGTGCCAGAGCCGCGCGGCCAGTGGCTGCTGCTGGGCGACCGTCAGGGCCCACTGGCCTGGTTCGGCCTGGACGACCGCCTGCGCGACGATGCCCCTGCCCTGCTGGCGGCCTGCAAGGCCCGTGGCTGGCGCACGCTGCTGCTGTCGGGCGACAGTTCGCCGATGGTTGCCGAAGTGGCCGCGCAGCTGGGCATCGACCAGGCCATCGGCGGCCTGCGCCCGGACGACAAACTGGACCGGCTGAAAGCACTGCAGGCGGCCGGGCGCAAGGTGCTGATGCTGGGTGACGGGGTCAACGACGTGCCGGTACTGGCCGCCGCCGACATCAGCATCGCCATGGGCAGCGCCACCGACCTGGCCAAGACCAGCGCCGACGCCGTGCTGCTGTCCAACCGCCTGCAGGCGCTGGTACAGGCCTTCGAGCTGGCCCGCCGCACCCGCCGCAACATCCTCGAGAACCTGCTGTGGGCGACCTTGTATAATGGCCTGATGTTGCCGTTCGCCGCGCTTGGCTGGATCACCCCGGTTTGGGCAGCCATCGGCATGTCGGTCAGTTCACTGATCGTGGTACTCAACGCCCTGCGCCTGACCCGCCTGCCCCTGCCATCGGGCCTGCCAGCGAACGAAGCGTCCTTGCCCGGGAGAAAGTCGTCATGCCCGCACTCTATGTCATGATTCCCGCAGCCCTGCTGCTGGTCGGCGTGGCCGTGTACATCTTCTTCTGGGCGGTGGACAGCGGCCAGTACGACGACCTGGAAAGCCCTGCCCACAGCATCCTGTTCGACGACCAGGACCCGCGCCACCAGGCGGCGGTGAAGCCTGACGACAACCAGGCCGACACCGACAAGGAACCCCCACCCCGTGCCTGACCTGCTGCCCCTGCTGGGCTCGGCGCTGATCCTCGGCCTGCTCGGCGGCGGCCACTGCCTGGGCATGTGCGGCGGCCTGATGGGTGCGCTGACCCTAGCCATACCACCCGAACAACGTGGCCGGCGCTTGCGCCTGCTGCTGGCGTACAACCTTGGGCGCATTCTCAGTTATGCCTGTGCCGGCCTGCTGCTGGGCCTGGCCGGCTGGGCCGTGGCCAGCAGCCCGGCGGCGCTGGCACTGCGGGTGGTGGCGGCGCTGCTGTTGATCGCCATGGGGTTGTACCTGGCCGGCTGGTGGAGCGGGCTGACCCGCATCGAGGCGCTGGGCCGGGGGCTGTGGCGGCATATCCAGCCGCTGGCGTCGCGCTTGCTGCCGGTGTCCAGCGTGCCTCGGGCGTTGTTGCTGGGGGCCTTGTGGGGGTGGTTGCCGTGCGGGTTGGTGTACAGCACCTTGCTGTGGGCGGCCAGCCAAGGCAATGCCGGGTACAGCGCGGCGCTGATGCTGGCTTTCGGCGTGGGGACTTGGCCGGTATTGCTGGCTACCGGATTAGCCGCGGAGCGAGTAAACATTTTGTTGAAAAGACGCAGTGTGCGGGCGGCTGGCGGAGTGCTGGTGATGCTGTTTGGTATCTGGACAATGCCTGGACCGCACCAGCATTGGTTGATGGGGCATTGATGGGGGCCGCTTTGCGACCCTTCGCGGGCATGCCCGCTCCCACAGGATCATGTGTACCCCTGTGGGAGCGGTCAAGCCCGCGAAGGGCTGCAGAGCAGCCCCAATGCCCTTGATACAAATCAACACAGATTCCTACAGACGGCCATAGACTCCGGGGCACTGCTGCTCTTTCCGGGGACCGCCCTCATGCTCGACGACCTTCGTTGGGATACCGACCTGATCCGCCGTTACGACCTGGCCGGACCACGCTACACCTCTTACCCGACCGCCGTGCAACTGCACAGCGAAGTGGGCTCGTTCGACCTGCTCCACGCCCTGCGCGAAAGCCGTCGGGCCGCGCGCCCGCTGTCGCTGTACGTGCATGTGCCGTTCTGCGCCAACATCTGCTACTACTGCGCCTGCAACAAGGTGATCACCAAGGACCGCGGCCGCGCTGCGCCCTACCTGCAGCGCCTGGAGCAGGAAATCCAGCTGATCGCCTGCCACCTCGACCCTAAACAGCGTGTCGAGCAGCTGCATTTCGGCGGCGGCACGCCAACTTTCCTCAGCCATGTGGAACTGCGCCAGCTGATGGCCACCCTGCGCCAGCACTTCCACCTGCTGGACGACGACTCCGGCGACTACGGCATCGAGATCGACCCGCGCGAAGCCGACTGGTCGACCATGGGCCTGCTCCGCGAGCTGGGCTTCAACCGCGTCAGCCTGGGCGTGCAGGACCTCGACCCGGCCGTGCAGCGCGCGGTAAACCGCCTGCAGAGCCTGGAGCAGACCCGCACCCTGATCGAAGCCGCGCGCACCCTGCAGTTCCGCTCGATCAATCTCGACCTGATCTACGGCCTGCCCAAGCAAACCCCGGAAGGCTTTGCCCGCACCGTCGAAGAAGTGATCCGCCTGCAACCCGACCGCCTGTCGGTGTTCAACTACGCGCACCTGCCCGAGCGCTTCATGCCGCAACGGCGCATCGACAGCAATGACCTGCCCAGCGCGGCCGCCAAGCTGGAGATGCTGCACGCCACCATCGACCAGCTGACCGCAGCCGGCTACCGCTACATCGGCATGGACCACTTCGCCCTGCCCGACGACGAGCTGGCCATCGCCCAGGAAGAAGGCACCCTGCAGCGCAACTTCCAGGGCTACACCACCCATGGGCACTGCGACCTGATCGGCCTGGGCGTATCGGCCATCAGCCAGATCGGCGACCTGTACTGCCAGAACAGCAGCGACCTCAACACCTATCAGGACAGCCTGTCCAACGCCCAGCTGGCCACCCAGCGCGGCCTGCTGTGCAATCACGACGACCGCATCCGCCGGGCAGTGATCCAGCAACTGATCTGCCATTTCGAGCTGGATTTCGAGCCGATCGAACAGGCCTTCACCATCGATTTTCGCGGCTACTTCAACGACCTCTGGCCAGAACTGCTGACCTTGCAGCGCGACGGCCTGATCCGCCTGGACGACAAAGGCATCCGCATCCTGCCGGCCGGCCGCCTGCTGGCGCGTTCGGTATGCATGGTGTTCGACGCCTACCTGGCGATGCACAACCGCCAGCGCTTCTCGCGGGTGATCTGAACCGAGTCGTTCAACCGCATGGACAAAGCTCCTTGCCAGGCACACCATGGGCACAGCGAAGGCCCCGGCGCACACCCGCCGGGGCCGGGCCAGCTCGCACCACAACAGCGCACGCTGGCCTACAACCTACGCCGTGAGTTACCCTTACGTCTTATGTGTGCTTTCCCACAAGGATCGAATGAAAATGTCCGAGCCAGTCAAACTGCGCCCACACAACCAGGCCCATTGCAAGGACTGCAGCCTGGCCCCCCTGTGCCTGCCTCTGTCGCTCAACCTGGAAGACATGGATGCACTGGATGAAATCGTCAAGCGTGGGCGGCCGTTGAAAAAAGGCGAGTTCCTGTTCCGCCAGGGCGACAATTTCGGCTCGGTCTACGCGGTACGTTCCGGCGCGTTGAAAACCTTCAGCCTCAGCGACAGCGGCGAAGAGCAGATCACCGGCTTCCACCTGCCCAGCGAGCTGGTCGGCCTGTCGGGCATGGACACCGAAGCCTACCCGGTGTCGGCCCAGGCCCAGGAAACCACCTCGGTGTGCGAAATCCCGTTCGAGCGCCTCGACGAGCTGTCGGTGCAGCTGCCGCAGCTACGCCGCCAGCTGATGCGGGTAATGAGCCGGGAAATCCGCGACGACCAGCAGATGATGCTGCTGCTGTCGAAAAAGACCGCTGACGAGCGTATTGCCACCTTCCTGGTCAACCTGTCGGCGCGCTTCCGCGCCCGCGGCTATTCGGCCAACCAGTTCCGCCTGAGCATGTCGCGCAACGAAATCGGCAACTACCTGGGCCTGGCGGTGGAAACCGTGTCGCGGGTGTTCACCCGCTTCCAGCAGAATGGCCTGATCCGTGCCGAAGGCAAGGAAGTGCACATTCTCGACCCGATCCAGCTGTGCGCGCTGGCCGGTGGCGCAATGGAGGCCTGAGGCCGGCGTTTAGCGGGTATACTTGGGCATTCGTTTTCCCAGGATACCCGCAACAATGCACAGCGACGCCTTCGACCTCAAAGCCCTGATCCGCCCGGTAGTGGACTTCCCCAAACCGGGCGTGATCTTCCGCGATATCACCCCGCTGTTCCAGTCGCCGCGCGGGCTGCGCTATGTGGCCGACCAGTTCATCGAACGCTATGTCGAAGCCGAGTTCAGCCACATCGGCGCCATGGACGCGCGGGGCTTCCTGATCGGCTCGATCATCGCCCACCAGCTGAACAAGCCACTGATCCTGTTCCGCAAGCAGGGCAAGCTACCGGCTGACGTGCTGAGCGAGGGTTACCAGACCGAGTATGGCGAAGCCTTCCTGGAAGTGCATGCCGACAGCCTGTGCGAAGGGGATTCGGTGTTGATCTTCGATGACCTGATTGCTACTGGCGGTACGCTGCTGGCAGCGGCCAACCTGGTGCGCCGGACCGGTGCGCAGGTGTTCGAGGCGGCGGCGATCATCGATCTGCCGGAGCTGGACGGGTCGCGCCGGCTGCAGGCTGCGGGTGTGCCGACCTTTTGCCTGACCGAGTTTTCGCTCAGCGAGTACTGAGTATTCGAGGGCGCTTTGCGCCCTATCGCCGGCAAGCCAGCTCCCACAAGTACGGCGCTGCCATCAGCCCTGCGGCAAACCTGTGGGAGCTGGCTTGCCGGCGATGGGCCGCAAAGCGGCCCCAACAATTCTCGATCAGAGCGAAATCGGCCGACGCCCCGCAAACGCATGGGCCAAGGTCCCACCATCCACCAGCTCCAGCTCGCCGCCCAGCGGCACGCCATGGGCAATCCGCGACGCCACCAGGCCCTTCTCGCTCAGCAACTGGGCAATGTAATGCGCCGTCGCCTCCCCTTCCACCGTCGGGTTGGTCGCCAGGATCACCTCGGTGAAGGTGCCCTGCTCCTCGATCCGCGCCATCAGTTGCGGAATCCCGATCGCCTCAGGCCCCAGCCCGTCCAGCGGCGACAAGTGGCCCTTGAGCACGAAGTAGCGGCCACGGTAGCCGGTCTGCTCCACTGCATACACATCGGTCGGCCCTTCGACCACACACAACTGGGTATCGTCACGGCGCGTGTCGGCGCATTGCGGGCAAAGCTCCTGTTCGGTCAGGGTGCGGCACTGACGGCAATGCCCAACCCCCTCCATGGCCTGGGTCAAGGCCTGGGCCAGGCGCAGGCCGCCGCTGCGGTCACGCTCGAGCAGTTGCAGGGCCATGCGCTGGGCGGTTTTCTGGCCGACACCCGGGAGAATACGCAGGGCATCGATCAGTTGGCGGATGAGAGGGCTGAAGCTCATGGGAAAGGCCTGACAAATCAATAAGAGGCGGTTTATACCCAGCGGGGGCAGTGGCGTCAAATCAGCCATGCGCACATCGCAAGACTTGCGCGGCCCCTGTAGGAGCGGCCTTGTGTCGCGATGGGGCGCGAAGCGGCCCCAGGTTATCAGCTTCACAGCATGGATTGCCGGGGCTGCTGCGCAGCCCTTTCGCGACACAAGGCCGCTCCTACAAAGACCGCGCAGGCTGCAGGAACGCACAAAAAAACCGCCGCTGTCATCAGCGGCGGTTTTCGGTAACGCAAATGCCCTTAGAACGGCATCTTGAAGCCCGGCGGCAGCTGCATGCCGGCGGTCATGCTGCCCATCTTGTCCTGGCTGTTCTGCTCGACCTTGCGCACGGCGTCGTTCAGCGCGGCGGCGATCAGGTCTTCCAGCACTTCCTTGTCGTCTTCATCAGTCGACATCAGGCTCTGGTCGATGCTGACACGCTTGACGTCGTGACGACCGGTCATCACCACGCTCACCAGGCCACCACCGGACTGGCCGGTGACTTCGGCGTTGGCCAGCTCTTCCTGCATCTTCTGCATCTTTTCCTGCATCTGCTGGGCCTGCTTCATCAGGCCGGCCATGCCACCTTTCATCATGGGGGTATACCTCGATTGGGTCATGTGATGCGGCCCGGCACCGGGCCGGCCGCATGGTTATCCGTTACTGGCCCTGATTAACCAGGGCTTCTACAGGCTCAATAGTATCCTGCCGCACCTTGGCGCCGAACAACTTGATCATCTGCTGGATCAACGGATCCTGCTCGATCGAGGTGACTGCGTCCTGCTGGCGCTCGGCGCGTTTGCGTGCCGCTGCCTGGGCCGGGGTTTCCTGCTCGGGCAGGATCAGCTCGATGCGCAGGTTCAGCGTGCGCCCCAGGTGCTGGTTGAGCGCTTCGTTGAGGCGCCGCTGCTGGGTGGCGTTGAACAGCGCACCCTGGCCAGGGTCCAGGTGCAGCAGCCAGTCGTCGCCATCGGCGGCAATCAACGTACAGTTTGCCGCGATGTTGCCTGTCATCCCGGATACAGGCAACTGCGGGAATAATTCCAGCCATTGCAGGGCCAGGCCGGTGGCCGGCTTGGCTGCGGGCAGCGGTTCGGCTGCCGGCTTGGGTGCTTCTTCCTGGACGTGTTCGGCCAGTTCGTCCAGGTAGCTGAAGCCGACCGGGTCGCTTTCGCCGCCGTAATAGTCTTCGTCCAGGGGCGGTTCATCGTCGCGGTCCATGCCTACTGCGGCAAAGGCGGACGGGTCGAAAGGCGGCTCGTCGTCGTGTGCCGGGGCGGCAGATACCGGCGTGGGTGCAGGGGGCGGAGCAGGAGCCGGCGCAGGCTCGGCCACTACCGGTGCAGGCGCTGGCGCGGGCTCTTCCCATGGCAGATCAACCACCTCTGCCACGGGTTCTGGTGCTGGCTCAGGTTCGCTGACCGGGGCAGGCTCAGCCGCCACCACAGGCTCGACAACCGGCTGTGGCGCTGGCTCGACCGGTGCGGGCGCCTGCACTTGTTGCGCGGCAACCGGTGCAACAGGCGCCACGACAGCAGCGGCCGGCGGCGCCACGGCAACCGCCGGCGCTGCCACCGGTGTTGCAGGATCAGCTGTGGCCTGGCTGATCCCCACTGGCTTTAGTACCGGCTTCGGCGCGTCGTCGGTGTCGGCCGGGCGGAACGCCAGCATGCGCAGCAGGACCATTTCGAAACCACCGCGCGGGTCGGGCGCCAAGGGCAGGTCACGGCGGCCGATCAGGCCCATCTGGTAATAGAACTGCACGTCCTCGGCTGGCAATGCCGAGGCCAGCGCCAGCACACGCTCACGGTCACCCTGGCCGTTGTCCACCGCTTCCGGCAGCGCCTGGGCAATGGCCACGCGGTGCAGCACATTGAGCATCTCGGCCAGCACACCGGCCCAGTCCGGCCCCTGCTCGGCCAGGTTGCGCACGGCCTCGAGCAAGGCCCGGGCATCGCCTTCGAGCAGCGCCTGCAGCACCCCGTAGACCTGACCATGATCGAGGCTGCCGAGCATGGCCCGCACGTCGGCGGCCAGTACCTTGCCTTCGCCAAAGGCGATGGCCTGGTCGGTCAGGCTCATGGCGTCGCGCATCGAACCATCGGCCGCGCGCCCCAGCAGCCACAGGGCATCCGGCTCGAACGGCACGTTCTCGGCAGCCAGGACATGGCTGAGGTGCTCGACCACGCGCTCCGGGCTCATGTTCTTCAGCGAGAACTGCAGGCAGCGCGACAGGATGGTGGCCGGCAGTTTCTGCGGGTCGGTGGTGGCGAGGATGAACTTGACGTAGGGTGGCGGCTCTTCCAGCGTCTTGAGCAAGGCGTTGAACGAATGGGTCGAGAGCATGTGCACTTCGTCGATCAGGTAGACCTTGAAGCGCCCACGGCTCGGGGCGTACTGCACGTTATCGAGCAGTTCGCGGGTGTCCTCGACCTTGGTGCGGCTGGCGGCGTCGATCTCGATCAGGTCGACGAAACGGCCTTCGTCGATCTCCCGGCACACCGAGCAGGTGCCGCAGGGCGTGGAGGTGATGCCGGTTTCGCAGTTCAGACACTTGGCGATGATACGGGCAATGGTGGTCTTGCCCACACCCCGGGTACCGGTGAACAGGTAGGCATGGTGCAGGCGCTGGTTGTCCAAGGCATTGATCAAGGCCTTGAGCACATGGGTCTGGCCGACCATTTCGCGGAACGAGCGCGGACGCCATTTACGTGCAAGAACCTGATAACTCATCGAAAAACCATCGTAGCCTGATCGAGCGGAAGATCGCTAATGCTAGCGGAGCGGGGGCAAAATTGCACCCTGCGCAAGTCGTCTAAGCTTTGAAACTGGCGCGCCATCCAGGGAGGATTGCCTTTGCGAAGACTGCTGGCCCTGTTGCTGCTGTGGAGCACCTACAGCCAGGCTGAACAGCCCGTGTTGCGTTTTTCTGTCGCCGAGAGCTGGAGCATGCCGCTGGTGCGCATCGAAAACGACCAGCCGGTGGAAGGTTTGCTGTACGACCTGATGCAGGCCTTGGCCAAAGAGGTGGGCGTACGCCCCGAATACCACGTCATGGCCCGCCTGCGCCTGCAGGAGGCGATGAACAGCGGTGATATAGATGTGCGCTGCTATGTCAGCACCCAGTGGTTCAATGACCGGCCGGGGGATTTTGTCTGGAGCATCCCGCTGCTGCACCAGCGAGACCTGCTGGTAGGCCGCGCTGGCGACAGTACTCCGCTGCCCCCGGAGCAACTGCCTGCCCAGGCCATCGGCACAGTGCTTGGCTACACCTATTCGACCTTGCAACCGCTGCTGGACCAAGGCCGCCTGCACCGCGAGGACAGCCGCAGCCAGTTGCTGGTGCTGCAGAAGCTGCAAGCCGGGCGCTATCGGCATGCGGTAAGCAACCAGCTGTCGTTGCAGTGGTTCAACCAGGGTCTACCCGCCGAGCAGCAATTGCAGGCGCTGGCAGTGCTGGAGGACCAGGACCTGGGGTGCATGGTACGCAATGACCCGGCGATACCGACCCAAGGGCTGCTGCGGGCGCTGGTGCGGATGAAGCAGTCGGGGGAGATCGAGCGGATTGTGCAGCGGTATGGGGGGATGGGCGATCCAACCCCTATGTCTGTGGCTCGCCCCTGAACCCTGGAGTATCGGCAGCAATCTCTGACTCAAAATCTCAAAGTCGACGCGGTCGCTGTGGGAGCGGGCGAGCCCGCGAACACCGGCAAAGCCGGTGCCATCCATCGAGTTGCCTTCTTCGCGGGCATGCCCGCTCCCACAGGATTGTGCGGTGCAGACACAGTTTCTATTGCAGGCTCAAGCCTGGTGGTGCTATCAGCAGGCTGATTGCGCGCTCGCCAGCAAACCCGCACTCAAGAACATCCCCACGCCAAACACAAAATGCGTGGCCAGGCTCTTCAGGCAGTTGCGCGCAGGCGTCGGCGTCCTCGACGCAAAGAACCCCGCGCCCATCGCCGGCTGCATGAAGCACAAAGGCGCCACGACCGTCACCACACCAACAACCAGCGCAGGCAACAATGTAGGTGCCAGCAACCAGCCCTCCCCCACGATCACGACCAGCAGCATCGCGAACAGCACGCCGATGGCGTAATGAATCCCCCACCCCAACGCCAGCTCATGCCGCACCGGTTCCGCCTTGGCAATCGCCTGGTGCCGCACACGCCCGTGCAGCAAATGCCCCGCCCAACGCCCGACCATGGCGAAGTTCAGCGTGGCGACACCCATCCGCCTCAGCAGCAGCCCCCACAAGTCCATCACCATCGTGGCACCGATACCAATCGGCAAGGCGGCGGAAAACATCGCAGTAAACGTCATTGAACAAGCCCTCGAAGATTGACGGTCATCACCATGCCGCGCAGCATAGAAGTTGAAGTCAACTTCAAGTCAAGGGCCCAAAATGGACATTGCCGACGTCGCCAAACGCACAGGCGTACCCGCCTCGACGCTGCGTTACTACGAGAAGAAAGGCCTGCTCAAGTCACTCGCCGGGCCTGGCCAGCGACGGCAGTTCGCAACCGATGTTGCAGACCGGCTGGCGTTGATCGCCCTGGGCCAGGCTGCGGGGTTTTCGCTGGATGAAGTGGGGACGATGCTGGTGGACCTGCAGGTCGACCGCCAGATGCTGATCGCCAAGGCCGACGAACTGGATGCACGGATCAGGCGCTTGCAGGCGATGAGCAAGGGCTTGCGGCATGCGGCGCAGTGCCCTGAGGAAGATCACTTGGAATGCCCGAAATTCCAGCGGCTGATGAAGCTGTCGGCGGCGGGGCATGGAAAAAAACAGGGCAGTTCAACAGCTACCTTTAAGCGGCCAAGATAAAACCACCATCTGGATGCATCATCATCTGAATAGAGTAATGGCAATGCGATATCAATACGCCACTACTCAGTGTAGAGTTACGCGCCTCCGCGCCCTGCCGTGCGCCGAGAACAGTACTCACACTCAGGAAATGTTGCATGTCCACAATTCGAAATCTGACCGCTGCCGCACTGATAGCGCTGACCACTGGTTGTGCTACCGGCCTCAATTCGGCCCAAGAGTCGGAACTTGCCAGCTATCGCGCCAGAAACCTCGCGGTTGAAGAAAAAAGCCCAGGGCTTGCTGCCGGCCTTGGCCTGCTTCCAGGTGGCGGTTCGTTCTACGGTCGCGCATATGGCTTTGGTGTTGTGAACCTGCTGTTCTGGCCGCTTTCCATTCTGTGGGACCCGGTGAGTGGGCATGACGCTGCAGAGATGATCAACTACCAAGCCAGCAAAGCCCATGTTGCAACGCTGAAAAAGCACGACATGGACGAACTCGATGCCAAGCTGGAATCTGACTCGATCGACCTCAAACGCTACACGCTCGACAAACGCAGAATCGATGAGAAGTACAACCTGTAAAGGCATCTGCCGCACAGCGCAACGCTCGGCCTGAGGCCTGTACGTTCCCAACGATGCCGCGGCGCAGCCTTTCAATAGTTGAAGCCATACACGATGTATGGCTTTCGTCTTGCTTTACCGGCATATCACTCAAGGATTATTCAAGTGACCTACTTCCGTGTGTTTCTGGTCTCGGTATTTATTGCCCTTTGCACTGGGTGCGCTTCGCCTGCGCAAATCTCCGGAATGTCCGTGGCATCCGACCAGACCGATGCGCAGTTTTATGATCAACGCCTGCATCGCAATATTCAGGTAACCGAAGTAAATGGCGGAGACGCCACCAACCCGCTCTGGACTTCGGAAATCGACGGCCCCGACTTCGGTGCTGCACTCAAACAATCACTTGCCAGTGCTGACCTGCTTGGCGAAGCACCTGCTGCCTACACCCTGCGCGCCAACCTGCTGCGGGTCGACCAACCCATTTTTGGCCTGGATTTCGAAGTTACCTGCGAGGCTGAATATACGTTGACCGAGTCTGCTTCAAACACCGTTATTTTCCGAGAGATCATTCGGACGCCCTTTACCGCTGGCGTTGGCGACTCCGTTATCGCGATCAAGCGTCTGCGCCTGGCCAATGAAGGTTCGGCACGCACGAATATCAGCACGCTGCTGAAGCGCCTCAAGGCGCTCAAACTTGAGGCCGGACAGGTTTCTCTAAAGTAATGGATACCTGCTGATACCGGGCTTTCGATGCGGGTAGGACAACAGCGCCTACTCCGCTGCATCGGCGCGGTCGCGGCAGAAATGGAAGTCAGAAGGCACCTACCGGCGCCGGGCACATGCCTGCGTCTTGCAGCCCCCGAAGGATTGCTTCCTGGAAGGTGCCGAGCCTGTTGCCCGGAGATCGAACACCAGCACCTGCGCATCAGTAGCGTGGCTGAACGTGACCGCCTGGGTTTCCGTCAGCTTCAGTCCGTCGCCCTCCACAACAGTTTCTCCGTTCACCCGGAGCCTGCCAGCGACAACGTGGACATAGGCGTGTCGTCGCCCTGCGAGGGCCAGAGTATGCGACTCACCTTGTGAGAAGTTGCCCGCATAGATTTTCGTATCCTGGAGGATTTTCAGCGATCCGGCTTGCCCCGTTTTCGAGGCGATCAGCTGGAGCTTTCCATGCCGTTCTCCGGCCGGAAAGTGCTTCTGTTGGTATGAAGGCTTGGTGCGAGACGAATGAGGGGTCAGCCAGATTTGTAGCAGATGCACAGGCTGGGTAGCGGAAGCATTGAATTCGCTGTGCTCGATACCCGAGCCGGCACTGATGAGCTGAAAGTCGCCTGCGTGAATCCTGGTGCTGTTTGCCAGGGTGTCTCGATGGGCCAATGTTCCCTTGAGGACATAGGTCAGGATCTCCACATCACGATGGCCATGTTGACCGAAGCCTTTACCCTGTGAAATCCAGTCTTCGTTGATGACGCGCAGGTCCGAGAAACCACTCTCTTGCGGGTTTCTATAGCTTCCAAACGAGAAGGAATGCCGGGATTTCAGCCACGGCAAACGGGTGGCGCCCCGATCACCTGCCTTGCGGATCTCTTTCATGCTCACACCGAAATGCATTGCTTCAAAGAGGACGCAGCTTAGAGGAGAGTTTGATCGAAGAAAAATATCAGAAACTGGTCTGAATCATCGATTTGATAGATTGAATAGACATTCGGTCACCCTGAGACGCTCGTTACTCATCAAAATCAATGATAGGTAACATCGACATTTGCCTGTTTTCTATCAGCCAAATGAAATGGAGAATGGCGCCTGAACTCAAATCCGGAACTGTCTGATGCGCTTTATGCCTCTTGCTGCTGCCTCCTTCACTATCACGCTGCTGGCGGGGTGCGCATCCGCGCCTAATCAGCCGACAAAGGAGTTGCTGACCGCGAAATCTCCAGAAGCTTTTTCCGCCTGCGTCATGCAGAAGTTGCAAGAGAATCAGCAATCGCCAAACGTCACCCATACGAGCCGAAGCTATCGCGTGATCCTGAGCAGCCCTGCTGCGGCGGACAATGTGATCGAGACGTTCAAAGGGGACACGGGCGGGAAAGTCTACGTTTATCAGCGAGGGCTCTTTTCTGAAAACCTCGTTCGTGTAGCTTCCCAATGCGCTTGAGGAGAAGTCGAGTAGGGTAATGCGAGAAATCCTTGAGAATTCAAGGACCTGAAATGGAGGCGGCCCCACCAGCCACACCCCGGCACTCGATGTTCCCGCTATGGCTGCTCCCTTCCGGGCCTGACCAGGTGGCATGCAAGCATGCTCGGGAATCAATGCGGGCCTTATGGGGTAAAGGTTTCAGGCTAATCAGGTAGTTTGCTATCCAGCCATGCGAACATCCAGCATGAGCGCTCAAGACTCGGGGTGTGACCAGAATTGTTCCACTCAATTGGTCCACTTTACTGGTCCACTCTGGTGTTCATTCATGGCCTACATCGTCCGCCGCCAGTCCGTCTATTACCTCAACCTTCGACTGCCAAAGCACCTATTTCCCAACCGGCACACACTTCGCGTATCCCTGCGAGTTCGTGAACGACAGGCAGCTCTATTTCTCGCAACCTCACTTGCGCAGAAGGTGCGTAGCCACCTAAGCGAGCACCCGTTAACAGCTCCTGAGACGCTGCGTGCGCTATGTGAGCAGTGGTATGAAGCGATACCTCAACCTTCCGCCCCGATTGCTCTACGGGCGATTTCAGCAGCGATACAGAAGCCGATTGCCGAAGGCCCCACACTGGCTACCCTCTCCAAGCTGTATATAGAAGAAGGGAAGCGTGGTGGCACATGGCGGCAAGGCAGTGCCGATGACGTCGAGCGTGCCCTAGCTGACTTGTTCGAGCTGATAGGGGACATGCCTGCCCTAGCCTTCGATGCTCAGCAAGCACGCCGGCTTAAAGAACGGCTCAGCCGCTGCCCCCAATACTTCGGCTTACGCCCCGAGTTCAAGGGTAAAACACTGAAGCAAGTGGTCGAGTCAGGCAGCACGTACAAGACCATCAATGCCGTCACCGTGAACAACCGGCTGCGCAAGCTGACCGCCTTCATGAACTGGTGCAAGGCCAACAGCTACGTAGAAGAGAACCCGCTAGCCGGCATGAAGGTCATGACGGGATCAGCGAAGGAAGCACGCCTGTCATTTGACCGCCGCGATCTGGCAGCCCTGCTGGATCATGAGGCGCTGCGAAAGGAAGCACGCAAGCACCCGTGGCGCTACTGGCTGCCACTAATGGGAAGGACGACCGGGGCACGGCTGGAAGAGCTGTGCCAGTTGCGGGTTGATGACTTCACTGAGCAACAGGGGATTCAGTGCATCCGCATTGATGACAGCCGTGAAGACCAGAACCTGAAGAACGCCAATAGTCGTCGCATCCTACCTATACACCCTGTCCTGTTGGACCTAGGCCTGCTTCAGCATGTTGAATCAGTTAGAGCCAGTGGCTCTGATCGGGTGTTCCCGGAGCTGGCTGCAGTGCGAGGGAAGCTGGGCCATGCCCCATCGAAGTGGTTCGGTCGGTACAAAACGAAGCTGGGCATCACCGATGCAAGGAAGACATTCCACAGTTTCCGCCATACTCTCATCGACGACCTGCGGGATGCTGGGGTGCAGGACTCGCTGATCAAGCGTATTGCTGGCCATGAGGATGGGGCTGTCACATTCAGCATCTACGGCAGCCGAAGCCCCATACGGGCCATGGCAGACGCTTTGAAGCACATCCATCTTGCCCTCCCCAAACAACTCTTTAGCGCGACACCCCTTCACTCGATCCCATATGCAACCACCAACCAACCTCGATAAGTTAACAAATCCGCTATAACAGGGTATTTGGCGTAAACTTCGAGATCGAACATGGCAAACTTAAATTAACAACACAGGGGTAAGTCAATAAATACGGGACTTACCCCTTCAACCGCTCAAAAGTCAATCGAAATAAGTATTGCATTAGAAATCAACTTCGGTAGGATGGCGCCACACAGAGCGACGACGGCCAACAGCAAGAAGACTACAAGCCGCTCTATTAGACGCGACATAACAAGCGAACACCTTTATATGTCGACCTCGAAAGCCAACTATTGTTAAAGATAAAAACACAGGAGCAAAGATGACTAGATAATAACAAAGCGACCGCCACACACACTTTATATATCACCCCAAAGGAAGTTACCATGAATTAGCCAACCACCTAAATGTCACACAGCAAGAAACACCAAACATATCTCCCGCTTAAATATGCTCACATACAGAGCACGGGACAGCTTTGCCTAAAAAACGGTAACACCAAAACATGAACATGAAATACAAGATGCAACAAAGCAATACCTTCACTAACCGCCAACATCGTCGGATTGCCTCAAAGCACCCGAGCGGTAGCTCTAAGACACAGGTGGCAGTGGTCAGCTGGGAGATCAGCCCAGTGGTCGGACCTATTGTTTACAGTACAGATATCGCATTGCTTACCGGTAAGACTCACTCTCAAGTCATGTCGGAAATAGGCGTTCTGCTGAAGCAACTTGAATTGTGCCCGAGTGACTTTTGGACAGAATCAATCGATTCCACAGGATTGTTGGTACCTAGCTTCAAACTACGCTGCGATGACCCAACGGCACTATACTCCGAACCAAAAATCATCCAAGCCATAGTCAAGCAATATGCATTTATTCAACAAGAGCGGGCCTGCGAACTACAAGAGCGACTCGGCGAGCATGCTGAGAAGATTGAGTTTTACGACCTCATGAACGGATCGAATGACACCTTCAACCTGGGAGTTGCTGCCAAGAGCTTGGGCACAGGTAAAACCCGGCTTAGCCGCTATCTTCGCGAGCACGGCATTCTGACAGCAGGTGGCTATAAGAAGAATCTTCCATACCAGCAGCACTTGGACAGCGGACGATTCAAGGTACAGTGGGGAACTTACGAAAACATTGATGGAGTTAGCAAACTGAAACCCACCACCCTGATTACTGGAAAAGGCTTGATTTGGCTTACTAAGTTCATCGCGAAGCATGGCCGAACTGGACTATGACTACCTAGACGCTAAATGTTTCATGGGCAATCAACAGGCCGAAACCGCTAAAGCATCGTGTGCAGGCTGTAAACTGCCAGGCCGACCTCATGGTCCGAATTAGGCGAATGCATCTTACGAGTGGCTTCCTTTAACCAGCCACTCCCATCGCCGTGAGCATTACCTGATCAAGCCAAATTAGAACAGAAACGCTATGAAGGCGGGGCGGCTTCGTGCCGCCTTAGAAAGGGGAAACAGCAGTGCTAAACCGCTGAGATCCACAATATGGTTGTGCAAACCGAAACTTTAAGCCGCCTCTGGAATGCGCGTTACTACCTACATTGCAAGCTTATTAACTACGCACGCTCTAATTGCTGTAAACGACCTACAACCAAGGATAGAAAATGTCAAACACCCAAATAAGCAAAGAAATGCAAGCTCGACAATCACTGAAAGAAAGATTTGTCCGAATACCCTCTAAAACCTCTACCGCAAGCTACCGAGACCTAGTTACAGGAGTCATTCAATCCGACCCGTTCATTTTGTTGACCCACTACTGGAAACACGGTGGATCAGAGCTGAAGTTAGGTGACAACTTGCCGCTTAATGTTGTTCTGGGTGAAGGATTCCGGCCACTTGGGCCAAGGATTCTCGATGGCGATCTGTTGAACCTATGGCGAGCACCCAAGCTACAACCGTCCGGCCAGATAGTAACACAGGATCAGGTAGCCCCGTTTCTTGAATTCCTGGCACGCTGGTTTCCAGATGGCGAAGAGCGTAGTTACTTTACCTGCTGGATGGCCTGGACAGTAAGAAATCCACACCGCCGCCAAATCGTTACGCCTCTTCTGCGAAGCGATCATGGTACAGGAAAAGGCTTTTTCGTTGAGTGCTTAATGTCCGGCCTACTGGGTGAAAACAGTGTGGCCAACACCGGCTTAAAAAGCGTAGTCGGCGATTTTAACGAAGTCCTTGCAGGCAAGACTTTGGTCGTCATTGATGAGCTTTACAAGAATGGCGAAGCTACCGCGAATGCATTGAAGTCGATCCAGGGCAACAACACATTTACGCTAAACCGCAAGCACCAGCCAATTGTAATCATTGACAACTACATAAATTTCATCGTCACCAGTAACGATTTAGTTCCGCTGGATCTTGAAGCTGAAGATCGCCGCTTCTGGGTGCCGCAGTTTATCAAGCACCGGGTAGACATTGACGAGACAGGGCACTTCCTCAACGCTCAGCTACGCCCGTGGCTGGAAGCTGGTGGGTTCCAGCTTGTGCGGGATTACCTTGAGCAGATTGACCTGACCAGCTTCTACCCGACCAGCCCAGCACCGATGACCACCAGCAAGAAAGAGATGATCGGTTTCACCACACGCGAAGAGTTAGCCGAATTTGTAGCTGAGTTCATCCGTGACGTGCAGGTGCTTAAAGCAACCGACATCAAGGACGCCTATAAGTTAGCTAAGGGGAATGAAGTTTCCGCTTCCGCGATCAGCAATGAACTAATAAAGCTGGGCTGCAAGCAGAACGTACCAATCTTAGCCGATTGTGGATCACGCCAGCTGGGCAATCTTTTGGACTTTCTGAAACTTCTGCCCCTGCTGACCTGCGAAAAGTATATGTGGCGTGACAGCTATCGTGACGCCGGTGACGCTTCCGTGACGCTTATAAAAACAAAGTGTCACACCTGTAAGCCACTAGTAGTGCAGGGCCTAGAGCACTCGTGACGCAAGTGACGCCTCCACCGCGTCTTTTTATATTAATAGTATACAGCTATACATTGAGATTGACATCACAACCTAGCGCCTACACCACAGACCGATCGCCTCTGCCTGAAGCACGGATGACAACTCTATACAGCAGAGGGATAGAAGAGATAATAAAGCCCATCCCGCTCCTAATCTTACTGACAACCAAGCTATCATGACGTAACGGGACGTTAGCATTTATCTGCAAAGTTGAAATCAAGACCATCAGGGCTTCCCGCCCTGCTCCCTGCACATACAGCATGCCATGAGACAAGACAACAATTCTATTAAGCAGGGTAAGAAGGGGAACAACCCCTTCCCCGTTCTTGAGCCTTCTAACTCTACAGGCATCAGTGCAACATACCCGGCACACCTTGAGCTCCCACCAGTGGCGACAGAGCCAGTGGCTGATGCGGCGTAGGAATAGGCTGTACCGATGATGAACCCACGCTACTTGTCAATAACAACGATAACAACTCCATGAGAATGACGAAGAACAAGGCGCGGGTGCTCGAAGCACTCGCCCACATTAACCCCACCGAATACCTGTACCCACCGTACAACGCTGTACGCGTACAGGAAGTGCTCAGAGACGAGTTGGGCTACGGCGACTTTGATCTGGCCAACCTAACCCGCACTCTTAAATCCCTCTTATCACGAGGGCTGGTCAAGTGCTCTGTAGAGCGGGTGGATATGAGCGGTAGTAACGGCTGTATTCACCGATGCTTTGAACAGAAGCGTCTGAAGTACTGGCCCGCTGAGCTAGACCTTGATGCGATGCGAGTGCAGTACAAGATCACGCAAGAAGATCGGGACTTGCAGCTACATAACGTCTTCCAGCGATGGTACGGCCTACCCAAGCTAACGATGGACGAGTTTCGGTCGTATAAGGCAGAACGAGCAGTCGCCAATTAACTAATGGGAAACTAACGGCGTAACTAATCCAGCTGGCCACCTATCGGGGCCGTCTGGATGCCACTACACGGCTACAGCCCAGTGTTTCTGGGGACTTGCACTATACGGGGTCAAGCGAACAGCCACTTTCTTTCATATTCCACATGTTTTGTATGGGAATAGCACCAGCCACCCTCGGTAGCGGTAAGGATTCCTACCTTTGCCGCTTTTCCCAAGTGCTATCGGGGAAGCATAGGAAGCACCGACCATCCTCTATCTCTCTGTATCTGCCGAGATACCCGGTTCCTTGGCAACGTGCACAATCTGGCTCTGCGTGGGCTTTCAGATAGGCTTTCCAGGCGCTCCAGTTAGCAGGTGCTGGCTTTGATCTTTCCTCTCTGGACTCACGGTCCAGCAGTTCTTCGAGTCCGTCAGGATCTTGCAGGTCAATGTTCAAGGTTTCGCAGAGGTCTTCCCAGTCGCTCATCATCAGTCCTTTTTACTGGCTCAGCGCTTAGTGTTGGCAGTGCAGATACTACTTCCGAGTTGGGCGGTTATCCAGCGGTGCCACACCACTAACTGAACATAGCGGCGCAGGGGTTACTCAACCCGCGACGTGTATTCATTGGCGTAAACGCTAGCGGTCACAAGTTGATGAATACAGAAACCACATGAAACTTGTATTCATTAGGCTTGCCTTGGTCATTGAATACAGCCATAATCTCTGCATCTAGAGTCTAATGAATACAGAGGACAGGGACATGGCAAAGGTCGGGTACATTCGCGTTAGCTCGGTTGACCAGAACACTGAACGGCAGCTTGACGGCATCGCCCTGGATAAGGTCTTCACTGAGAAGGTGAGTGCGGCAACTATGGATCGTCCCCAGTTGCAGGCGATGCTGGAATATGTCCGGGAAGGGGATACCATTGTTGTTCACAGCATAGACCGACTAGCCCGCTCTCTTGTGGACCTGCTCAAGCTGGTAGAAGACTTGACCCAGCGGGGCGTATATATCTACTTCGACAAGGAAAAGCTTGAGTTCACTGGCGAAGACAGCCCGAGCCAGAATCTTATGCTTCAAATGATGGGGGCCGTAGCCCAGTTCGAGCGGGCTATGATTAAAGAACGTCAGCGGGAGGGTATCGCCAAGGCCAAGCAGAAAGGCGTATACAAGGGCCGCACGAAGACCGTGGATGACGAAGCAATACGTGCCGCTGTGTGTGGTGGGCTATCGTTCCGCAAGGCTGCTGAGAGCCTTGGTGTTAGCCTCAGTACCGTACAGCGTGCGATGAAAGCCAGCGCCTAACGAGCCCCATCCGGTGCTGCACCCACATTGAGGACGGTACATGGACGACCAGAACGCGGCAATAGCGGACGCCCTTGAGACACTGCATATAAACCAGACCGCCTTGAGGGCAGCCATCGAAGAAGTAAGTACATGGATCAGGCAGCGTGGGTCTGTGAATGCCCACGAAAACACGATGACCTGCCTTCAGGCTTTAGATGCCTACGCTGATGCCATCATTTCAGCGATAGAACGCCTTCGCACGTAGCCGCCCTCGGGCGGCTTTTTGCTGCCTTGGATATTCTAATTTCATGCTGGGCATGGCAGGGGCCAGCAGCCAGGGCATTAAGGAATGACCCACACTTGGCCGACTTTGGCCAGCCTGCCCGGCTGTTGGCAGTACTGAAAGTTAACCCGCAAGACGGTGGACAACTGGGTGATGTGGGCTACAGTATGTTCTGAGTCGAGAATCCCCGCCCGCTAAGCAGAGAATTCCCCTCGACTCTGGTGTTGGGGTGTTGGAAGCACCGCCCGCACCTTCAAGGCCCCGACATTGGCGGGGCTTTGTCGTATCTGGGCCACCCCACCTGATATTCCCGCCCCGGTTCATAGGGGATATTCAGCTGTGGGCGAAAGCTCGTCTAGAAAATTTGGTGGAACGTGCGGTTTGAAAGTCGCAACTGAGCCGTCAGAAATGCTCGCACCACCCAAGGTATACATCACTGTCGCTTAGGAATACGAACGGCTTGCGTTTACCGTCGGCGTACTCACTGATCGTGAGTGCGAACAAGCTCGATCCCGCCCCGGCCCCCTGATCAATTCGCATAGTCGTGACAACTTTGTAGCTGTTCTCGCTGGACCCGTAGTCGATAACCTGCGGCTTGGTAGCGTACGAGTTCTTCAGGGCACCAGCCATCAGGCCGGTTTTACGCTCGACTGTGAACTGTTTACCGATGTACATATGGCCAAGCGAGCTTTCAGATGCAGACATTGCCCGCTCTACGGTGCAGCGGTAGTCTGGGGATGCCCAAGCGTTGCCCACCCCAATCATCGCGATGACTACCGCTATCCCTGCTGACTTCATTGTGACGCTCTCTTATGTGGCTGGTGACGTACGCATCTTGCCCAAAAGCAAAGGATACCTGATGACCGTAAAACCGAAATGGACGCCGAAGATAGCCGACGCCTACGCCAACAAGTATGGCGAAGTGGCGCAAGATTTCCTTTCGTTGGTGGTGGATCCATCGCTAGCAGCCCTGGAGCATAAAAGGGCTGAAATCGCGGCACAACCAGACGAGGCCCTCGCCGCTTTTCATCTCTATGACCACCATGAGCTTATTCTAAAGACAAGGATGGCGCTGTGCTTGGGCATCCAATCGCTGTGGGAGCAGCAGATACGCAAATATCTTAGCAACTGCGTAGGTGATCCGAAGGACAAAGCCAAGTTGCTCGATGAGATTCAGCGTGCTAGCTGGGGCGACAAACTCAACCAGCATTTTACAAACGTACGCGGCTTGGTACTCCAGAATTTTCAGTCCTACGAGCGCCTCAACAAGCTGCATTTGCTGGGTAATGTGTGTCGGCATGGCGAGGGGGATTCTGCGGAAAGGTTGAGGATGGAATACCCCGATGTATGGCCACAGTCCATGGCTGAAAGTATACAGACCGGAGGTTCTCTACTGATCGTGTCCCGGGAAGTGGTGTAACTCATCATGGCTTTGGCCATTGAGCTTGCCGTTTAGTTGATCACGGCCGACAGCTTGGCCTGTGGATTATCGCT
>NZ_NEJY01000026.1:0-98058 GCF_002113255.1 Pseudomonas sp. B14(2017)
GGCGACAGGGTGGCCACCAGCGACTCCATGCCGATGTGCTGGAAGCCGCGCCGGGCATCGACCTGCAGCCCGGCAAAGGCTACGCAGAGGTCGGCGCGGCCGCTGTCCAGCAGGTGCACGGCCTCTTCCTGCGGGGCGCTGAGCAAGGCGATGTCCAGCAGCGGGTGCCGCTCACCCAGGCGAGCGATGGCCGCCAGCAGCGGGCGGTGGTCGATGTCCGGCACCACCGCCAGGGTCAGGCTGCTCTCCAGCCCCTGGGACAGCTCCAGGGCATGCACCTGCAGCAGCCCCAACTGCTCGGCGATCAGCCGGGCACGGGGTTCCAGCGCCATGGCCTGGGCGGTCGGGCGGACTTCCCGCGGGCCGCGCTCGAACAGGGTGTAGCCCAGTTCGGCCTCGAGGTTGCCGATGGCCATGCTCACGGCCGAAGGCACCCGCTGCAGGGCGCGCGCGGCGGCGGAAAACGAACCGCGGTCGAGCACGGCGAGAAACAGCTGGATATTGTCGCTGGAAAAGTTCATGGCAGCCTCCTGTCAGTAGATCTGACAGCTGCTGACTTTTGCTGTCAAGCATGATGAAGCATGATCGCGCCCCATCGCTTTTGTCATTGGAGGTAACCCCGGGTGCAGGGACTCAAACGCAAACTGGTCTACGTGACTTTCTATGAACTGATCGGGCTGTGCATGTCGACCCTCGGGCTGGCCTACCTGTCGGACACCCAAGCGTCGCATACCGGGCCTCTGGCGGTGATGATCACCACCATCGCCATGCTCTGGAACCTGATCTACAACACCCTGTTCGAGTGGTGGGAGAGCCGCCAGGCCACGCGCGGGCGCAGTGTGGCACGGCGGGTGGCGCATGCCATCGGCTTCCAGCTGACCCTGGTGGTGTACCTGATCCCGCTGATTGCCTGGTGGCTGGACATGACATTGCTGGAGGCGTTGCTGGTGGATATGGCGTTCATCGTGCTGGTGCCGTGCTACACCTTTGCCTACAACTGGGCGTTCGACCGGATCTTTGGCTTGCCCAGTTCTGCGTTGGCTACGGCCTGACGCGATACCTGTGGCGGCCTCTTCGCGGGCACAGAAAACCACTACTAAGGCGGCAAGCGAATGATCAAAGGCTCCTGCTGCTGCTTCACCTGCTGCTCAACCGGTTGTTCAGCCGGCTTTGGCGCACTGGCCAGCAAGCTGTCCTCGACCTGCCCCGACAGGTAGTACACCCCCGACATGGCCCCGCTCTGGCGGTTCTCCATCAGCTCCTGCCATTCCTGGTTCAGCGCCACGTTGAGGATCACCCGCAACTGCTCGACCATCTGCGGGTGTTCGCGGTCATGGGTCATCATCCCGTAACCGGCCGCCGCAATCGAAATCATCGCCCCCGCCACCTTGCCCACCGCCGACGCCACGGCACTGGCGATGCCGCGCGGGGCCAGGGTGGCGCCGAGCTTTTCGCTGGCCTGGTTGGCCACCGAGTTCAGCCCGACATCGGTCCTCCCGGGGCCTTTGCCGGCCTGCTGGTGCAGGTGCTGGCGCATGGCTTGCCAGGCCGGTTGCTGGGCTAGCGACTTGGCCCGCAGTAGTTGGTACAGGCTGGCATTGCGCGCATCCGGCGGCCCCAGGGCGATGGCGGGGATGCGGTTGAGGCGCTGGCTGAACTGCTCGGGGGGCGCGTTGTAGCGGCTGATGATGGCCGGCAGCTGCTGGCCGAGCAGTTGCAGGTACAGCTCGCTGGCACGGTCGCGGATGCCTTCGGGGTTGATCTGCTCGGCCACCGGTTCGATCACCCGCTTGTGGTACTGCTCCTGCAGGTACAGCGCCAGGCGCTTTTCCGCCGGCTCCCGGCCTTCACCACTGTCGATCTTGTACCAGGCCACCTTGAGGGTCAGCCACTGCTGGGTCCAGTAGCCGGTGAACCACGGGACAAAGTCGCTTTCGGTGCGCTGCTGCACCTGTTCCTTCCACACTCGCATGGAGCGCCGGGCATAGTCGTTGGCCGAGCTGGCGGCGCCGACCGAGGCTTCGATCAGTTCCTGGTCGATGCGTTGCCAGGCGGCGGGGGTGAGCACCACCGGTGGTGGCGGGACAGGTGGCGGCTTGCCTGCGCAGCCGGCCAGGGCCAGCAGCAGGCACAGCAGCAGGAGGACTCGAGTGCTCACGCAACCGCCTCCCTGATAGAGGCTGGGGTGGTTCTCGGAGTATAGGGTGGGGAGTGAAGGGCTGCCGTGCAGCCTATCGGCCATCGCCCGGCCAACGCGATCCATGTAGGAGCGGCCTTGTGTCGCGAAAGGGCCGCAAAGCGGCCCCGGCAATTTCTGCTGCACAGCTGAAATCCTGGGGCCGCTTCGCGCCCCATCGCGACACAAGGCCGCTCCTACAAGGGGGGCGTCAGCTTGAATCGGTCATTCCAGGTCGAGCTTTTCTTCCAGGCGGTCGAGATGCTTGTGCATCAGCCCCAGCGCTGCCTCGGCATCGCCGTGCTCCACGGCATCGATGATCGCCGCATGTTCCTGCCACGCGCAGTGGTCGCAGCATGGCGACTCGTAGCGGGCGATGATCAGCGAGGTCATCGGCACCAGGCCGTTGAGGAACCGTGCCAGTGGCGCATTGGCGGCCACCTGTGCCAGTTTCAGGTGAAACTCGCCGCCCAGGCGGATCGCCGCACAACGCTCGCCGTTCTCATGGTGCTGGCGCTCGCGCTCCACCAGTTGTCGCAACTGGCGAATCTGTACCGGCCGGGCGCGTTGCGCGGCCAGGGTGATCAGCGTGGTTTCGGCCAGGCGCCGGGCGCTGAGCACCTGGCGGGCCTGCTCCGGGTCGGGCGCGGCCAGATGCGCAGTGTGGCTGGGGCGCTGCACCACCACCTGCTGGTCGGACAGGCGCCCGAGCACGCGGCGGATCACTGTACGGCTGACGCCAAAGGCGTGGCCCAGCGCCTGTTCGGGCAACAGGCTGCCAGGTGGCAGGCGCTGTTCGAGAATGGCATCGAACAGCCGCGGGTAGATCTGCTCGGCCGACAGGCGGGTTTCGCCGGCCGCGAGCAGGGCCGGCAAGTGAGGGGCGGCGTTCATGGTCGCTCTCCTGGGGTCATGGATGCGGGTGTTCGTCCGGGATGTTCAACGGGATGCCCATGCGCAACCCTTCGGCCAGGATGTGCTGGCGCATCTGGGCACTGGCCTGGGCGCTGCTGCGCTCACGTATGGCGCGCACCACCGCTTCGTTTTCCTTCAGCCGCGCGGCCAGGTGCTCTGGCGAATTGCGCAGCATGTCGGCGCTCTGCTTGAGGGCATTGCCGGTCTGTTGCACCACGCTCTGGAAGATCGGGTTGGTGGTCAGGGCGAACAGCGCTTCATGGAAGGCGATGTAGGCCCTGACGCCGGCTTCGCTGTCATCGGCCTCCAGCGCTTCACGCATGTCCATCAGGGTCAGGCGCAGCTGGCCGATGTCCTGGCTGTTGGCCGACTGCGCCACCAGGCCGACGATGAAGGGCTCGAGGGTGTAGCGCAGCTCCAGCACGTCGGCCAGGCTGGCTGCGGCGCTGGTGTCCACGCCCGGCTCCTGGGCGGCGGCATCGGCATCCAGCACCAGCACGCCCTTGCCCGGCAGCGAACGCACCAGGCCCAGGGTTTCCAGCACGGTCACCGCTTCGCGCAGGCTGGGGCGGCTGATACCCAGTTGTTCGGCCAGCTCGCGCTGGCCTGGCAGCATGTCGCCGGTACGCCATTGGCCTCGGGCGAGGGCCTGGCGCAGTTTTTCCACCACTGAGTTGACGACGGTAGATGAGCTGATCACGGTTCGCTCCTGGAAGGGCCGGCATCAGTGCCGGCCACGTTCGCTCAGAATTCCTGTTGATGGGGGTTGGGCTGCTTGCGTGGCGTGGGGGCGAAGCCGGGCTTGCCGTCGAGCACGTTGTGCGCGCGCTCCAGGTCGATGTCCTTCTCCCAGCGGGCGATGGCCACGGTGGCCACGCAGTTGCCGATCAGGTTGGTCAGCGCCCGGCCGATGCCCATGAACCAGTCCACCGCCAGTACCAGTACCAGGCCGACCACCGGGATCGCCGGCACGGCAGTCAGGGTAGCGGCAAGGATCACCAGCGCCGAGCCTGGGATGCCGTGAGCGCCCTTGGAAGTCACCAGCGACACCAGCAGGATGGTCAGCAGGTCGGTCATTGCCAGTGGCGTGCCGGTGGCGTTGGCAATGAACACGATGGCCAGGGTCAGGTAGATGGAGAAACCATCGAGGTTGAACGAATAGCCGGTGGGGATCACCAGGCCGACGGTGGAGCTGCCGATGCCCAGGTGCTCGAGCTTGCGCATGATCTGTGGCAGTACGGCATCGGACGAGGCGGTGCCCAGCACGATGGTCAGCTCTTCACGCAGGTACTTGATCAGTGGCAGCAGCTTCAGGCCCGACAGGCGCATGACCGTGCCCAGCACGATCAGTACGAAGCCGGCACAGGTCAGGTAGAACAGCGCCACCAGCCCGCCCAGGTGTTGCAGCGATTCCAGGCCGTACTTGCTGGTGGTGAAGGCGATGGCGCCGAACACGCCGATCGGTGCCAGGCGCACGATCATGCCCATGATGCGGAAGATCACGTGGCTCAGTTCGTTGATCAGCCGCGAGATGCCGGCTGCCGAGTCACCCACCAGGTTCAGCGCGCTGCCGAACAGTACCGAGAACAGCAGCACCTGGAGGATGTTGTTGTCGGCGAAGGCCCCGATCACCGAGGTGGGGATCAGGTCCATGAAGAATGCCGTGGCACCGTGGATGTGCTGGCCGCGCTCGGCCAGGCTGCTGGCGTCGGCGCTGGACAGTTGGTCCAGGTGGATGTTGGCGCCGCTGCCGATGCCGCTGGTGAAGGCGAACACCAGGCCGATCACCAGCGCCAGGGTGGTCAGCACTTCGAAGTAGATCACCGACTTCAGGCCGATGCGCCCGACCTTTTTCAGGTCTCCGGCGCCCGAGATACCGCTGACCACCACACAGAACACGATCAGGCCGATGAGCATCTTGATCAGCTTGATGAAGCCGTCGCCAAGGGGTTTGAGTTGCAGGGAAAGGTCGGGGAAGCTGAGACCGCAGGCGATGCCGAGGGCAAGGCCGAGCACGACTTGAAGGAAGATCGAACGCGAGCACCATTTGAGCATGGGAGGGATCTCTGATCGGTGTCCTTGCTTCGGTAGCCGCACGGGGCGAAAGAGCGCAGGACTTAATTATTGTGGTCTTACCGGTTTGTTCAGCGCGAAGCCATGAAAGCGCGAAAAATCCGACTTTGCAAGGTTTTTGGCCTTACCGGTCTGACCAGTTGTGGGGCAATCCAGCCTGCCTCGCTCTAATTCGGTGCGTCTGGTTGATCGGGCCGCAGTGCGGCCGTTCGCAGGTGAATCGCAGCGGCGAACCGCGTGCGCACATGAATCAGATCAGGCTTTGGCCAGTGCCTCGGGTACCTTTGCAATCAGCTTGCCAAGCGCCATGCCGACCTCAGTATTTTCGATAACGCCATGATTCATAAGGGTTATTTGCATTATGCGGGTGACCTCGTAGAGTTCGCGCCCGGCGCAATGGCGCGACTCTTGATAGCGCGTCAGCGAGCCATTGGCTTGACCTCGGCCAGTACCGGGTGCGCGACCAGCTTGTCGATGTGCAGGGTGTCGTCGTTCATCCAGCTTTCGCTGAGCAACCGGTAGTGTTCCATGTCGCGGCAGCGCAGGCGCAGGCTGTAGTCGAAGTGGCCGCTGATCAGCTGGCACTCGTGCACTTCCGGGCAGTTGCGCAGGGTGGCTTCGAAGGCCTTCTGCGCGGCCCGCCCGCTTTGGTTGGACAGGGCGACCAGCACCAGCAGCGACACCCCGGGCGCCACCTTCTGCAGGTCGATGATTGCCCCGTAGCCGCGGATCACGCCACGGCGCTCCAGCTTGCGTACACGCTCCAGGCAGGGGCGGGGGGTGAGGTGGACGAGGCTGGAGAGTTTTTCGAAGGTGATGCGGCCGTCATGGCGCAGGATGTCGATGATCGCTTCGTCGATGCGGTCGAGGGGGGGGGGCGTTGGCGTCCTTGGTGTCCATGCGCTTGGGCTTCGTTCGGAAGAGGGCATGGAAAAGGTTAGGCGGTAAAGGGGGCCGCTGCGCGGCCCATCGCGACACAAGGTCGCTCCCACAGGGATCGCGCAACCATTCGAAATGGCGGCGGCCTTTTGTGGGAGCGGCCTTGTGTCGCGAAAGGGCTGCGCAGCAGCCCCAAGGTCTATCAGGCACAGACGGAGTTAGCCTTGTTTACTGCCCGCAACTCCACCACCCGCGGCTGCAACAACCCATACAAATCCTTCGGATCCTCCAGCACCGGCACCAGCCCGATATCCGTGCCGATACCCAGTGCCTGCGCCGTATCCAGCACATAGCGCAAGGCCGAATAATCCTCCAGGGCAAACCCCACCGAGTCGAACAGCGTCACCTGTTCGGCGCGCTCACGCCCCTTGGCTTCCCCGGCAACCACACGCCAGAACTCGGTCACTGGCGAGTCCGCCGGCATCTGCTGGATCTCGCCTTCCACCCGGCTCTGCGGCTCGTACTCGACGATCACCCGGGCCCGCTCGACAATCGCCCGGTGCAGCTCGGTCTTGCCTGGGCAGTCACCGCCTACGGCGTTCAGGTGCATGCCCGGCTCGATCATCTCCGGGGTGAGAATGGTGGCGCAGGCCTTGTCAGCGGTCACCGTGGTGACGATATCGGCCCCGCGCACCGCATCGGCCACGGAGCTGGCGATGCTCAGCTTGAGGCCGGGGCGGTTGGCCAGGTTGGCGACCAATTTGGCCGAAGCGGCCGGGTCGATGTCGTACAGGCGGATTTCATCGATGCCCAGCAGGGCATTGAAGGCGATGGCCTGGAACTCGCTTTGCGAACCATTGCCGATCAACGCCATGCTGCGGCTGTCTTCGCGCGCCAGGTAGCGGGCGGCCAGGGCCGAGGTGGCCGCAGTGCGGATGGCGGTGGTCAGGGTCATTTCGCTGAGCAGCAACGGTGCACCAGTATCGACGCTCGCCAGGGCGCCGAAGGCCATCACTGTGGGCAGGCCATGGCGAGTGTTCTTCGGATGGCCGTTGACGTACTTGAAGGCGTAGCGGCTGGCGTCCGAGATTGGCATCAGCTCGATCACGCCATCCGCTGAATGGTTGGCCACCCGGGCACACTTTTCGAAGGCGGGCCAGCGCAGGTAGTCCTGACGGATGTACTCGGCCATTTCCAGCAGGCACGTGGGCAGGCCTTTGCGGTTGACCAGGCGGGCCAGGTCTTGCACATCGATATAGCGGGTCATGAGGGGTCTCCCTGCGGTCGACGCTTCCAGAGTGGGCTCTGGTTTCATTGTGCGGCGGGTGGGGAGGTAAAGCTGGCTGTAATGGGCTGTGGCGGTAGCGGCTTTGGCTGATTTCGCTGCGCTGGCAGCCGAATCGGCTGTGGTTGCCTGGCCCGGCCCTATCGCCGGCAAGCCGGCTCCCACAGGGATATCACAGGCCTTGAGAGCGGCGCTGTACCTGTGGGAGATTGCCCAGTCCTTTGGGCTGCGCTGTCGCACAGGGAACAATGTTCGAGAGCGTGCCACATTCCCTTGTGGGAGCTGGCTTGCCGGCGATGAGGCCAGCACAGGCAAAGGCAATCATCGCTCACGCAACCGCTTGTACAGCGTGGTGCGGCTGATCCCAAGCCCGCGCGCCACCGCCGACAGGTTGCCGTTGGCTTGCTCCACCAGCGCGTGCAGGTCCGCTTCCTCAGTGGCAAGCAGCACGGGGGCCTGCAACTCGGCCAGAAATCCTGCAGGCAGGTGCTCGACGCCGACAGGCCCATTACCCGCCAAGGCCAGCGCCACCTGCAGCACACTCACCAGTTCACGCATATTCCCCGGCCAGGGGTGCTGATCGAGCAGTTCGATAATGGCCGCAGGCAGCCGCGCAGGCTGCCCGGGGTCGCGGTAGCGCGCATGCACCTGCTCGATCAGTTGCCGGCGGTCACTGCGCTCGCGCAGCGGCGGCAACACCACCGCCAGCCCGGCGATGCGGTAATACAAGTCCTGGCGAAAGCGCCCGGCGCGCACTTCTTCGGCCAGGTCGCGGTTGCTCGCCGACACCACGCGGATATCCACCGCCACCGGTTCGCCGCTGCCCAATGGCTGGATGCTGCGCGTCTGCAGCACGCGCAGCAGGCGGGCCTGGGTGGGCAACGGCATGTCGCCGATTTCGTCGAGGAACAAGATGCCGTGGTGGGCCTTGCGGATCAGCCCCGGGTTGCCCTTCTGGTGGGCGCCGGTGAACGCGCCCTTGTCGTAGCCGAACAGTTCCGACTCCACCAGCTCGGCCGGGATCGCCGCGCAGTTGACCGCGATCAGCGGCTGGCTGGCGCGGCTGCTGGCCCGGTGCAGGGTATCGACGAATACCTCCTTGCCTACGCCGGTCTCCCCCTGCACCAGCACCGGGATGTCCTTTTCCAGCAGCAGACCGGCCTGCGCCAGGGCCTTCTCCAGGCGTGGCTCGGCGCTGCTGGCGGCGGGGCGGCCGGGGGCCTCGCGCGGCGGCTGCCACTGGCAATGAAAGCGGTTGCGCCCGGTGGCTTGCAGGGCGAAGGGCTGTTGCCGGGGATGGCTGAGCAGCTGTTGCAGGGGCAACTGGAACAGTTGCGCGATGTTCTGCTGCAGCGGGTTGCCCCCGAGCAGGGTGTCGGCTCGGTGATTGGCGGCCAGCACCTGCCCGTGCTCATCGAACACCAGCAGGCCGGCCCAGGGGCTGTCGAGGTTGTCGGAGGCGCTGTTGAAGATCAGTTGCGCGTGCTGGTCGGCGTGCTTGGCGAGGATCAGGCGGTTCTCCAGGCTCTGGCCCATCATGCGTACCAGACCCAGGGTCTGGCTGGCGGGCAGGTAGCCGTCGCTGGCCACATCCAGCACCCCGACCAGCTGCCGCTCGGCGTCGAACAGCGGCGTGGCGGCGCTGGACATGTAGCGGTTCTGGCGCAGGAAGTGTTCGTCCTGGCCAACGTGAATCGCCTCGGCGCAGACCAGTGCGGTGCCCAGCGCATTGGTGCCGACACCGCGCTCGTGCCAGTGGGCACCGGCGCTGAAGCCATGCTGCTGGCGCGGCTCGATGAACCGCCGCGAGCCCCAGCTGTCGAGCAGGCAGCCACTGGCATCGGCCAGCATCACCAGGTAGCTGGCATTGCCCAGCAGGTGTGCATATTGCGGCAGCACCGCTTCGCGGGTCAGGCGCAGCAGGGCCTGGCGCTGCTCCAGCAGGGCGTTCAGCTCGGCGCGGGTCAGGCAGTCGAAGTCCGGGGCGTGCTGAGGTTGCAGGCCGTGGTCGCGGCAGCGAGCCCAGGAGGCCTGGATCAGTTGGGCATGGGGCGAAGCGGATGCGGCCATGGGCCTGTCCTGTGTGATTGTTGTCATGGGGCCGACCGCTGTTCAGTGTCGTGCACGGTTGTTCAATGTCAAACCGGCAAGTGTTCAGTTGTTCAGTGCTTGTGTTCACTTGTGAACCTGCGATTGGCCGGTGTTGCCAGCAAGGCCCCGGGCCAGACGGTTGCGGTGCAACTGGCACGAAACTGGCTGTGCCCGGCAGACAAAAACCACAAGAAGGCCACGCCATGTCCCTGGTGCTGGAACAGGTCAGCCGCAGCGTCGACAACCAGGCCTGGATCGTCGATGCCTCACTGCGTTTCGAACCCGGCTCGTTCAACGTGCTGCTGGGCCGCACCCTGGCCGGCAAGACCAGCCTGATGCGCCTGATGGCCGGGCTCGATCGCCCGGACCGGGGGCGGGTGCTGATGGATGGCCAGGACGTGACTGGCGTGCCGGTGCGCCAGCGCAATGTGTCGATGGTGTATCAGCAGTTCATCAATTACCCGACCCTCAGCGTGTACGAGAACATTGCGTCACCGCTGCGCCAGGCACGCATGGACGAGCCCCAGATTCGCCGACGTGTGCAGGAAACCGCCGAAATGCTGCGCATCGAAGCCTACCTGCAGCGCCTGCCGCTGGAGCTGTCCGGTGGCCAGCAGCAACGCACGGCAATGGCCCGGGCGCTGGTCAAGGATGCCTCGCTGATTTTGTTCGACGAGCCACTGGTCAACCTCGACTACAAACTGCGCGAGGGCCTGCGCCAGGAGCTGCGCGAACTGTTCGCGGCACGCCACTGCATTGCCGTGTATGCCACCACCGAGCCCAACGAGGCGCTGGCTCTGGGCGGCACCACCACCCTGGTGCATGAGGGCCGTATCGTCCAGAGCGGGCCTACCGCCGAGGTCTACCAGCGCCCGGGCAGCGTGCTGGCTGCCGAGCTGTTTTCCGAGCCGCCGATCAACCTGGTGCCTGGCCGTATCAGCGGCAACGACGTGAGCCTGGCCCAGGCCGTGCACTTTGCCCGCAATGCCGACCTGCAGCCGCTTGCCGAGGGTGACTACCGCTTTGGCGTGCGGCCCAGCCACATCAGCCTGGTGCCGGCCCACGACGACGACCTGGAATTGTCGGTGCTGGTGGAACTGGCCGAGATCAGTGGTTCAGAGACCTTCCTGCATGTACGCAACGAACACTGGCGCATGATCCTGCACCTGCCAGGGGTGCACGAATACCAGGTGGACACGCCGATCCGCGTGTTCATCCCCACCCACAAGCTGTTCGTGTTCGACAGCGCTGGGGCGCTGGTGCAGGCCCCGGGGCTGCGCCAGGCAAGGAGAGGGTGATGGCCGAGATCCGCCTGCGCCAACTGGCGCACAGCTACAGCCGCCAGCCCGCCAGCGAGGCAGACTATGCCCTGCACGCGCTGGAGCATGTGTGGGAGCAGGGCGGTGCCTACGCCTTGCTCGGGCCGTCGGGCTGCGGCAAGTCGACCTTGCTCAACATCATTTCCGGGCTGCTGACACCGTCCCACGGCGAGGTGCTGTTCGACGGCAAGCCGGTCAACCAGCTGTCACCACAGGCGCGCAACATCGCCCAGGTGTTTCAGTTCCCGGTCGTGTACGACACCATGACGGTGTTCGACAACCTGGCGTTTCCCTTGCGCAACCAGGGGCTGGACGAAGCCCGGGTGCAGGCCCGGGTGGAGGAAATTGCCGAGGTGCTCGACCTCTCGGCCGTGCTGCGCAAGAAGGCGCGCAACCTCAGTGCCGACGAAAAGCAGAAGGTCTCCATGGGCCGTGGCCTGGTGCGCGATGACGTGTCGGCGATCCTGTTCGACGAGCCGCTGACGGTGATCGACCCGCACCTGAAGTGGAAGCTGCGGCGCAAGCTCAAGCAGATCCACGAGCAGTTCAACATCACCATGATCTACGTCACCCACGACCAGTTGGAAGCCTCGACGTTCGCCGACAAGATCGCGGTGATGCACGGCGGGCGCATCGTTCAGTTCGGCACCCCGCGCGAACTGTTCGAGCGGCCGCGGCATACCTTCGTCGGTTACTTCATCGGCAGCCCGGGGATGAACCTGATCGAGGTATGCGCCGAAGCGGACGGGGTGGCGTTCGGCGATATTCACCTGGTGCTGCCCGGGCAACTGCGGGAGCACCTGCGAGAGCGCCTGGCGGCCACAGGCGGTGGACGCCTGCAGGTAGGCATCCGCCCGGAATTCGTGCAGCTGTGGGACAGCCCGTTCGATGACGCCTACCCGGCACGGGTGCTGGACGTCGAGGACCTGGGCACCTACCGCATCGTCACCCTCGAACTGGGCGGTGTCGCGCTCAAGGCGCGCCTGGGCGAGGACCGCCCGCTGCCGGTGGCCCAGGCCTGGGTCAGCCTGCCGGCGCAGTGGCTGATGCTGTACGTCGACGATGTACTGCTGGAGGCCGGGCCATGAACAAGGTGCCGAACAACAAGGCCTGGTGGCTGGTGCTGCCGGTGTTCCTGCTGGTGGCATTCAGTGCGGTGGTGCCGATGATGACGGTGGTCAACTACTCGGTGCAGGACATCTTCGACCAGTCCAACCGCTACTTCGTCGGCGCCGACTGGTACCGCCAGGTGCTGCGCGACCCGGCGCTGCACGATGCGCTGCTGCGCCAGTTCATCTATTCCGCCTGCGTGCTGCTGATCGAGATCCCGCTGGGCATCGCCATTGCCCTGACCATGCCGACCAAGGGGCGCATGGCCTCGGTGTGCCTGATCGTCATGGCCATCCCGTTGCTGATCCCGTGGAACGTGGTTGGCACCATCTGGCAGATTTTCGGCCGGGCCGACATCGGCCTGCTCGGCGCCACCCTGGCCAAGCTCGGGGTCAGCTACAACTACGCCGGCGACCCGTTCGACGCTTGGCTGACCGTGCTGGTGATGGACGTGTGGCACTGGACATCGCTGGTGGCGTTGCTCTGTTATTCGGGGCTGCGCGCCATCCCCGACGTGTACTACCAGGCTGCGCGCATCGACCGCGCCTCGGGCTGGGCGGTGTTCCGCCATATCCAGTTGCCCAAGCTGAAGAACGTGCTGCTGATCGCGGTGATGCTGCGCTTCATGGACAGTTTCATGATCTATACCGAACCCTTCGTGCTGACCGGTGGCGGGCCCGGCAACGCCACCACCTTCCTCAGCCAGACCCTCACGCGCATGGCCGTGGGGCAGTTCGACCTGGGCCCGGCGGCGGCATTCTCGCTGGTGTACTTCCTGATCATCCTGCTGGTTTCGTGGCTGTTCTACACAGCCATGACCCATGCCGACAAGGACTAGGCCATGAGCACGCGCAAATCGCTGGCCCTTTTGCTGTACTTCGTCTTCCTGCTGGTGCCTATCTACTGGCTGCTGAACATGTCGTTCAAGAGCAACACCGAGATCCTCGGCGGCCTGACCCTGTGGCCACAGGCGTTCACCCTCGACAACTACCGGGTAATCTTCACCGATGCCAGCTGGTACAGCGGCTACATCAATTCGCTGTACTACGTGTGCCTGAACACGGTGATTTCGCTGCTGGTGGCGCTGCCAGCGGCATATGCCTTCTCGCGTTACCGCTTCCTCGGTGACCGGCACCTGTTCTTCTGGCTGCTGACCAACCGCATGGCGCCACCGGCGGTGTTCCTGCTGCCGTTCTTCCAGCTGTATTCGTCGATCGGCCTGTTCGATACCCATATCGCCGTGGCCCTGGCCCACTGCCTGTTCAACGTGCCGCTGGCGGTGTGGATCCTCGAAGGGTTCATGTCTGGTGTGCCGAAGGAAATCGACGAAACAGCCTACATCGACGGCTATAGCTTCCCGCGCTTCTTCGTGAAGATCTTCATCCCGCTGATTGGCTCCGGCATCGGCGTGACGGCGTTTTTCTGTTTCATGTTCTCCTGGGTCGAGCTGCTGCTGGCGCGCACCCTGACCTCGGTGAATGCCAAACCGATCGCCGCGGTGATGACCCGTACCGTGTCGGCCTCGGGCATCGATTGGGGCGTGTTGGCGGCGGCGGGGGTACTGACCATCTTGCCGGGCATGCTGGTGATCTGGTTCGTGCGCAACCATGTGGCCAAGGGCTTCGCCCTGGGCCGGGTTTGAGGAGGGCAAGGCATGGAGTGGATGGCCTGGACCTTGCCGACGGCGCTGTTCTTCGCCGCCGTTGGCGTGCTGCTGCTGGGCATGACCCTGCTCGAACTGCGCCGCCCCTGCGTGGAGCGACGCGGCTTCCTGCCGCTGGTCACCAGCCGTGGCGACCGCTTGTTCATCGGCCTGCTGGCCAGCGCCTACCTGCATTTGCTGGTGGTTGGCGTCAGCGAATGGCCATTGTGGGTGGCCTCGCTGCTGTCGCTGGCGTGGCTGGTGGTGGTGCTGCGCTGGGGCTGAGCGAGCGGCCCTGTGGGATAACTGAAACGGGAGATCACAATGTTCGACAACAAGTACAACAGGCGACATTTGACCCTGGCCGCGTTGCTGGTACTGGCCAGCGTGCAGGGCACAGCCTGGGCCGACCAGTACGAGGATGCGGCAAGGAAGTGGCTCGGCAGTGAGTTCAAGCCTTCGACCCTTACCCCTGAACAGCAGCTGGCCGAGTTGAAGTGGTTCATCAAGGCTGCCGAGCCGTTCCGCGGCATGAAGATCAACGTGGTGTCGGAAACCATCACCACCCATGAATACGAGTCCAAGGTGCTGGCCAAGGCCTTCAGCGAGATCACCGGTATACAGCTGACCCACGACCTGTTGCAGGAAGGCGACGTGGTGGAAAAGCTGCAGACACAGATGCAGTCGGACAAGAACATCTATGACGGCTGGGTCAACGACTCCGACCTGATCGGTACGCACTTTCGCTACGGCAAGGTGGAATCGATCACCGACCTGATGGCCAACGAAGGCAAGGACTACACTTCGCCGACCCTGGACCTGAAGGACTTCATCGGCATTTCCTTCACCACCGCGCCGGATGGCAAGGTCTACCAACTGCCCGACCAGCAGTTCGCCAACCTCTACTGGTTCCGTGCCGACTGGTTCGAGCGGCCCGAGCTGAAGGCCAGGTTCAAGGAAAAGTACGGCTACGAGCTGGGCGTACCGGTGAACTGGTCGGCCTACGAGGACATTGCCAGGTTCTTCACCGAAGACGTCAAGGAAATCGACGGCAAACGCGTTTATGGCCACATGGACTACGGCAAGAAAGACCCGTCGCTGGGCTGGCGCTTCACCGATGCCTGGTTCTCCATGGCGGGTGGCGGCGACAAAGGCCTGCCCAATGGTTTGCCGGTGGACGAATGGGGCATTCGCGTGGAGGACTGCCACCCGGTGGGGTCCAGCGTGACCCGTGGCGGCGACACCAACGGCCCGGCCGCCGTGTATGCCACGCAGAAGTACGTGGACTGGATGCGTGCCTATGCGCCCAAGGAAGCCCAGGGCATGACCTTCTCCGAAGCCGGCCCGGTGCCGGCCCAGGGCAACATCGCCCAGCAGATCTTCTGGTACACCGCGTTTACCGCCGACATGACCAAGCCCGGTTTGCCGGTGGTGAACGCCGACGGCACGCCGAAGTGGCGCATGGCGCCTTCACCGAAGGGGCCGTACTGGGAGGAGGGGATGAAGCTGGGCTACCAGGACACCGGTTCGTGGACCTTCTTCAAGTCCACCCCCGAGAAGCAACGCCTGGCTGCGTGGCTGTACGCCCAGTTCGTTACCTCCAAGACCGTGTCGCTGAAAAAGACCATCGTCGGCCTCACGCCGATTCGCGAGTCGGACATCAACTCCCAGGCCATGACCGAACTGGCGCCCAAGCTGGGCGGGCTGGTGGAGTTCTACCGCAGCCCGGCGCGGGTACAGTGGACACCGACCGGCACCAACGTGCCGGATTACCCGCGGTTGGCGCAGTTGTGGTGGAGCCACATCGCCGAAGTGGCCAGTGGCGAGAAGACCCCGCAGGAAGCGCTGGACGGCCTGGCCCGCGACCAGGACCGGATGATGGAGCGCTTGCAGCGGTCCAACGCCCAGGCCACCTGCGCACCGAAGCTGAACCCGGAGAAGGACGCCCAGTACTGGTTCGACCAGCCCGGGGCGCCGAAACCGAAACTGGCCAACGAAAAGCCCAAGGGCGAGACGGTCAGCTACAACGAACTGCTGAAGTCGTGGGAGGCGGCCAGGAAGTGACCGGCTGAATACCGCGCTGGCTTCTTCGCGGGCTTGCCCGCTCCCACAAGTACCCCGCGCAGTACCTGTGGGAGCGGGCAAGCCCGCGAAGAGGCCGGTAAAGCCAGTGCATATTTTACGGGCAAAAAAAACGGCACCTGCCAGAGGTGCCGTTTTCATGTCACGCGGTATTACTTGTGCAGCTCTTCCGCCGCATACAGCGTGTTCTCCAGCAGGCATGCGCGGGTCATCGGCCCGACGCCGCCCGGCACCGGCGTGATCCAGCCGGCGCGCGGCAGGGCGGTCTCGTAGACCACGTCGCCGACCAGCTTGCCGTCTTCCTGGCGGTTGATGCCCACGTCAATGACGATGGCACCTTCCTTGATCCACTCACCCTTGACCAGCCCCGGCTTGCCTGCGGCCACTACCACCAGGTCGGCGCGGCCGACATGGCCGGGGAGGTCCTTGGTGAAGCGGTGGCAGACGGTCACGGTGCAGCCGGCCAGCAGCAGCTCCATGGCCATCGGGCGGCCAACGATGTTGGAGGCGCCGACGATGACCGCGTTCATGCCGTACAGGTCCTGGCCGGTGCTTTCCAGCAGGGTCATGATGCCCTTCGGCGTGCACGGGCGCAGCAGCGGGATGCGCTGGGCCAGGCGGCCGATGTTGTACGGGTGGAAGCCGTCCACGTCCTTGTCCGGGCGGATGCGCTCGAGCAGCAGCGAGGCGTCCAGGTGCGCCGGCAGTGGCAACTGCAGCAGGATACCGTCGACGGCCGGGTCGTCATTGAGGCGGTCGATCAGCTCGGTCAGGGCCTGCTGCGTGGTTTCGCTGGGCAGGTCGAACGCCTGCGAAATGAAGCCGACCTCTTCGCAGTCCTTGCGCTTGTGCGAGACATAGACTTGGGAGGCGGGGTCGGTGCCGACCAGGATCACCGCCAGGCCCGGCGTACGCAGGCCTTGCTGGCGACGCTCCACGACACGTTGAGCGATCTGCTGGCGCAGGCTGGCGGCGATCGCCTTGCCATCGATTAGGTGTGCAGTCATAGACGCGTGATTAACCATCGAGAAGGAAACAATTAAAGAGGGCGCATTCTCGCACGACATGGGCCAAGGGCAAAGGCGGGTGGTCGGGCAAATCCCCTAAGCCCTTAAATAATTTAAATTTTTTTGAGAAAGGTGTTGACGACTATCAGGCCCGCCTATAAGATTCGCCGCACTTGTCGGGCACAGCCTAGCACTGGTTGGCTAAGTCGGGCAGAATGAGTGGTTTAGCAGTTACCTGTTAAGGTCTCGTTCGGTTAGGCTTCAAGCTTAAGCGCCCGTAGCTCAGCTGGATAGAGCATCCGCCTTCTAAGCGGATGGTCGCAGGTTCGAGTCCTGCCGGGTGCGCCATTAGGCAGCTTTGGCAAGCAAGTAGGCTGTAATGCAATATGGTGGGCGTAGCTCAGTTGGTAGAGCGCTGGATTGTGATTCCAGTTGTCGTGGGTTCGATTCCCATCGTCCACCCCATATTCTTCAAAGGCGCCTCGATAGCATCTGGCGCCTTTGTTTTAAGCGTTACGCGGACGTGGTGAAATTGGTAGACACACTGGATTTAGGTTCCAGCGGCGCAAGCTGTAAGAGTTCGAGTCTCTTCGTCCGCACCATGCTTCTGTAAGGCTGTACCGCAACATCGCAAGACTGCAATATGGTGGGCGTAGCTCAGTTGGTAGAGCGCTGGATTGTGATTCCAGTTGTCGTGGGTTCGATTCCCATCGTCCACCCCATATTCTTCGAAGGCGCCTTGATCGTGAGATCGGGCGCCTTTTTGTTTTGCGCCCTGATCTGGTGGCGCTGCGCTCAGGTGAGGGCAGGGCTGTTTTCCGGTACCAGGCGCACCTCTACGCGATGCCCGAGGGCACGCGCTGCGCTGGCCAAGGTTGCCAGTGTCATGCCAGGGTCGTTCTGGTCGAGCGCCCGGTCAACCGCAGTGCGGCTGGTGTGCATGCGCTCGGCCAATGCCTTCTTGCTGATCTTCTGCGCTTTCATGGCCTCAGCGATCTGCCAGGCGATCAAGCGCTTCAGGGCAGCTGCGGATACCTCCTCTGCAAGGCCCTCGCCTGCCAGGAAGTCGTCGAAGTCGGAGCCGATATGTGTGGTCATTGCTTGTGCCTCTTTATGGCGGCTTGGCGCTGCCTGGCGGCGGCCAGGTCTGGCGCTGGTGTTTTCTGGCTCTTCTTGATGAAGCCGTGAAGCAGGACCATGGTGTTTCCATCCGCGGTAAAAAGAACCCGGGCGATCGTGTTCTCAAGGTTGACCCTGGCCTCCCATAGGCCTTTCCCGAGCTTCCTGACAATGGGCATGCCTAGCGGCCATCCGATTTGTATTGTCTTGATCTCGGTTCCAATCAGGTGTTTGTGGGTGCGGGGGAGTGAGGTCAACCATTCGCGTACAGGCTCATTGCCGGCTTCGGTGCGAAAGAAGCGGACTTCTAGTGTTGTTGCGTTCCTGTCCATGGAAGTGTACCAAAAAAGGTACTCCATTCAAGCGCAGGGCAATCGCTTGTGCGATAGCGTGTTTCCCGCAGCGCTGTAGGAGTGTTCGCCGGGTTGCAAATCAATCGAGCCCGGCCCTTGCAATCCTCTAGTGACATCCCAATAAAAGCTGTTAGATTTCAGCCGGTTGAAACACCGGCCCATTTGGCCGGCAGAGGAACAGCCCGATGATCGCAAAAGAAGCCCGTCAGGCCCTGGCGCTACAGCGCTTTGCCGAGGCCAACCCGCAGCTGCTCGAAGAGATCCGTGAGCTGGATGCGCGCGAGCAGGCCCAGCAGATCGAGTGGGCGTTCGAGGATGCGGCCGAGGAGCAGGGTATCCAGCCTTGGGAGCTGGCCCTGCAACTGATCGCCGAAACCCCCGAGCAGCTGCAGGCCATGCGCCTGGAGACGCACCGCGAGGTAGCTGAGGCGCTGGGGATGGAGTGGGAGGAGTACTGCCAGTTCAACGAAATCGACCCTGAATAAAGGCAGCGAATTCGTTCCTGGTAGTTGTTTGACAAGGTATTTCGGCTGCAGGTCGCCCCGGGCGTCGTGCGGCCCCCATTGAAACAGGCCCGGCGTTATGTCGTGCGGGCCTTGAAAGTTAATCGACCGGCGTGGTTTCCCGTCGTCCCGAGTGGGGTGACTTCTGCTGCGCGACTCACTAGAATGCTTGCCCTTGATTCTGGAGTCGGGCTAACGCCGGCTAACGTCTGTGCAACGAGGAATATCCATGCAAGTTTCTGTTGAAAACACTTCCGCTCTCGAGCGCCGCATGACCATCGCCGTTCCGGCCGAGCGCGTCGAGAACGAAGTCAACAAGCGTCTGCAACAGACTGCCAAGCGCGCCAAGGTTGCCGGCTTCCGCCCAGGCAAAGTGCCGATGAGCGTGATCCGTCAGCGTTTCGAAGCCGATGCCCGTCAAGAGGCTTTCGGTGACCTGGTCCAGGCTTCCTTCTACGAAGCCATCGTCGAGCAGAAGCTGAACCCGGCTGGCGCCCCTGCGGTAGAGCCGAAGTCCTTCGAAAAGGGCAAGGACCTGGAATTCGTCGCCATCTTCGAAGTGTTCCCGGAGTTCACCGTTGGCGGCCTCGAGTCGATCAACGTCGAGCGCCTGAGCGCCGAAGTGGCTGACGCCGACCTGGACAACATGCTGGAAGTGCTGCGCAAGCAGAACACCCGCTTCGAGGCCGTCGAGCGCGCCGCGCAGAACGACGACCAGGTCAACATCGACTTCGTCGGCAAGGTCGACGGTGAAGTGTTCGCCGGTGGTTCGGCCAAGGGCACCCAGCTGGTACTGGGCTCCGGCCGCATGATCCCAGGCTTCGAAGATGGCCTGGTTGGCGCCAAGGCTGGCGAAGAGCGCGTTGTCAACGTGACCTTCCCTGAGGACTACCAGAACCTGGACCTGGCTGGCAAAGCCGCCGAGTTCACCATCACCGTCAACAGCGTTGCTGCTCCTGTGCTGCCAGAGCTGAACGAAGAGTTCTTCGCCCAGTTCGGCATCAAGGAATCGACCCTGGAAGGCTTCCGCACCGAAGTTCGCAAGAACATGGAGCGTGAACTGCGCCAGGCCATCAAGGCCAAGGTGAAGAACCAGGTCATGGACGGTCTGCTGGCTGCCAACCCGATCGAAGTGCCGAAGGCCCTGCTGGAAAACGAAGTCAACCGTCTGCGCGTGCAGGCTGTTCAGCAGTTCGGTGGCAACATCAAGCCTGAGCAACTGCCGGCCGAGCTGTTCGAAGAACAAGCCAAGCGCCGTGTGGTCCTGGGCCTGATCGTGGCCGAAGTGGTCAAGCAGTTCGAGCTGAAGCCGGACGAAGGCAAGGTTCGCGAAATGATCGAAGAAATGGCTTCGGCTTACCAAGAGCCTGAGCAGGTCATCGCCTGGTACTACAAGAACGACCAGCAACTGAACGAAGTCCGTTCGGTTGTGCTGGAAGAACAAGTTGTAGATACTGTTCTGCAGAAAGCGACTGTGACCGACAAGTCGGTCTCGTACGAAGATGCCGTTAAACCAGCACAGGCTCCAGCCGCCGCTGAGTAACAGGCTTCTCTCGTAGGAAACCCCCACAAGCCAGCCTTCGAGCTGGCTTGTGCGTATTCAAGCCATGACTATTTGGGAGTGAGCGCAGGACATGTCCCGCAATTCTTATATTCAGCAGAGCTCTGACATCCAGGCCGCAGGCGGCCTGGTCCCGATGGTTATCGAGCAGTCCGCCCGTGGCGAACGCGCTTACGACATCTACTCGCGCCTGTTGAAGGAGCGTGTGATCTTCCTGGTTGGCCCGGTAGAGGACTACATGGCCAACCTCGTCGTCGCGCAACTGCTGTTCCTTGAAGCGGAAAACCCGGACAAGGATATCCATCTGTACATCAACTCGCCGGGCGGTTCCGTCACCGCCGGCATGTCGATCTACGACACCATGCAGTTCATCAAGCCGGACGTCTCGACCATCTGCATCGGCCAGGCCTGCAGCATGGGCGCCTTCCTGCTGGCTGCAGGTGCCAAGGGCAAGCGTCACTGCCTGCCGAACTCGCGCGTGATGATCCACCAGCCGCTGGGCGGCTTCCAGGGTCAGGCCACCGATATCGAGATCCACGCCCAGGAAATCCTCAATATCAAGGCCCGCCTGAACGAGCTGCTGGCCTACCACACCGGCCAGGATCTCGAGACCATCAAGCGCGACACCGAACGTGACAACTTCATGAGCGCCTCGCGCGCGGCCGAGTACGGCCTGATCGACTCGGTCTACGACAAGCGGCAACTGGCCTCCTGAACCGGGGTGCCAGAGCAGGTGGGCGCCGAAAGCGCCTACCTGCGGACTTGAAAAAGCCCGCAATTGCCTTCATCTTGTGTTGCAAGCCTACCGGATTGGATCGATCGAATGACTGACACCCGTAACGGCGAGGACAGCGGCAAATTGCTTTATTGCTCCTTCTGCGGCAAAAGCCAGCACGAAGTGCGCAAACTGATTGCCGGGCCCTCGGTATTTATCTGCGACGAGTGCGTCGACCTGTGCAACGACATCATCCGTGAGGAGGTGCAGGAAGCCCAGGCCGAGAGCAGCGCGCACAAATTGCCTTCGCCGAAAGAAATCAGCGGTATCCTGGACCAGTACGTCATTGGTCAGGAACGCGCGAAGAAGGTGCTTGCCGTAGCGGTGTACAACCACTACAAGCGCCTGAACCAGCGTGACAAGAAGGGTGACGAAGTCGAACTCGGCAAGAGCAACATCCTGCTCATCGGGCCAACCGGCTCGGGCAAGACCCTGCTCGCCGAAACCCTTGCACGCCTGTTGAACGTACCGTTCACCATTGCTGACGCCACCACCCTGACCGAAGCCGGTTACGTGGGTGAGGACGTCGAGAACATCATCCAGAAGCTGTTGCAGAAGTGCGACTACGACGTGGAAAAGGCCCAGATGGGCATTGTCTACATCGACGAGATCGACAAGATTTCGCGCAAGTCGGACAACCCGTCCATCACCCGTGACGTCTCGGGCGAGGGCGTGCAACAGGCACTGCTTAAGCTGATCGAAGGCACCGTGGCCTCGGTTCCGCCGCAAGGCGGCCGCAAGCACCCGCAACAGGAATTCCTGCAGGTCGATACCCGCAACATCCTGTTCATCTGCGGTGGCGCCTTCTCGGGCCTGGAAAAGGTCATCCAGAACCGCTCCACCAAGGGTGGCATCGGTTTTGGCGCCGAAGTACGCAGCAAGGAAGAGGGCAAGAAGGTTGGCGAGTCCCTGCGTGAGGTCGAGCCGGACGATCTGGTCAAGTTTGGCCTGATCCCGGAATTCGTCGGTCGCTTGCCGGTACTGGCAACCCTCGACGAGCTGGACGAGGCTGCGCTGATGCAGATCCTCACCGAGCCGAAGAACGCCCTGACCAAGCAGTATGCCAAGCTGTTCGAGATGGAAAGCGTCGACCTCGAGTTCCGCAGCGATGCGCTCAAGGCCGTGGCGCGCAAGGCCCTGGAGCGCAAGACCGGCGCCCGTGGCCTGCGTTCGATCCTCGAAGGCGTGCTGCTCGACACCATGTACGAGATTCCTTCGAAGAAGGATGTCAGCAAGGTGGTGATCGACGAGAGCGTCATCGATGGCACCTCGCAGCCGCTGATGATCTACGAGAACAGCGAGCCGCAAGCCAAGGCCGCACCGGACGCCTGATCCAGGCAATGGCCGGTTGACGGTTGCAAGCAAGAAGGGGCCTACGGGCCCCTTTCTGCTTTTCCTGCGCTAGCGCTTGTAATTTCCCAAGTGTGCCCCCACATTAGGTCCAAGCATCATTTCCACCGGTTTCCGGCCATAAGGCCGCTGTAGAGGCGAAATCATGAAGACCACCCTCGACTTGCCTCTTTTGCCATTGCGCGATGTCGTTGTTTACCCGCACATGGTCATCCCGCTGTTCGTGGGGCGCGAAAAGTCCATCGAAGCCCTTGAGGCGGCGATGACGGGCGAAAAGCAGATCCTCCTGCTGGCCCAGAAAAACCCGGCCGACGATGATCCGGGCGAAGACGCCCTGTACCGCGTCGGTACCGTTGCCACCGTGCTGCAATTGCTGAAACTGCCCGATGGCACCGTCAAGGTGCTGGTCGAGGGCGAGCAGCGCGGCGCCGTGGAGCGTTTCAGCGAAGTAGAAGGGCACATCCGTGCCGAAGTTTCCCTGATCGACGAAGTCGACGCCGCCGAGCGCGAGTCGGAAGTGTTCGTGCGCACGCTGCTGTCGCAGTTCGAGCAGTACGTGCAGCTGGGCAAGAAAGTCCCTGCCGAAGTGCTGTCGTCGCTGAACAGCATCGAAGAGCCAGGGCGCCTGGTCGATACCATGGCCGCACACATGGCCTTGAAGATCGAGCAGAAACAGGAAATTCTCGAAATCGTCGACCTGCCGACCCGTGTCGAGCACGTACTGGCGCTGCTGGATGCCGAAATCGACCTGCTGCAGGTCGAAAAGCGCATTCGCGGTCGGGTCAAGAAGCAGATGGAGCGCAGCCAGCGCGAGTACTACCTGAATGAGCAGATGAAGGCCATTCAGAAAGAGCTCGGCGATGGCGACGAAGGCCACAACGAAGTCGAAGAGCTGAAAAAGCGCATCGAAGCCGCTGGCCTGCCCAAGGACGCACTGGCCAAGGCCCAAGCCGAGCTGAACAAGCTCAAGCAGATGTCGCCGATGTCGGCCGAGGCCACCGTGGTCCGGTCCTACCTCGACTGGCTGGTGCAGGTGCCGTGGAAGGCCCAGAGCAAGGTGCGCCTGGACCTGGCCAAGGCCGAGGAAATCCTCGATGCGGACCACTACGGCCTGGAAGAGGTCAAGGAACGCATCCTCGAGTACCTTGCCGTGCAAAAGCGCGTCAAGAAGATCCGCGGGCCGGTACTGTGCCTGGTCGGCCCACCCGGCGTCGGCAAGACCTCGCTGGCCGAGTCGATCGCCGCTGCCACCAACCGCAAGTTCGTGCGCATGGCCCTGGGTGGTGTGCGTGACGAGGCCGAGATCCGTGGTCACCGCCGTACCTACATCGGTTCCATGCCTGGCCGCCTGATCCAGAAGATGACCAAGGTGGGGGTGCGTAACCCGCTGTTCCTGCTGGACGAAATCGACAAGATGGGCAGCGACATGCGTGGCGATCCGGCCTCGGCACTGCTCGAAGTGCTCGACCCGGAGCAGAACCACAACTTCAACGACCACTACCTGGAGGTCGACTACGACCTCTCGGACGTGATGTTCCTGTGCACCTCGAACTCGATGAACATCCCGCCGGCGCTGCTCGACCGGATGGAAGTCATCCGCCTGCCGGGCTACACCGAGGACGAGAAGATCAACATCGCGGTCAAGTACCTGGTGCCCAAGCAGGTCAAGGCCAACGGCTTGAAGAAGGACGAGCTGGAAGTCGACGTCTCGGCGATCCGCGACATCATCCGCTTCTACACCCGCGAAGCCGGTGTGCGTGGCCTGGAGCGGCAAATCGCCAAGGTCTGCCGCAAGGTGGTCAAGGAACATACCGGGCAGAAGCAGGTCAAGGTCAAGGTGGCCAGCGAGCAGCTGGAACACCTGCTGGGTGTGCGCAAGTTCCGCTACGGCCTGGCCGAGCAGCAGGACCAGATCGGCCAGGTTACCGGCCTGGCCTGGACCCAGGTGGGTGGCGAACTGCTGACCATCGAAGCCGTGGTCATCCCCGGCAAGGGCCAGCTGATCAAGACCGGCTCGCTGGGCGACGTCATGGTCGAGTCGATCACCGCCGCGCAGACCGTGGTGCGCAGCCGTGCCCGCAGCCTGGGTATCGCCGCCGACTTCCACGAGAAGCACGACGTCCATATCCACATGCCGGAAGGCGCCACGCCGAAGGACGGCCCGAGTGCCGGTATCGGCATGTGCACCGCGCTGGTGTCGGCGCTGACGCAGATTCCGGTACGTGCCGATGTGGCCATGACCGGCGAAATCACCCTGCGTGGCCAGGTGCTGGCCATTGGCGGGTTGAAGGAAAAACTGCTGGCGGCACACCGTGGCGGGATCAAGACGGTGATCATTCCCGAGGAGAATGTTCGCGATCTGAAGGAGATTCCGGAAAATATCAAACAGGATCTGCAGATCAAACCGGTCAAATGGATTGACGAAGTCCTGCAAATTGCGCTGCAATACGCCCCGGAGCCCTTGCCAGATGTGGCTCCGGAGATTGTCGCGAAAGATGAAAAGCGCGACGGCGATGCTAAGGAAAGAATTAGCACGCACTAGTAGTTTTTGGCTGGGGGGCTTTCCTTGACAGTTTTTTCGGGGCCTTGCTATAAAGCGGCACGCTATTGTCATCAGGCCACCCAGCGCACGTTTCATAAGCTTTTCATTACATACTTAGAAACAAACTCAATAGAGAAATAAGGGGACTTAGAGTGAACAAGTCGGAACTGATTGACGCTATCGCCGCATCTGCTGACATCCCGAAAGCTGTAGCCGGCCGTGCGCTGGACGCAGTCATCGAATCCGTCACCGGCGCCCTGAAGCAAGGTGACGATGTGGTACTGGTTGGTTTCGGTACCTTCTCGGTCAAGGAGCGTGCAGAGCGCACCGGCCGCAACCCGCAAACCGGTAACGCGATCAAGATCGCTGCCGCCAAGGTTCCAGGCTTCAAGGCTGGCAAAGGCCTGAAAGACGCCGTCAACTAAGTCGTCTCTTTCAGCCGGACCCGGCCTGGCCAGGTCCGAGCACGGTGATGGCGGGGCGCAAACGTTCCCGCCTGACACGTTTGCTAAGAAAAGGCGCATCCTCGGATGCGCCTTTCTTTTATCAGGTTTCTACCCACGCTCCGCGGTTGTCGACGCAGTGGTACAGCCGTTTCTGGGGGACGCATGCTGCAAAATATCAGGGACAATTCACAAGGTTGGATTGCCAAGACCATCATCGGCCTTATCGTCGTGTTGATGGCGTTGACCGGCTTCGAAGCCATTTTCCAGGCCGCCACACATAGCCAGGACGCCGCCAAGGTGAACGGCCAGACCATCAGCCAGAACGAGCTGAGCCAGGCGGCCGACATGCAGCGCCGTCAGCTGATGCAACAGTTGGGCAAGGATTTCGACCCGGCGCTGCTGGACGACAAATTGCTGCGTGAAGAGGCACTGAAAGGCCTGATCAGCCGCAAGCTGCTGCTGCAAGGCGCCGAAGATGCCAAATTCGCCTTCTCCGAGGCCGCGCTGGATCAAGTGATCCTGCAGACGCCGGAATTCCAGGTGGACGGCAAGTTCAGTGCCGACCGTTTTGACCAGGTCATTCGCCAGATGGGCTATGGCCGCATGCAGTTCCGCGACATGCTCGCCGAGGAAATGCTTATCGGCCAGCTGCGCACCGGCCTGGCCGGCAGCAGCTTCGTCACCGACCAGCAGGTCGATGCCTTTGCCCGCCTCGAGAAGCAGACCCGTGACTTTGCTTCCCTGACCTTCAAGGCCGACCCGGCCGCGGTCAAGGTCAGCGATGAAGAGATCAAGGCGCACTACGACCAGCACGCCAAGGAGTTCATGTCGCCAGACCAGGTGGTGATCGACTACATCGAGCTGAAGAAGTCGGTGTTCTTCGATCAGGTCAAGGTGACCGACGAAGAGCTCAAGGCCCAGTACGAGAAGGAAATCGCCAACCTCGCCGAGCAGCGCCATGCCGCGCATATCCTCATCGAGGTCAACGATAAGGTCACCGACGCCCAGGCCAAGGCCCGCGCCGACGAGATCGAGCAGCGTCTGGCCAAGGGTGAAAACTTTGCCGCGCTGGCCAAGGAGTTCTCCCAGGACCCGGGTTCGGCCAATAGCGGCGGTGACCTTGGCTTCGCTGGCCCGGGCGTTTACGACCCGGCGTTCGAAGATGCGCTGTACAAGTTGCAGGATGGCCAGGTCTCGGCGCCGGTGCGCACCGAGTTCGGCTACCACCTGATCAAGCTGCTGGGCGTGCAGGCGCCGGAAGTGCCGAGCTTCGCCAGCCTGAAGGACAAGCTGACCCGTGACCTTAAGATCCCGCTGGTCGAGCAGCGTTACGTAGATGCCAGCAAGCAGCTGCAGGATGCCGCCTATGAGGCTTCCGACCTGGCCCAGCCGGCCCAGGACCTGAACCTGAAGGTGCAAACCTCCGCAGCCTTCGGCCGCGAGGGTGGTGAAGGCATCACTGCCAACCGTTCGGTCGTGCAGGCCGCATTCTCCGAAGAAGTGTTGGAGGAGGGTGCCAACAGCACCGCCATCGAGCTCGACCCGGAAACCACCGTGGTACTGCGCGTCAAGGAGCACCGCAAGCCTGAGCAGCTGCCGCTGGAAGCCGTGGCCAAGAACATCAGCGAGCACCTGGCCAAGGAGAAGGCGACTGCCGAGCTCAAGGCCAAGGCGGACAAGCTGATTGCCGGCCTGCGTGACGGTTCCATCGCAGCGGGCAGTGTGCACGAAGGGCAGGGCTGGAAGGCCTATGAAGCAGTTACCCGCGGCGAGGACGGTATCGACCCGGCCGAGCTGCAGGCACTGTTCCGCCTGGGCAAGCCACAAGCCAAGGACAAGCCGGTTTATGGCAGCGTCGTGCTGCGTGACGGTAGCCTGGTGGTACTGCAGCTCAAGGGTGTCAACGAAGGTGCTACTGCCACCGACGAAGAGAAGCAGCAGATCCGCCGCTACCTCGCGTCGCGTGCTGGCCAGCAAGACTTCGCGGCGTACCGCAAGCAGCTGGAAGCCAAGGCGGACATCACCCGTTACTAAGGTGATGGATGCATGAACGAACAGGCCGCCCAGTGCGGCCTGTTTCGTTTCTGCTGCCTGTTCCGGCCTCATCGCCGGCAAGCCAGCTCCCACAGGTATCACACTTGCCTCAAGCATTGCGGGGTATCTGTGGGAGCTGGCTTGCCGGCGATGAGGCCATTACAGGCAGTACAAGGCCTAGCGTTTCACCCCTTCATGGTTATCCAGCGTATCCCGCGCAATTTCCCGCCCCAGGGCAATCAGCTCCGGCGCCTTGTAGAACTCGAAAAACCGGCACACCCGTTTGGGCACGTTGATCAGTACATCCGGCGGATAGCCGGCGATCTTGTACTGCGCCAACGACGTCTGCATGACCTCGAAGCTCTGGTTGATCAAGTCCAGCAGCGAAGCGGGCCCCACGTTGTCGATGATGAACGAGCCGGTCGCCGACTTCGGTGCGCCTTCGCGCTCCGGCGCCGCCGCCGGTTGCTGGCCTTCCGGGTTGGCGGCATCGGCCAGCCATGGATTTGGCGGCGCAAGCCCTTCGGCGACGATTTCCTGCTCGATGCGGATCAGCTCCTCCGCCGGCTTGCGCCGGAACGGCAAGCGCGAGCCCAGCGAACTGAGCAGGGCATCGAAACGCATCTTGAACGCCGCCGGGCGTTCGATCACCGGTAACTGGTACTGCTTCTGGTTGGTGGCGTTGAGGTTGACCGCGATGATCAGGTCGCAGTGGCTGGACACCACCGGCACGATCGGCAGTGGGTTGAGGATGCCGCCGTCGACCAGCATGCGGTTGCCTTGCATCACCGGGGTGAACAGGCTGGGGATGGCCGCCGAGGCGCGCATGGCCTGGTGCAGGCAGCCCTCCTGGAACCAGATTTCCTGCTGGTTGGTGAGGTCGGCTGCAACCGCCGTGTAGGGGATGCGCAATTGCTCGATGTTGATCTCGCCGACGATCTTGCGGATTTGCCCGAACACCTTGTCGCCGCGAATTGCGCCGAGGCGAAAGCTGACATCGACCAGGCGCAACACATCCAGGTAGTCGAGGCTCTCGATCCAGTTGCGGTAGTCTTCCAGCTTGCCGGCGGCATAGATGCCGCCGATCACCGCGCCCATGGAGCAGCCGGCGATGCAGGCAATGTCGTAGCCACGGCGCTCGATTTCCTCGATCACCCCGATATGTGCATACCCCCGGGCTCCGCCGGATCCCAGTACCAGTGCCACGCGTTTGCTCATGAACATTCCCCGGCCAGTGCAACCATGGTCCTACAATGCACCCATCGCCACCTGTGCTTCAATGTGCATCGCGCTGAGCTACTGTAATAAAACTGGCTGGGCCAAGCTGGCTGGGCAGGGCACTTTTCAGCTGCCGAGGCGTCAAAAAGCCAACGTTTTTTCTTTTGAGGTATTACCGATGAAAGCCTGGATCTGCCTTCCCTTGATCGCCCTGGCCCTTGCTGGCTGCGCAGGCAAGACGGCCTACCGCGAGAGTTGCGCGACCCAACTGGATGCCGCCTGGAAGGAACTGGACCTGGCCAAGGCCGAAGGCTTTGCCGGTGCGGTGAGCTACTCCAAGGCCTTGTCGTTGCTGACCGGGGCCAAGACCCAGCAGCAGTTCGAAGGTTATGAAAGCTGTACCAGAAAAGCCGAAAAGGCCCGTTTCTACATTCGTGAGTCTCGCGCCGGGCGCTGACCAAGGAGCGTCTTTCGATGTCTGCCATGCTCGACCATGTGGTTGCCCAGATAGTGGCCTTGCAGGTGCGCCTGCTGGCCTGCCGCGAGCGCCTGGCTGCCGATACCGACAGTGAGGCCTTGCATGACCTGCGCACCACCCTGCGGCGCCTGCGCAGCCTGCTGCGGCCGCTGCGTGGGCTGCCGGGGGTGGAGCAACTGGAGGACGCCGCCAAGTCGTTGGGTACACTGACCACGCCGTTGCGTGACCGTGAGGTGCTGGCAGCCGAACTGATCGGGCGTGGTTTTGCCGAGGCCGGGCAGCGGCGCCTAGAAGGGCGTGGCAGGACCTTCGCCAGTGTTGCCGTCAGCCCGCAGCTGACCCGGGTGCTGGCGATTGTCGACGCGTTTCCGCTGTTCCTGCGTGCAGCCGGCCGCGAGGGCCTGGTCAAGGCGCTGGAAAAGCGAGTCGACAAACGCCTGGTCAAACAGTGGCGCAAATTGCACAAAGCGCTGCAGGACCCGGCCCACGACCGCCACCGCCTGCGTTTGCTGATCAAGCGTGCGCGCTACGGTGACGAGGCATACCCGCAGCTCGACCATGCGGGCAAGCAGTTGCGGCGCTTGCTGAAGCAGGCCCAGGGCGACCTGGGTGACTGGCATGATCGCCTGCAATGGCTGTTGCAGGCGCGCGACCATGCCGACCTGGCACCGTGCAAGGCCGCCTGGGAGCAGGAGTTGCACGAGGCCGAGCGCCATTCGGATGTGACGCTGGATGCACTGCAGCAGGCGCTGGCGCGGCGAAAGCCCGAAAAATGACCGATATGCGGGCTGATCGACAAGGGTTTGCTGGCTAGGATGGACAGACCTTTTTCGCTGCAGGCAGGAGCCGGCAAATGAATTTCAACCAACTGCTCGACGCCGTGCGGGCCAACCCCGAAGCGGTGAGCGTCCCGCCAAGCTGGGCCCAGGGTCGCGCCGCCTTTGGTGGGCTGATGGCGGCCATGGTGTATGAAGCCATGCGCCAGAAAATCTCCGATGACCGCCCCGTGCGTTCGCTGGCCATCAGCTTTGTGGCGCCGGCCGCGGCGGATGTGCCAATCCGCTTCGACGTGGAGGTGCTGCGTGAAGGCAAGGCAGTCAGCACCTTGCTGGGCCGTGCCGTTCAAGACGGCCAGGTGGTGACCCTGGTGCAGGGCAATTTCGGTGCGGGGCGGCCATCGGTGGTCGATGTGCCGGCGTTGCCGGCCACGGAAATGAAAGCGCTCGAAGACGCAGCCCCCGAGTTGCCCCATATCAAAGGCGTTACTCCGGAGTTCATGCAGCATGTTGCCTTGCGCTGGGCGGTGGGTGGGTTGCCGTTCAGTGGCAATCAGTCGCGCCAGATGGGCGGCTGGGTACGTTTGCGCGGGGTGGCCGAAGAACCGGTCAACGAGGCGCACCTGCTGGCGTTGGTCGATGCCTGGCCGCCTAGCCTGATGCCGTTTCTCAAGCAGCCGGCCGCCGGCAGTACGTTGACCTGGACCATCGAATTCATGCAGCCCACGGCGCAGCTGTCGACCCTGGACTGGTGCCGTTATTGCGTGGAAACCGAGCATGCGCGGGATGGTTATGGGCATGCCGCTGCCGCGTTGAGGACGGCGCAGGGCGAGTTGCTGGCCTTGAGCCGGCAGACGGTTACCGTGTTTGCCTGACCGAACCCGGGAGCGCGTTGCGCTCCAATCGCGACACAAGGCCGCTCCCACAGGATCGCGTAAATTTCAGGACATGCGCGGTTCTTGTGGGAGCGGCCTTGCGTCGCGATTGGGCTGCAGAGCAGCCCCAATGGCATCAGCGCCGATGCTTGTGTCGTTCCCGCCAGGCCTTCCACCAGGCCCCGCTCAGCAAGAAGCGCGGAAAGGTGATGAACTGCTCGGTCAGCAGGCGTTGCACGGCATCCTTGCGGTTGGCGAAGGGCTCGGGTTGCTCGGCTTCCAGGCGATGGCCCTGGCGCTGCAGGCCCAGGCCGGCGATCAAGGCAATGATGCCAACGGCAATCTGGCCCAGATCCAGACCGAACAGGCCGGACAGAATCAGCAACGCGCCAAGGATGAACAACGGCACGGCGATCAGGTGCAGCACCAGGTTGGTCGGGTGGCGGTGGTTGTGGTGGTAGCCGCGCCATTGCCAGGCGGGCAGGTTGGGCAGGCGTTTGCTCATGGGCATTTCCTCTCGGTCATGCCCAAAGCTTAGTGCGCCCCCCAGGTGGGGGCCAATCGAGGCTGGCTATGGTGACTATAGCTTGAGCTGGCCAATGGCCTTGTTCAGTTCACCGGCCAGGGTCGCCAGTTCGCTGCTGGTGGTCGCCGAGCCCACGGTCTGTTGCACGGTCTGTTCGGTGACATCGCGAATACTCACCACGGCGCGGTTCATTTCCTCGGCCACCTGGCTTTGCTGCTCGGCTGCCACCGCAATCTGGGTGTTGCTTTCGCGCATCTGCGCTACGGCACCGGTAATCTCGGCCAGTGCTTCGCCGGCCTCCTGGGCCTGCCTGACGCAGTCGTCGGCCTTGTACGAGCTTTCCTGCATGAAATCCACTGCATCGCGGGTGCCCGACTGCAGGGCCGAGACCATGGTGGTGATCTCGTCGGTGGAGTTTTGCACGCGCTTGGCCAGGTTGCGCACTTCATCGGCCACCACGGCAAAGCCGCGGCCGAGGTCGCCGGCGCGCGCTGCTTCGATGGCGGCATTGAGCGCCAGCAGGTTGGTCTGCTCGGCGATGCTGTGGATCACACTGACCACGCCATTGATCTTCTGGCTGTCTTCGGCCAGTTGGCGAATCATCTCGGCAGTTTGCTGAACGCCGCTGGACAGCCCGGAAATCGAATCCTGCACCCGGCTGACCACCTCCTGGCCGCTACCGGCCAGGGTGTCGGCGGTTTGTGACAGGTCACGGGTGGCGCCGGCGTGCTGGGCGATGTGGTGCACCGTCGCCGACATTTCGTTGATCGCGGTAGCGGCCTGGTCGGTTTCGCTCTGCTGGCCGAGCATGCCGTGGCGCACGTCGCTCATGCTCGCAGCCAGGCGCGCGGCACCGGAGTCCAGCTGCGCTGCGGTGTGGGCGACGGTACTGACCACGCGGTGGTAGGTCGCCTGCATGGCATTGAAGGCCCCGGCCATCTGGCCGACCTCGTCGCCACAGGCCAGCGGTACGCGGGCCGACAGGTCGCCGGTTTTTTCCACGTGCAGCATCACGTCCTTGAGCGTGTTGAGCTGGCTGAGCAGGAAGCGGATCAGCAGCTGCGAGGCGCCGAGCATGGCCAACATCAGGATCAGCACGCATACCGCGTAGTTGCTGAAGCGGTCGAAGAACACCTGGCGCAGGCTTGGCGACTGGGCCAGCACGGCCATTTGCTGATCGCCGTTGCGCAGCACCTGCGCGCCTTGTAGCGGGTTGTTGCCCAAGAGCCGGGCGGCGGGCAGTTCGACCCAGCCTTGGGCATTGCGCAAGGCCTCGAGGGGTTCACCCGCGAAGGTGGGCGTTTGCCCGGCTGACCAGCTGATGACGTTGGCCGGCCGGGGTAGCGGCTGGCCGGCCGGCCAGGCAGCCAGCAATTGGGCCTGCGCGGCCGCCTGGGCCTGCGCGGCCTCGGCGCGGGCGCGTTGCTCCAGGTGCACGGCATAGAGCACCAGCAGCAAGGTCGTGACAAAGGCCACCGCGTTGACGGCCCAGAACTTGTACTTCAGGGAAACATTGCTAAGCCAGGCACCCATGGGCAGGTCTTCTCTGAGTTGAGCGGGAACAATATTGGCAAGGTGCCATCATTGTGCCTGCGCAAGCCAGGGCCTTTCTTGATGTGTATCAAGAAAATTCCGCCGCCTGTAATGGCCCTATCGCCGGCAAGCCAGCTCCCACCTCGACTGCATCGGCCTCGAGCCATGCGCTACCCCCCTGTGGGAGCTGGCTTGCCGGCGATAGGGCCATTACAGCTTCAGGATATCTGGAAAAACGCCCGCGCCGTTGCCGTGGTATGTGCCGCCGTATGTTCGGTCGACTCGCCCCGGTGCAAGGCCACTTCACGCAACACCTCTGGAAGGAACGCTGGTTCGTTGCGCCCGTTCTTCGGCTTGGGCCGCAGGCTGCGCGGCAGCAGGTAAGGCGCATCGCTCTCCAGCATCAGCCGCCCCTCGGCAATGTTGCCCACCAGCGGGTGCAGGTGGGTGCCACGGCGTTCGTCGCAGATCCAGCCGGTAATACCGATGTGCAGGTCCATGTCCAGGTAGGCGAACAGCGCGTCGCGCTCGCCGGTAAAGCAGTGCACCACTGCGCCGGTCAGGTGGTCGCGGTAATCCTTGAGGATCGCCAGCAGGCGTTCGCTGGCGTCGCGTTCGTGCAGGAACACCGGCAGATGCAGTTCGGCAGCCAGTGCCAACTGTGCCTCCAGGGCTTTTTCCTGCAGTGGGCGAGGGGAGAAGTCGCGGTTGAAGTCCAGGCCGCATTCGCCCACGGCGCGCACGCGTGATTCATTCAGCAACTGGCGCAACTGACGCTCGCTGCCGGCATCCCAGGTTTTGGCATCATGAGGGTGTACCCCTGCCGTGGCGAACAGGTGAGCGCCGCTCGCATCCAGTTGCTGGCACAGCTCCAGCGCCTGTTCGCTGACCGCCAGGCTGGTGCCCGTCAGCACCATCTGCGTGACCCCGGCCTCAAGGGCGCGCTCGACGATTGCCGCCTGCTGGTCGTGGAAACTGCTGTTGGTCAGGTTGACGCCGATATCGATCAGTTGCATGGTGCTATCTCGTGCCGCGGGGCGGCCAGCATAGCAAAAACCGTGTTTTTCTGAAAAAACCAAGAACTTCATGCTGTTGCCGTGGTCTTTTACCGTCATTTCTCTCTTGGCGGTGCAACCCCATGGATGCCGCCCACCGACCACGGACACGTTTTCGCATGCAGCGATGCTGGCTCATTTTCCTGCTGACGCTTGGGCTGACCTTGACCGGGCCTGCTCACGCGCGCGTGCCGGGACCGCAGCAGAACATCGCGCCGGCCAAGGTTCGTGACCTGCAACAGATTCGCACCAGCCAGGTGCTGCGGGTGCTGGTCAACCAGAGCCGCAACAGCTCCGGTGAGGTCAAGGGCGAGCCGGTCGGTATCGAATACTATCGCCTGCGTGCCCTGGAACATTACCTCAATGCCCGCGCCGCCGACGGCCAGGAGATCCAGCTCAAGCTGATCCCGCGGGCCAAGGAGCAGTTGCTCGGCGCCCTGGCCCGGGGCGAGGGTGACCTGGCCGCACCGGGTGAACTGCTCGACCCCGCCGTGGTGCGCGGGGTCAGCAGCAGCGCGCCGGTGCTCGACCAGGTGCCGCTGCTGCTGGTGGGGCGCAAGGGCGAACGCAGCTTCAGCCATGTCGAGCAGTTGTCCGGGCGTACCGTGGCCCTGACCAGCGCCAGTGCCGCCGGCCCGTTGATCCAGCAGGTCAACCAGCAGCTGGCGCTGCGCAAGCGCGCGCCGATCAAGGTGGAGTGGGTCGACTCGACCCTGGCGGTGGAGGATGTGCTGGAAATGGTCCAGGCCGGCATCTATCACCTGACCGTGGTCGAGCAGCCGATCGCCCGGCGCTGGGCCCGGGTGATGCCGCGCCTGCGCCTGGACAGCCGCGTGAAACTGGGGGCGCCGCAAGCCATGCGTTGGTATGTGAGGCCCGATGCGCCGCAGTTGCAGGCCACGGTCGATCGCTTTCTGCAGGGCTACCGCGCGCCGGACAACCAGGACGCCGCGTTCGAGCGCATCTACCGCCGCCAGTACCGGGTGCACGACCCATTGGCCAGCAAGAATCGCCAGCGCCTGACCGCGCTGCGGGCGGTGCTGCAGAAACACGGTGAGGCGCAGCAGATCGACTGGCTCAACCTGGCCGCGCTGGCCTTCAAGGAGTCGACGCTCAACCCGGCCGCGCGCGGCACCGGAGGGGCCCATGGCCTGATGCAGATCACCCCTTCGGCGGCGCAGCGCGTGGGGGTGAGCAACACCGCCACGGTGGATGGCAATGTCCAGGCCAGCGCCCGTTACCTGGCGCTGATCCGGCGCAAGTTCTTTGCCAGCGCCAAGATCAACGAGCGCGAGCGCATGGCCTTCGTGCTGGCGGCCTACAACCTGGGCCCCGAGCGCGTCCAGGCCATGCGCGCCGAAGCGCGGCGGCGCGGGCTGAATGGCGACCAGTGGTTTTTCCAGACCGAACGTATCGCCATGGAGCAGGTGGGCATGGGGCCAGTCAACTTCGTCAATAGCGTCAACAAGTACTTTGTAGCGTTCAACCGGGAGCGTGCCGCGCTGGAGCGTGTGGCTAAACGCTGACAAATCGATTTTATCGATTGTTATATTGGGATTTTTGCGATTTTCATATCTATTGAATCGATTATGATGGCGCTCATCCCAACACAACTTCCCCGCTTCAAGGAGTCTTCGACATGAACAACGCTACCCTCAACGCTCTGTTCTCCACCCGCGCCGGCGCTGGCCTGAGCGTCATCCGTATCCTGGTCGGCATCATCTTCATTGCGCATGGTGCGCAAAAACTGTTCGGCATGTTCGGTGGCTATGGCCTGGAAGGCACCGGCCAATGGATGGAGAGCATCGGCCTGGCCCCGGGTTACCTGATGGCCCTGTTGTCTGGTAGTGCCGAGTTCTTCGGCGGCCTGGCCCTGGTGATCGGCCTGCTGGCCCGCCCGGCGGCCCTGGTGCTGGCGGTGACCCTGGTGGTGGCGATCCTCTCGGTGCACATCGGCAACGGCCTGTTCATGTCCAACAACGGCTATGAGTTCGGCCTGGCCCTGCTGGCTGGCACCGTCGCGGTACTGATCGAAGGCGCTGGCCGCTTCTCGCTGGACCGCCTGATCGCCCGCTGATCCACCGCAAATGCCAAGATACAAGCCTCAGGCCGATCACTTTCGGCTTGAGGCTTGTATCTTGCCGCTTGTAGCTCTAGCATACCGTCTGCGCCGATTTAAACAGCTACTTGCGGGGCGCAGGAAAGCCCCTCTCCGGGTCATCCGAAATACCGCTAAAGCGCTGGTTCGGTGACGCCTCCCACCGCTGCCCAGCGGGATTCGCGAGGCGGAGAGAAGCTCCATGAGTTGCCCACGTACCAGTGTCTGTTTGAGCCCCTTGCCTGCCAGCCAGGCGTCCCGCACACCGCGCATCCTGCTCGGCGGCCAGCATCAACCCACTCTTTTACGTCACCTTGAAGGCCTGTCCCGGCGCAAGGGCCAGGCGCGTGCATTTCTGATCCAGTTCGCCGATACCGGCTGCCACCTCGCACAGTATGGCAATGACCGTTTCGACCTGGCCGTGATCCAGGCCCCGGCGCCGGACGAGGCCGCCGAAATCATCGGCCACCTCACCCGTATCGCGCGCCAAGGCCTGATTACCCGCCGCTGAGGAGCGCGCTGTTGAGTACCAACATCATCACCACGGAAGGCCATGAGGCGCTGAAGAAAGAACTGGACCACCTGTGGCGGGTATACCGCCCGGAGATTACCCAGAAGGTTACCTGGGCGGCATCGCTGGGCGACCGCAGCGAGAATGCCGACTACCAGTACAACAAGAAGCTGCTGCGCGAGATCGACCGTCGGGTGCGTTATCTGCGCAAGCGTCTTGAAGACGTGAAGGTGGTGGCCTACTCGCCGCAGCAGGAGGGCAAGGTGTTTTTCGGTGCCTGGGTGGAGATCGAGAACGACGAGGGCGAGACCATGAAGTTTCGCATTGTCGGGTATGACGAGATCTATGGGCGCAATGACTACATCTCGATCGACTCGCCCATGGCTCGTGCCTTGCTGAAGAAGGAGGAGGGTGATGAGGTGGTGGTGCATACGCCTACCGGTGAAGCGACCTGGTATGTGAACAGCATCAGCTACGGGCAGTGATCTGATGTTGCCTGTGCCGGCCTCTTCGCGGGCTTGCCCGCTCCCACAGGTCCGACACAGGTTTCAAGTATTGTGGTGAGCCTGTGGGAGCGGGCAAGCCCGCGAAGAGGCCGGTGCAGGCTGTCATCAACTCTCGCGTAAAACCGCCAACGGGCTGGCATTCAACGCCCGCCGCGTCCCCAGCACCCCCGCACCACCTACCAGCAGCGCCCCTGCCAGCGGCAACAGCAGCAACCACACATGCGGGCTCCATTGCAGGTCGAAGGCATAGCGGTACAGCACCAAGGTAATCAGCTCGCACCCGACCGCCGCCAGCAAGCCGCTGGCCGCACCCAGCAAGCCGAACTCGATCCGCCGCGCCTTGACCAGCAATGGCCGCGCCGCGCCCAGCGCACGCAGCAAGGCGCCCTGGCGGATGCGCTCGTCCAGCGTCGCCTGCAAGCCAGCGAACAGCACCGCCAACCCGGCTGCCAGCACGAACAGCAACACATACTCCACCGCCAGGGTCACCTGGGCGAGGATGCTGCGCAGCTGATCGAGCAAGGCGTCCACCTGCAGGATGGTCACTGCCGGAAATGCCCGTGACAGCGCCACCACATCCAGGTCATGGCCCGGTGCCAGATAGAAGCTGGTCAGGTAGGTGGTCGGCAGCCCCTGCAACGTGCCGGGCTGGAAGATCATGTAGAAGTTCGGCTGGAAGCTGTCCCAGTGCACGCTGCGCAGGCTGCTGACCCGGGCCTGGCGCTGCTGGCCGCCGATGTCGAAGGTCAGCAGGTCGCCCAGTTGCAGCTTCAGGCTGCTGGCCAGTTCCGCCTCCACCGACACACCGGGGATTTCATCTTCGGCGGGCAACGCCTGCCACCAGTTGCCGCCCGTCAGTGCATTGCCTTCGGGCAGTTCGGCTGCCCAGGTCAGGCTGAGGTCGCGCTGCACGGCGCGCTCGCCTGCCGAATCCTTGCTGACCACCTGCTGCACCGGTTGCTCGTTGATGCGCACCAGGCGGCCGGGTGTCACCGGGTACAGCGGTGCCGAGGTGGCATTGACCTGCTGCAGGTGTTGGGCGAAGGGCTCACGGTCATCCGGCAGGATGTTCAGGGCGAAATGGTTGGGTGCATCCTTGGGCAGCTGTGCTTGCCAGGTGTCGAGCAGTTCCGCGCGCAGCAGCGCGACCAGGGCCATGGCCAGCAGGATCAGGCCGAAGGCCAGGGCTTGGCCGGCAGCGGCCATGGGGTGGCGCAGCAGTTGGCCCAGCCCCAGGCGCCAGGTCAGTGGTGCCCCGGCCAGCAATTGGCGCAGGCTGCGCAAACCGAGCAGCAGCAGGCCACCGAGCAGCAGCGCGGCGACCAGGCCGCCACCGAGCAGGGCGAAGGTGAGCAGCAGGTCGAGGCTCAGGCGCCACATGATCAGGCCCAGGGCGAACAGGGCCGCGCCGTACACCAGCCAGCTGCTGGGCGGTATCGGCAGTAGGTCGCGGCGTAGCACGCGCAACGGCGGCACCTGGCCCAGCGCGGCAATTGGCGGCAGGGCGAAGCCGGCCAGGGCCACCAGCCCGGTAGCGATGCCGGCCAGGGCCGGGACGATGCCGCCTGCAGGTACCACGCTTGGCAGCAGGCCATGCAGCAGGCGGAACAGGCCCAGTTGCGCCAGCCAGCCGAGCAGGGCGCCGGCCAGCGCGGCGACCAGGCCGAGCATGGCCAATTGCAGGCAGTACAGGCCCAGTGCCTGGCGGCGCGAAAGGCCCAGGCAGCGCAGCAGGGCGCTGGCGTCCAGGCGGCGTGCGGCATAGCGGCTGGCCGACAGGGCCACGGCGACGCCTGCCAGCAGCACCGCCACCAGGCTGGCCATGTTCAGGTAGCGCTCGGCCTTGCCCAGGGCGCCGCCGACCTGCTGGTTGCCATCGCGGGTGTCGCGCAGGCGCTGGTTGGCGGCCAGGTCCTTTTTCAACGCCCCGCGGTACTGGGCCAACGCTTCGGCATCGCCGCGCCACAGGTCGCGGTAGGTGACCCGGCTGCCCGGTTGAATCACGCCGGTGGCTTGCAGGTCGGCCAGGTTCATCATTACCCGTGGGGTAAGGCTGTAGAAGTTGTTGGCGCGGTCCGGTTCGTAGGTCAGTACGCGGCTCATGCGCAGCGTCTTCATGCCCACGTCGATGCTGTCGCCAACCTTCAGCCCCAGTGCCGCCAGCAAGCGTGATTCGACCCATGCTTCGCCAGGTGCCGGGCCGCCGCCCGGGGTTTCTGCGGCATAGGGCGCCGCAGCACTGCGCACTTGCCCGCGCAACGGGTAGGCACCATCGGTAGCCTTGACGCTGGACAGCTGGATACCGTTGTCGCCGCCGACCACGCTGGTGAACTCGACCACCTGGGCGTGGCGCAAGCCAAGCGCCTTGCCGGCTTCTATCTGCTGGTCGCGGGCCGGGGCGCTGCCCTGCAGCACCAGGTCGGCACCGAGGAACTCGCTGGCGCGCAGTTGCATGGCGCCGTTGAGGCGGGCACCGAAATAGCCGATGGCAGTGCTGGCTGCGACCGCCACCAGCAGGGCGAAGAACAGCACGCGCACTTCGCTGGCGCGAATGTCGCGCAGCAACTGGCGCAGGGCCAGGCCGCACAGGCGGGACAGCGGCATGTGGTTCATCAGGCCTCCACCGGGGCCACCAGGCGGCCCGCATCCAGGCGGATCTGGCGGCGGCAGCGGCGGGCCAGGCGTTCGTCATGGGTAACCAGCACCAGGGTGGTGCCGCGTTCCTTGTTCAGTTCGAACAGCAGGTCGCTGATGCGCTCGCCGGTGTGGCTGTCGAGGTTGCCGGTGGGTTCGTCGGCGAACAGCACTGCCGGTTGCGCGGCGAAGGCACGGGCAATGGCCACCCGTTGCTGTTCGCCGCCCGAAAGCTGGCGCGGGGTGTGGCTCAGGCGCTTGCCCAGGCCGACCCGTTCGAGCAGGGTGCGCGCGTGTTCGCGGGCATCGCGGCGGCCGTCCAGCTCCAGCGGCAGCATGACGTTTTCCAGGGCGTTGAGGCTGTCGAGCAGCTGGAACGACTGGAACACGAAGCCCACATGTTCGGCGCGCACCCGCGCGCGCTGGTCTTCATCCAGCGGCCCCAGGTCGTGGCCTGCGAGGATGACCTTGCCGGCACTGGGCTGGTCGAGACCGGCGAGCAGGCCGAGCAGGGTCGACTTGCCCGAGCCCGAGGCGCCGACGATGGCCAGGCTGTCGCCCTGGGCCAGGTCGAGGGACAGCGCATGCAGGATGGTCAGGTCACCTTCCGCGCTGGGGACCACTTTGCTAAGGTTCTGCGCAACGAGAATGCTGGGGCCCATGGAGAATCCGATGCGAGTGTGGTGGTTGAGTGCCGGTCTGGCCCTGTATTGCCTGGCCCAGAGCGCGGCGGCGGGAACACTGCTGGTTGTCGGCGATAGTATCAGCGCCGGTTTTGGCCTGGATACCCGCCAGGGCTGGGTCTCCCTGTTGCAGACCCGCCTGCGGGACGAAGGTTTCGACGACAAAGTGGTCAATGCATCGATCAGCGGCGACACCAGTGCAGGTGGCCAGGCGCGGCTGCCGGCGCTGCTTGCAGCGCACAAGCCGAGCCTGGTGGTGCTGGAGCTGGGCGGCAACGATGGCCTGCGCGGGCAGTCGCCAGCGCAATTGCAACAAAATCTTGCCTCGATGATTGAAAGTTCGCGCAAGGCCGGTGCCAAGGTGGTGCTGCTGGGCATGCGCCTGCCACCCAATTATGGCGTGCGCTACACCACCGCGTTCGCCCAGGTGTATGAACAGCTGGCGGCAGAAAAACAGGTGCCGTTGGTGCCGTTTTTCCTCGAGGGGGTAGGGGGCGCGCCTGAGTTGATGCAGGCGGATGGCATTCACCCGGCCCAGGCTGCCCAGCAGCGCCTGCTGGAAAATGCCTGGCCGGCGATAAAACCCTTGCTGTGACGCTTTAAACGGCGCCGGCTTTCGGCTAATGTTGCGCCCCCCGTTTCGAGTGCCACCGATGCCGCGCCCTGCCTGGTCCCTGTATGCCTACCAACTGATCGAGCCTGATGAGCAGCTCGACCTGTTCGCCTGCCAGGAAATTCGCGTCCACCTCGTGGCCCGCCAGCTCGAGCTGGGCGTACCGGCCGACCGCACGCTGTGCGGTGGCCTGCTGCCGGCGCAACCGCGCTGGTCGGGGGTGGCGCGCTCGATCTACCGCGACGGCCGCCTGTGCGACCTGTGCCGCGCCATCCTCGATGCCCAGCGGCGCGGCATGCGCCCGGTGTGGCCGGAGCTGCAGGGCGCCTGAACACCGCGCCTTTCATCATCTGGAACGCTTGCATGGCGCCAATGCCTCCCGCTGGCATCGGCGCAGGTGTACAATCGATTCTCTTGACCCACCTTTCGAAGGATTTACCGGATGTTGCCGCGCTTTCCTGCCGTCACCCGTAGCCTGTCCCTGGCCGCCCTGCTGGTAGCAGGCCCCGCTGCTGCGCTGGAGCTGCCACTGCCACCACCCGGTGAAGACATCATCGGCCAGGTGCATGTGATCAAGGCAAAGTACGAGGACACGTTCGCCGATATCGGCACTGCCAACGACCTCGGCTACCTGGAAATGATCGCCGCCAACCCGGGCGTGGACCCATGGCTGCCAGGTGCCGGCACCGAGATCATCCTGCCGACCCGCTACATCCTGCCGCCGGGCCCGCGTGAGGGCATCGTCATCAACCTGGCCGAGTACCGCCTGTACTACTTCCCGAAAGGGCAGAACGTGGTGCATACCTTCCCGCTGGGCATTGGCCGTGAAGGCTGGGGTTCGCCGATCGCCAATACCAAGATCACCGCCAAGACGCCGAACCCGACCTGGACCCCGCCAGCGTCGATCCGTGCCGAGCACGCGGCTGACGGCGACATCCTGCCGAGCGTGGTGCCAGCCGGCCCGGACAACCCGCTGGGGCCGTTCAAGTTCACCCTCGGCGTGCCGGGCTACCTGATCCATGGTTCGAACAAGAAGTTCGGCATTGGCATGCGTACCAGCCACGGTTGCTTCCGCATGCTCAACAACAACGTGCTGGAACTGTCGAAGATGGTGCCGGTGGGTACGCCGGTGCGCATCATCAACGAGCCCTACAAGTTTGGTATCAGTGGCGGCAAGGTCTATCTGGAGGCGCACACGCCGCTGGACGATCAGGGTAATCCGTCGGTGGTCGATAAACACACTGCTGTTATCAACGCCTTGCTCAAGCGTGAAGACCTGGCCAATAACCTACGCATGAACTGGGACATGGTCCGTGACGTGGTGGCCGCGGAAGATGGCATGCCGGTGGAAATTGCCGTGCCGACCGAAAACCAGGGTGGCGCACCGATGGTTTCGAGCATTCCGCCCGAACTGCAGTAAGGTAATTGCGACACACCCAGGCCTGCCTTAGTGCAGGCCTTTTCGTTTCTGCCTGGCGCGTTTGCCTTGTGCGCAGGCAATAAAAAAGCCGACCCACAAGTGGGTCGGCTCCATAACAATCCGTGAGGATTATTACTTGCGGCTGGCTTTGTCCAGCATACGCAGAGCGCGCTCGTTGGCTTCGTCAGCGGTCTGCTGAGCCTTCTGAGCGGCTGCCAGTGCGTCGTCAGCCTTACGGTAGGCTTCGTCTGCACGAGCTTGAGCGCGAGCTGCTGCGTCTTCAGTCGCAGTCAGACGAGCTTCGGTTTCTTTGGATACGCTGCTGCAACCGGTAGCCAGAACTGCGGCCAGAGCCAGAGCAGAGAATTTCAGAACGTTGTTCATCGTGTTCCCCTTCAAGGACTTTCTATTAAATAGCCATCTCTCGGAAAAGAGAAACTGGCCGGCGTACATAGTACCCATTACTTGTAGTAAGTAAACTGACTAAGCGCAAGAACTGCAAAAAAAATGTTGCTTGACGCCTTTCCGACAAGATTTGCGACACGCCTGTGAAAAAAACGTACAGGGTTCGCAAGCGACTGTAGTACAGGAACTTTTTTGTTGAACTAAGGGTGACTTTAACTGTCCTTCGGCGTCTTAAGCCCTAGTACATCCGGTGGCTGCCTGGCGCGTTGCCAAGAATGGCATCTGGCTGCATTTTCGCCATTTTTAACCGCCACCACCTTGAGCAATCCCGCCTGCGGCGCCTACTATCTTGTGAGTGCCAGAGGATCCGAACGATTGCAATCGTCCAGTGGTCGAAGGGGGCAACAGGTGGCGTAGAGGATTCTGTGCCGGATAAACCACCATCGGTTAAGGTATGGGTCTGCCGAGAAGACCTGCGAGGAGTAGTGATGAGCGAAGCGCTGACCATCCACCATGACCAGGCCGGTCATCAGTTCGAGACCAACGTGGACGGTCATCGTGCCTATCTGACGTATATGGACCTGGGCAAGCAGACGCTGGACATCTATCGCACCTTCGTACCCAACGCCCTGCGTGGCCGCGGGATTGCTGCCGCCCTGACCGAACGGGCCCTGGAGTACGCTGAACAGATGGGCTACACGGTGATTCCGTCCTGCTCGTACGTGGAGCGCTACATGGAGCGCCAGCAGCGGCATTCGAGCAAGGTCTGATTCTGTAAAAAAAGCGGGGCCGCTTCGCGCCCCATCGCCGGCAAGCCAGCTCCCACATTTCAAGCGTTTCGCCGTACGTGTGGGAGCCGGCTTGCCGGCGATGGGGCGCGAAGCGGCCCCGCTTTCTTGTATCAGCCGCGCTTGCGCTGCGGCAGCACATCCTTCAGCTTGGTACGCATGCTGCGCAGGGTCTTCTCGGTAGCCGGCCAGTCGATGCAGGCATCGGTGATCGACACGCCGTATTGCAGCTCGTCCAGGTTCTTCGGAATCGACTGGCAGCCCCAGTTCAGGTGGCTCTCGACCATCAGGCCGATGATCGACTGGTTGCCTTCGAGGATCTGGTTGGCGACGTTCTCCATCACCAGCGGTTGCAGGGCCGGGTCCTTGTTGGAGTTGGCGTGGCTGCAATCGACCATGATGTTGGCCTTGATCTTGGCCTTGGCCAGGTCCTGCTCGCAGAGGGCGACGCTGACCGAGTCGTAGTTCGGCTTGCCGTTGCCGCCGCGCAGTACCACGTGGCCGTACGGGTTGCCCTTGGTGGTGACGATCGACACGCCGCCTTCCTGGTTGATGCCGAGGAAGCGGTGCGGCTTGGACACCGACTGCAGGGCGTTGATGGCAACGGTCAGGCCGCCGTCGGTGCCGTTCTTGAAGCCGACTGCCGAGGACAGGCCCGAAGCCATCTCGCGGTGGGTCTGCGATTCGGTGGTGCGGGCGCCGATGGCCGACCAGCTGATCAGGTCCTGCAGGTACTGCGGGGAAATCGGGTCGAGCGCTTCGGTGGCGGTCGGCAGGCCCATTTCGGCCAGGTCCAGCAGCAGCTTGCGGCCGATGTGCAGGCCATCCTGGATCTTGAACGAGTCATCCAGGTACGGGTCGTTGATCAGGCCTTTCCAGCCGACGGTGGTGCGCGGTTTTTCGAAATACACGCGCATGACCAGGTACAGCGTGTCGGACACTTCCTCGGCCAGCACTTTCAGGCGCTCGGCGTACTCGTGGGCGGCCTTGATGTCGTGGATCGAGCAAGGGCCGACCACGACGAACAGGCGATGGTCCTTGCCGTCGAGAATATTGCGCACCACTTCACGGCCGGCAGTCACGGTCTGCAGGGCCTTGGCGCTGAGGGGGATTTCCTTCTTGAGCTGATCGGGGGTGATCAGGGTCTCGTTGGAGGCAACGTTCAAGTCATCGATCGGTAAATCAGCCATCGTGTTACTCGTCAGGTCACGGGTGCCGGCCGCCAACTATCCCCGTGCGGCCCAGCAGCAAGAATAATCGCAGCGGGGAGCCGAACCTTAGCGCGTTACAGGTGGCGCGACAATGGGCTGGGCCCAGTCCGTGTGGGGTTTTTCCGAGATGGCAGGTGTTTGCCGTGCATGGGCTGCCCAGCGCTGCGCAACCTGTGTAAAAAGAGGGCTGACTTTTACCTGGAGATCGGCATGCTTCCGCACACACCACGTATCGGCATCATCGGCAGTGGCGCCATCGGCGGCTTCTATGGGTTGATGCTGGCCCGGGCCGGCTTCGATGTGCATTTTCTGTTGCGCAGCGAGTACGAGGTTGTCCGCGAGCAGGGGTTGGCCGTGGACAGTGCCGTGCATGGTAACTTGCAGATGAAGGTGCAGGCCTATGCCAGTGCCGCCGACATGCCGCCCTGCGACTGGCTGCTGGTGGGGGCCAAGGCCACCAGCAATGACCAGTTGGCGCCGCTGATCGTGCAGGCGGCCGCACCGGGCGCCAAGGTGGTGCTGCTGCAGAACGGCCTGGGCGTGGAGGAGCAGTTGCGCCCGGCCTTGCGCAGCGACATGCACCTGCTCGGCGGCCTGTGTTTCATCTGCGTCAACCGCCAGGCGCCCGGCATGATCCGCCACCAGGCCTTGGGCGCGGTCAACCTCGGCTACCACAGCGGGCCGGCCAACGATGGTGGTGCCGAGTTGGTCAATGAAGGCGCGGAGCTGTTCCGGGCTGCGGGCATTGACTCGCAGGCCATGCCCGACCTGGCCCAGGCACGCTGGCAGAAGCTGGTGTGGAACGTGCCCTACAACGGCCTGTCGGTGCTGCTCGGCGCCAGCACCACGCCGCTGATGGCCGACAGTCATGGCCGCGCCCTGATCCAGGCCTTGATGGCCGAGGTGGTGCAGGGCGCGGCGGCGTGTGGCCATGTGTTGCCCGAGGGGTATGCCGAGCACCTGTTCCAGGTGACCGAGCGCATGCCCGACTACTGGCCCAGCATGTACCACGACCATGTCCACAAGCGCCCGCTGGAGCTGCAGGCCATCTATGCCGAGCCGTTGGCACAGGCGCGTGCGGCAGGCTGCCACTTGCCGCGCATGGAGATGCTGTACCAGGCGCTGGCGTTCATCGATCGGGGCGAACAGCCCCGCTGAGGGTGGCTCTGGCCCGCCAGGGCCCTCCAGCCCGCATCAGCAGCACGCCGGACGGCAAAGCGTGCGTCCGGCGCGCTGCTAAGCTGAAGCTTGCTCTGCCGCAGCGGCAGTCGAGGAGGTCGAATGATCCACTCCATGCTGTACGCCACCGACCTCGGTGTCTACGCCCCTTTTGTCATGCAACACGCGCTGGCGCTGGCGCGCACATTCGGCGCCGAGTTGTATGTGATCCACGCGGTAGAGCCCATGGGCCAGTTCGCTGAATCTCTCCTGCAAAGCTACCTCGATGAACAGACGCTCGACCAGCTGCACAGCCAGGGGGTGAACACGGTGATGGCCAATATCGAGCAGCGTGTGCTGGAAAACTTTCGTGACGAACTGGGCGAGGAGGCCGACCTGGCGGTGATCAAGGCGGTGCGAGTACGCCAGGGCGACCCTGCGCAGGTGATCCTCGACCAGGCGCAGCGGCTGAGCGTCGACCTGCTGATTTTCGGTAGCCACAGTGCTGGCGCCGGCGTGGATGTGCCATTGGGGCGCACGGCGGTACGGCTGCTGCAGCTGTCGTCGGTACCGGTGTACATGGTGCCGCTGGCGCAGCATTTGGGGCGTAGGAAAGCATGAAGATGGCCGTAGGCCATTTCCGGGGGTATGTAACAAAATAGTTCTAGATTTATTTCCAGAACCACTAATATAGTTATATATCGTCGCTGCCTGCTGCCGCGGACTCATCGCTGAACCGAGGGGAACCTATGAAGCTTCAACAACTGCGCTACATCTGGGAAGTGGCGCACCATGACCTCAACGTCTCCGCGACGGCGCAGAGCCTGTATACCTCCCAGCCAGGTATCAGCAAGCAGATCCGCCTGCTCGAGGATGAGCTGGGTGTTGAAGTCTTTGCCCGCAGCGGCAAGCACCTGACCCGCGTTACCCCGGCGGGTGAGCGCATCATCAATACCGCCGGCGAAATCCTGCGCAAGGTCGAAAGCATCAAGCAGATTGCCCAGGAGTTCTCCAACGAGAAGAAGGGCACGCTGTCCATCGCCACCACCCACACCCAGGCGCGTTATGCCTTGCCGCCGGTGATCAGCAACTTCATCAAGCAGTACCCGGAAGTGTCCTTGCACATGCACCAGGGTTCGCCCATGCAGATTGCCGAAATGGCCGCGGACGGTACGGTCGACTTCGCCATCGCCACCGAGGCGCTGGAGCTGTTCGGCGACCTGATCATGATGCCGTGCTACAAGTGGAATCGCTGCGTGGTGGTGCCGCAGGGCCATCCGTTGACCAAGCTGCCAAAGCTTACTCTGGAAGCGGTCGCCGAATACCCGATCGTTACCTACGTGTTCGGTTTCACCGGCCGTTCGAAGCTGGACGAAGCGTTCAACCACCGCGGCCTTACGCCGAAAGTGGTGTTTACCGCCGCTGACGCCGACGTGATCAAGACCTATGTGCGCCTGGGGCTGGGCGTGGGGATCGTCGCCAAGATGGCGGTGGACACAAAGCTCGACAGCGACCTGGTGGCCTTGGATGCCAGCGAACTGTTCGAAGCCAGCATCACCAAGATCGGCTTCCGCCGCGGCACTTTCCTGCGTGGTTTCATGTGCGACTTCATCGAGAAGTTCGCCCCGCACCTGACCCGTGAAGTGATGGCCAAGGCCATCCAGTGCCACAACAAGCAAGAGCTGGAAGACCTGTTCGAAGGCGTCGAGCTGCCGGTGCACTGATCTAGAATCGTACGGGGCCGCTTTGCGGCCCAATCGCCGGCAAGCCAGCTCCCACAGGATTACCGTTGCCTGAAGGCTTGTGATGTTCCTGTGGGAGCTGGCTTGCCGGCGATTGGGGCGCGAAGCGGCCCCAGCTGTGTTATGCCTTGCTGATCAGGTTGCCCGCGTGCAACCCGCATTCCTTCTGCGTCGACTCTTCCCACCACCAACGCCCTTCGCGCTCATGCTGGTTTGGCAGCACCGGGCGGGTGCAGGGCTCGCAGCCAATGCTGATGAAGCCGCGCTCGTGCAGGCTGTTGTACGGCAGCTCGAGCATGCGGATATAACCCCACACTTCCTCGCTGGTCATCTGCGCCAGTGGGTTGAACTTGTACAGGGTGCGCTCGGGGGTGGAGAAGGCGCTGTCGATTTCCACTGCCGCCACCTGGCTGCGGGTACCCGGGCTCTGGTCGCGGCGCTGGCCGGTGGCCCAGGCGCTCACGGTGGCCAGCTTGCGACGCAGCGGCTCGATCTTGCGGATACCGCAGCACTCGCCGTGGCCGTCCTTGTAGAAGCTGAACAGGCCCTTTTCCTTGACGAACGGGTCGAGCTTGGCGCGGTCGGGGCTGAGGATCTCGATCGGCAGGTTGTACTGCTCGCGGACCTGGTCGATGAACCGGTAAGTCTCCGGGTGCAGGCGGCCGGTGTCGAGGCTGAACACCTTGACCTGCTTGTTCAGCTTCCAGGCCATGTCCACCAGCACCACATCCTCGGCGCCGCTGAAGGAGATCCACAGGTCATCACCGAAGTGCTCGAAGGCAAGCTTGAGGATGTCCTGCGGGGACTTGTTGGCATAGGTCGCGGCCAGTGCGGCGACGTCGAAGGGTTGGCTCATCAGGCGGTTTCCATCGTGGCTGTGGCGCTGTGCGCTCGTAGTAAGGTGATGGTAACAAAAAATGGCGGGGTAGACGGGCTGATATCGGTGTCTGGCCCTTCGCGGGCGCGCCCGCGAAGCAGGCGCCGCCGATCACAAGCCCTGCAGGGTCTCCATCAATACCCGCACCTTGGCAATCGACTCTTCATATTCGGCCTGCCACTCGGAGTCGGCCACCACCGCGCCGCCGCCCCAGCAGCTGACCTGTCCACCCTTGACCAGCAGGCTGCGAATGGCAATCGAGCTGTCCATCTCGCCGCGCACATCCACGTAGAGCAGTGAGCCGCAGTACAGCGCCCGGCGTGCCGGCTCCAGTTCATCGATGATCTGCATGGCGCGGATCTTCGGCGCGCCGGTGATCGAACCGCCGGGGAAGCTGTCGCCGATCAGGTCAAGGGCGTCCTTGTCGCTGGCCAACTGGCCGGTGATGCTGCTGACCAGGTGGTGCACGTTGGGGTAGCTCTCCAGGCTGAACAGCTCCGGCACCTTCACCGAGCCGATCTCGCAGGTGCGCCCCAGGTCGTTGCGCAGCAGGTCGACGATCATCAGGTTTTCCGAGCGATCCTTGGGGCTGTGCAGCAGCTCCTCGGCATTGCGCATGTCTTCTGCCGGGTTGCTGGCGCGCGGGCGGGTGCCCTTGATCGGCCGGGTTTCCACCTGGCGCTGGCTGACGCGAATGAAGCGCTCGGGCGAAAAGCTCAACAGGGCGCTGCCGTCGGCCAGTTGCTGGTAGCCGGAGAAGGGGGTGGGGCAGGCTTTGCGCAGGGCCTGGTAAGCGTGCCACGGGTCGCCCTGGCAGGGCGCGCGGAAGCGCTGAGTAAGGTTGATCTGGTAGCAGTCGCCGGCCTGGATGTAGCGCTGCACCTGGTCAAAGGCGGCCTTGTACTGCTCGGGCTGCAGGTCGCCGGCCATCGGCGCGAGTAGCTGGAAGCTGCCGCTTTCCGCGTTGTCGACACCTTCGAACAGGGCGATCAGCCGTTCCCGTTCGCTGCCGGGCAGGCTCGGGTGGAACACCAGTTGGCTGGTCGCGCACTGGTGGTCGGTCACCAGTGCCCAGGCATACAGCCCCAGTTGCGCGTCCGGCAGGCCAAGGTCGTCCACGGCCAGGCGGGGCAGGTGTTCCAGGCGGCGGCCGAAGTCATAGCTCAGGTAGCCGATCAGGCCGCCAGCGAACGGCAGCTCGCTGCCTGCGGGCAACTGCGCATGGCCCAGTCGTGCCAGACCGGCGCGCAGGCGCTGGAGGAAGGTGCGGCCATCTTCGTCGGGCTGCGCCTGCAGGTGTTGCAGCGGCCAGGCGCTGAGCAGGTCGAAGCGCCCGCGTTCGGCGCCGGGGCGGGCGCTGTCCAGCAGGATCGCACCGGGGGCCTGGCGCAGGCGGGCGAAATAGGCGGCAGGGTCGGGCTGGTAGGGCAGGGGGTGGAGCGTACAGGTCGGCATCAGTGTGGACGGCGATGTAAAAGCGAGGAGGGCGATTGTAGACCTGTGCAGGAAATGCGCCTAGCTTTGTGGCGACATTCAAGCACTGGGTTTCGCCCTTGCGGCCCATTCGCAGCACAAGGCTGCTCCTACAAGATCACGCGATATCCTGTAGGAGCAGCCTTGTGCTGCGAATGGGCCGCAAGGCGGCCCTTGGCGATTTCAGCGCGGGTGCACGTGCCCGAACAAGCCTTGCGATACCCGCACGCGCTGTTCGGCATCTTCGCTGATGCCATCCTTGGCCAGCGCTTCCAGGTGCGCCTCGATGGCGTGGGTGCGCTGGGTCAGGCCGCAGTCGTTGGCGATCTGGATGTTCAGGCCGGGGCGGGCGTTGAGCTCGAGAATCAGCGGCCCCTTGTCCTGGTCCAATACCATGTCGACACCGATGTAGCCCAGGCCACACAGCTCGTAGCAGCCGGCGGCCAGCTTCATGAAGCCGTCCCAGTTCGGCAGTTGCACGCCATCCACCGCGTTGGTGGTGTCCGGGTGCTTGCTGATGATGTTGTTCAACCAGGTGCCGCGCAGGGTCACGCCGGTGGCCAGGTCGACACCCACGCCGATGGCGCCCTGGTGCAGGTTGGCCTTGCCGCCGGACTGGCGGGTCGGCAGGCGCAGCATGGCCATCACCGGGTAGCCCATCAGCACGATGATGCGGATGTCCGGCACGCCTTCGTAGCTGATGCTCTTGAAGATCTGGTCGGGGGTGACCCGGTACTCGATCAGCGCACGGTCGCGGTGCCCGCCCAGCGAGTACAGGCCGGTGAGGATGCTCGAGATCTGGTGCTCGATTTCCTCGTGGCTGATGATCTTGCCGGACACCGTGCGGTAGCGGTCCTCGAAGCGGTCGGCGATCACCAGAATGCCGTCACCACCGGCGCCCTGCGCCGGCTTGATGACGAAATCGCTGCGCCCGCCGATGATCTGGTGGAGCTTCTCGATCTCTTTCTCGGTCTCGATGATGCCGTACATTTCCGGCACATGGATGCCGGCCGCCAGGGCGCGCTCCTTGGTGATGATCTTGTCGTCGACGATCGGGTACAGGTGGCGCTTGTTGTACTTCAACACGTAGTCCGCGTTGCGCCGGTTGATACCCATGATGCCCCGGGCCTCCAGGGCTTTCCACGTCTTGATCAGGCCAAACATCAGGCGTCAGCCTTCTTCATGAATGCCTTGAAGCGTACGAGCTCGGTCAGGCGGTAGCCGCGGTAGCGACCCATCGCCAGCATGAAGCCCACCAGGATCAGCAGCACGGCCGGGAAGGTGAAAACGAAGTACACCAGCTCCGGCACCATCATCAACAGGTGCGCCAGGGAAGCGGCGAACAGGGTGCCGATGGCCACTTTCATGGCATGGCCGCCGCCACGCTCTTCCCAGGTGATGGACAGGCGCTCGATGGTCATGGTCAGGATCACCATCGGGAACAGCGCTACCGACAGCCCGCGCTCCAGGCCCAGCTTGTGGCTGAACAGGCTGATGGCGGCAATCAGTACCACGACGAAGGTCAGTACCACCGACAGGCGTGGCAGCATCTGCAACTTCAGGTGTTCCAGGTACGAGCGCAGCGACAGGCCCAGGGCGGTGATTACCGTGAACAGCACGATACCGAAGCCAAGCTGGGTCTCGCGGAAGGCCAGGGCGATCAGTACCGGGGTGAAGGTACCCAGGGTCTGCAGGCCGACCAGGTTGCGCAGCACCAGGATCACCAGCACGCCGATCGGGATCATCACCATGATCATGAAGGTTTGCTGGGTCTGCAGCGGCAGGCCGTACAGCGAATATTCGAGGAAGTCGGCGTCGGTATTCTCGTCGGTCAGCTTGGCCAGGCGGATGGCGTTCATCTCGCTGTTGTTCATGCTGAAGGTAACGTTGGCCTTCTTGCCGCCATCGACGGTGATCAGGTTGTCGTCACCGGTCCACCACAGCAGGCGATCGCTGGGCAGGCCCTGCTCGCCGGTGTCCGGGTTGAAGTACAGCCAGTCGGTGCCGTTGAAGCTGCGCAGCCACAGTTCCGGGGTTTGCGGGGTGTCGGCCACCAGGCGGATGGTGTGCACCTTCTCCATCGGTACGTGGGCGATCGACAGCAGCAGGTCGATGACCTGGGCCTTCTTCATGGCCGTGGTGTCGCCGGCCAGCAGCAGCTTGACGTTGTCGTCGTTGAGGTTGTTGACCCGCTTGATGGTCTCGCTGACGAAGGTCTCGACGTCGGCCGAGTGCTGGCGGATCGGCGCCATCAGGGCCTCGGCGGCGATCTTCTCGGGGCCTTCCACTGCCAGGCTGTCACGGAAGGTCGGGCCTTTGACCGTGGTCTTCTCGTTGCTATAGCGCTTGGTCAGCACCAGGCGGTAGTAGAGGGTCTGGTTGCCGCTGGCGCGGCGGGCCGACCAGGTGACCTTGCGGTTGCCGTCGGCACGGTTGACGCTCACCCCGTAGTTGTTGGAGATGAAGCTCTCGTTGAGGCTGACGTAGTCGCGGTTCAGCGGTGGCACGAACATCTGCACCTTGACCGGGTCCTTGGTGCTGGCCACGAACTCGACCTTGGCGTCGATGTTCCACAGGTCGTCGGTTTCATCCTCGGTTACCGGGATGCCGAGTACGAAGATCTGATAAGCCGTGACCGCCACGCCCAACAGCACCAGCACGGTGATCAGGACTTTCAGATGGAGGGTAAGAGAGCGCATCGGGATTACTCTGCTTTGGGAGCGTCGGTGGCACAGGCAGGTTTGCCGGCCGCGTATTTAAGGCTTGGGTCGACCAGCGCGTCGAAGTGCTTGAGCGCCTCGGAGCCGATCAGCAGCGGGAACTGGAAGGCGCTGCGGTCGGTGAGGTTGACTTCGATGGTGCGCATGGCCTGGCCCATGCAGATTTCAAGTTCGATGACCGGGCGCGCGGTGTAGGCCTTGCCCGATTCAGCATCATAGTCGCCGGCCCGGCGCTTGATCTTGCTTACGCGTGCCAGCGGGCGTTCGATGGGGTGCGAATGGGCGGCGTCGATGGCCAGGTAGAAGCGCACCCAGCTTTCGCCGTTGCGCTTGAAACGCTTGATGTCGCGGGCGCTGAGCGACGCGGTCTTGGCGCCGGTGTCGAGCTTGGCGGCCACTTCCAGGTCCAGGTCGCCCAGGCGTGCATATTCGTTGAGACCGTACACGGTCTTGCCCGCGGCCTGGCCAAGGGCCGGCAGCAGGGTGAGGCAGAGCAGCAATGATGCGGGTGTAAGTCTCATATTCCTGGCGCGGTGCAGTGCAAGGTTCGGGGCTGTTTTCAAAGCCATGTTCAGAGCCGTGTTCAGGGCAAGGCGACTGGCAGCGACTGCGCAAGCTTCCTCGTTCATCTGTCAACAGCATGAATGGATGACAGACAGGCTATCCATACTCCATCGGAGGCGCGGCATTCTATCACGCCGGCGCCTTGACGCCAGCGGTGCGCGATCTGACAGCACCGGGCTGGCATTAGTTCGTTCTTAGACGATTGTCGACAATATTCATTTTGTCTTTGACTGCTGCGGTCGAATTAGCTAATTTCTGGCAAAGAGATTTGCAAGGTGTCGACAATATGCAGGACCTATCCACCCCCAGCCCGATGCTGGCAGACGAAACGGAAACCTTGTCCGAAAACGTCTTCCGGCGCATCCAGGCGGCCATCGTCAAGGGCGATATCGCCCCCGGCAGCAAGATTTCCGAGCCGGAGCTGGCGCGTACCTACGGCATCAGCCGCGGGCCGCTGCGCGAGGCCATTCACCGCCTCGAAGGCCAGCGCCTGCTGGTGCGCGTGCCGCATGTGGGGGCGCGGGTGGTGTCGCTCAACCACGCCGAACTGATCGAGCTGTACGAAATTCGCGAATCGCTGGAAGGCATGGCCTGCCGCCTGGCCGCCGAACGCATGAGCCAGGCCGACATCGACGAACTGCGCCGGGTGCTCGACACCCACGAGCGCGATGCCGCGTTCCAGGCCGGCCTGGGCTATTACCAGCAGGAAGGCGACTACGACTTCCATTACCGGATCATCCAGGGCAGCGGTAACCAGACCCTGGTCAAGATGCTCTGCGGCGAGCTGTACCAGCTGGTGCGCATGTACCGCATCCAGTTTTCCGCCACGCCCAACCGGCCGCGCCAGGCCTTTGCCGAACACCACCGCATTCTCGATGCCATCGCCGACCGTGACGGCGAGCTGGCCGAACTCCTGATGCGCCGCCACATCGGCGCGTCCAAGCGCAATATCGAGCGTCACTACCTGGACGCCCACAACAACAGCCCACGAGGTGAGAAATGACTGTGAAGAGCACCCCCGGTCAGCGTTTCCGCGACGCCGTTGCCGCTGAACATCCGCTGCAGGTGGTTGGCGCCATCAACGCCAACCATGCCCTGCTGGCCAAGCGCGCCGGCTTCAAGGCCATCTACCTGTCCGGTGGCGGCGTTGCCGCCGGTTCGCTGGGCCTGCCGGACCTGGGCATCAGCGGCCTGGACGATGTACTCACCGACGTGCGCCGCATCACCGACGTGTGCGACCTGCCGATGCTGGTGGATGTCGACACCGGCTTCGGCGCCTCTGCCTTCAACGTTGCCCGTACCGTGCGCTCGATGAGCAAGTTCGGCGCTGCCGCCATCCATATCGAGGACCAAGTCGGCGCCAAGCGCTGCGGCCACCGCCCGAACAAGGAAATTGTCAGCCAGCAGGAAATGGTCGACCGCATCAAGGCCGCAGTCGATGCCCGTACCGATGACAGCTTCGTGATCATGGCGCGTACCGACGCCCTGGCCGTCGAGGGCCTGAACGCCGCCCTGGACCGCGCCGCCGCCTGCGTCGAGGCCGGTGCCGACATGATCTTCCCGGAAGCCATCACCGAACTGCAGATGTACAAGACCTTCGCCGACCGGGTGAAGGCACCGATCCTGGCCAACATCACCGAATTCGGCGCCACGCCGCTGTACACCACCGAAGAGCTGGCCTCGGTCGACGTGTCGCTGGTGCTGTACCCGCTGTCGGCGTTCCGCGCCATGAACAAGGCGGCCGAAAACGTGTACACCGCGCTGCGCCGCGACGGCACGCAGAAGAACGTGATCGACACCATGCAGACCCGCATGGAGCTCTACGATGCCATTGGTTACCACGCCTTCGAGCAGAGCCTCGATGCGCTGTTTGCCCAGAAAAAAGGTTGAGCCTGTGAGGGCCTCATCGCCGGCAAGCCGGCTCCCACAGGTACCGCACAAGGTTCGAGCCCTGTGCAAGGCATTGTGGGAGCTGGCTTGCCGGCGATAGGGCCGATACAGCCACCCCCGAATTAGCCAGAAAGAATCCATAACAAGTTCAAGAAAGGAGAAACACCATGGCCGAAGCAAAAGTACTCAGTGGCGCAGGCCTGCGCGGCCAGGTGGCCGGCCAGACCGCGCTGTCGACCGTGGGCCAGGCCGGTGCCGGGCTGACCTACCGTGGTTACGACGTGCGTGACCTGGCCGCGGGTGCCGAGTTCGAAGAAGTCGCCTACCTGCTGCTGTACGGCGAGCTGCCGAGCAAAGCCGAACTGGCCGACTACAAGCGCAAGCTCAAGGGCCTGCGTGACCTGCCGCAAGCCCTGAAGGAAGTGCTCGAGCGCATCCCGCGTGACGCCCACCCGATGGACGTGATGCGCACAGGTTGCTCGGTGCTGGGTACCCTGGAGCCCGAACTGACCTTCGAGGCCCAGCGTGACAAGACCGACCGCCTGCTGGCGCTGTTCCCGGCAGTGATGTGCTACTGGTACCGCTTCACCCACGACGGCGTGCGTATCGACTGCACCAGCGACGAAGACACCCTCGGTGGCCACTTCCTGCACCTGCTGCATGGCAAGAAGCCGAGCGAGCTGCACGTCAAGGTCATGAACGTGTCGCTGATCCTCTACGCCGAGCACGAGTTCAACGCCTCGACCTTCACCGCCCGCGTCTGTGCCTCGACCCTGTCCGACCTGTACTCCTGCGTAACCGCTGCCATCGGTTCGCTGCGCGGCCCGCTGCATGGCGGTGCCAACGAAGCGGCGATGGAGCTGATCGAGCGCTTCCAGAACCCGCAGGAAGCCACTGCCGAGCTGCTGCGCATGCTCGAGCGCAAGGACAAGATCATGGGCTTTGGCCATGCCATCTACAAAGAGTCCGACCCGCGCAACGAGGTGATCAAGGGCTGGTCGAAACAGCTCGCCGACGAAGTGGGTGACAAGGTGCTGTACCCGGTTTCCGAAGCCATCGACAAGACCATGTGGGAGCAGAAGCGCCTGTTCCCCAACGCCGACTTCTACCATGCCTCGGCGTACCACTTCATGGGTATCCCGACCAAGCTGTTCACCCCGATCTTCGTCTGCTCGCGCCTGACCGGCTGGGCTGCGCACGTCTTCGAGCAGCGCGCCAACAACCGCATCATCCGCCCGAGCGCCGAGTATGTCGGCGTCGAGCAGCGCCAGTTCGTGCCGATCGAACAGCGCTGACAGGCCGTACCTGTGGGGGTGGCCTGTTCCGGCCTCATCGCCGGCAAGCCGGCTCCCACAGGGACTGCACCAGCCTCAGGAGCAGTGCAATACCTGTGGGAGCCGGCTTGCCGGCGATGAGGCCGGAACAGCTGACACAGGGCTGCAACCAGAAAGCTATCCACGACCGTACCGTGACCGAGCCTGATAACGATATGAACACTGCATTCCGCAAGCACCTGCCAGGCACCGACCTGGACTACTTCGATGCCCGCGCGGCGGTCGAGGCCATCAAGCCCGGCGCCTACGATGGCCTGCCTTACACCTCTCGCGTACTCGCCGAAAACCTGGTGCGCCGCTGCGACCCGGCTACCCTCGACGCCTCGCTGGGCCAGCTGATCGAGCGCAAGCGCGACCTCGACTTCCCGTGGTTCCCGGCCCGCGTGGTGTGCCACGACATTCTCGGCCAGACCGCACTGGTCGACCTCGCCGGCCTGCGTGACGCCATTGCCGACAAAGGCGGCGACCCGGCCCAGGTCAACCCTGTGGTGCCGGTGCAACTGATCGTCGACCACTCGCTGGCCGTCGAGTGCGGCGGTTTCGACCCGCAGGCCTTCGAAAAGAACCGCGCCATCGAAGACCGCCGCAACGAAGACCGCTTCCACTTCATCAACTGGACCAAGAAGGCGTTCAAGAACGTCGACGTGATCCAGCCGGGCAACGGCATCATGCACCAGATCAACCTGGAGAAGATGTCGCCGGTGATTCACAACGACCGTGGCGTGGCCTACCCGGACACCTGCGTCGGCACCGACAGCCACACCCCGCATGTCGACGCCCTGGGCGTGATCGCCATCGGCGTGGGTGGCCTGGAAGCCGAGAACGTGATGCTGGGCCGTGCCTCGTGGATGCGCCTGCCGGAAATCGTCGGCGTCGAGCTGACCGGCAAGCTGGCGCCGAACATCACCGCCACCGACCTGGTGCTGGCCCTGACCGAATTCCTGCGCAAGCAGAAAGTCGTCGGCGCCTACCTGGAGTTCCACGGCGAGGGTGCCCGTGCCCTGACCCTGGGCGACCGCGCCACCATCTCCAACATGGCCCCGGAATATGGCGCCACTGCGGCGATGTTCGCCATCGACCAGCAGACCATCGACTACCTGCGCCTGACCGGCCGCGAAGAGCAGCAGGTCAAGCTGGTGGAAACCTATGCCAAGGCCACCGGCCTGTGGGCCGACAGCCTGGGCGGCGCAGTCTACGAGCGCACCCTGAGCTTCGACCTGTCGAGCGTGGTGCGCAACATGGCTGGCCCGTCAAACCCGCATGCCCGCGTCGCCACCAGCGACCTGGCGGCCAAAGGCATCGCCGGCAGCTGGGAAGAAGTGCCAGGGCAGATGCCAGATGGCGCGGTGATCATTGCCGCCATCACCAGCTGCACCAACACCAGCAACCCGCGCAACGTGATTGCCGCAGGCCTGCTGGCGCGCAATGCCAACAAGCTGGGCCTGGCCCGCAAGCCGTGGGTCAAGTCGTCGCTGGCGCCTGGCTCCAAGGCCGTGCAGCTGTACCTGGAAGAGGCCGGGCTGGAGAAGGAGCTGGAACAGCTCGGCTTTGGCATCGTCGCCTTCGCCTGCACCACCTGCAACGGCATGTCCGGCGCCCTGGACCCGGTGATCCAGCAAGAAATCATCGACCGTGACCTGTACGCCACTGCCGTGCTGTCGGGCAACCGCAACTTCGACGGGCGTATCCACCCGTATGCCAAGCAGGCCTTCCTCGCTTCGCCGCCACTGGTAGTGGCCTACGCCATCGCCGGTACCATCCGCTTCGACATCGAGAAGGATGTGCTGGGCGTGGTCGATGGCAAGGAAATCCGCCTCAAGGACATCTGGCCCAGCGACGAAGAGATCGACGCCGTGGTGCGTGCCGCGGTCAAGCCGGAGCAGTTCCGCAAGGTGTACATCCCGATGTTCGCCATCGAGGAAGACCGTGGGCCGAAGGTGGCGCCGCTGTACGACTGGCGCCCGATGAGCACCTACATCCGCCGCCCGCCGTACTGGGAGGGCGCCTTGGCCGGTGAACGGACCCTGCGCGGCATGCGCCCGCTGGCAGTGCTGCCGGACAACATCACCACCGACCACCTGTCGCCGTCCAACGCCATCATGCTCGACAGCGCTGCCGGCGAGTACCTGGCGAAGATGGGCCTGCCGGAGGAGGACTTCAACTCCTACGCTACCCACCGTGGCGACCACCTGACCGCCCAGCGCGCTACCTTTGCCAACCCCAAGCTGTTCAACGAAATGGTGCGCAAGGAAGACGGCAGCGTGAAGCAGGGCTCGCTGGCGCGTATCGAGCCGGAAGGCAAGGTCACCCGCATGTGGGAGGCGATCGAGACCTACATGGATCGCAAGCAGCCGCTGATCATCGTCGCCGGTGCCGACTACGGCCAGGGTTCGTCCCGTGACTGGGCGGCCAAAGGTGTGCGCCTGGCTGGTGTCGAGGCGATCGTCGCCGAAGGCTTCGAGCGTATTCACCGTACCAACCTGGTGGGCATGGGCGTACTGCCGCTGGAGTTCAAGCCGGGCACCGACCGCAAGACCCTCGGCCTGGATGGCAGCGAGACCTATGACGTACTGGGCGCGCGTACGCCGCGGGCGACGCTGACCCTGGTGGTTACCCGCGCCAACGGCGAGCGCCTGGAGGTACCGGTGACCTGCCGCCTGGACACCGCCGAGGAAGTGTCGATCTACGAGGCCGGCGGGGTGCTGCAGCGCTTCGCCCAGGACTTCCTCGAAGCGACTGCCTAATTGCAGGGGGCCGCTTTGCGGCCCATCGCCGGCAAGCCAGCTCCCACAGGGATTGCACATCCTGCAGCCAGCTGGGTTCCTGTGGGAGCTGGCTTGCCGGCGATGGGCTGCATGGCAGCCCCGGGTTTTTATGCCTATCAGACAGGACAGCACATCCATGGCTCATGTACCGCAAGTAAAAATCCCCGCCACCTACATCCGTGGCGGCACCAGCAAAGGCGTGTTCTTCCGCCTGCAAGACCTGCCCGAACGGGCGCAGATCCCCGGCCCTGCCCGTGATGCACTGCTGCTGCGGGTGATCGGCAGCCCCGACCCCTACGGCAAGCAGATCGACGGCATGGGCGGCGCCACTTCGAGCACCAGCAAGACCGTGATCCTGTCGCAAAGCATCAAGCCTGAACACGATGTCGACTACCTGTTCGGCCAGGTCAGCATCGACAAGGCCTTTGTCGACTGGAGCGGCAATTGCGGCAACCTCTCTGCCGCGGTCGGTTCGTTCGCCATCAGCAGCGGCCTGGTCGACCCGGCGCGCATTCCGCGCAACGGCATCGCCACCGTGCGCATCTGGCAGGCCAACATCGGCAAGACCATCATCGCCCATGTGCCGATCACCGAAGGTGAAGTGCAGGAAACCGGCGACTTCGAGCTGGACGGGGTGACCTTCCCGGCCGCCGAGGTGCAGCTGGAGTTCCTCGACCCAGCGGCCGACGAAGATGGCGACGGCGGGGCGATGTTCCCCACCGGCAACCTGGTCGATGACCTCGAGGTGCCGGGTGTCGGTACGTTCAAGGCGACCCTGATCAATGCCGGCATCCCGACCATCTTCGTCAATGCGGCGGATATCGGCTACACCGGCACCGAACTGCAGGACGTCATCAACGGCGACCCGCAGGCGCTGCTGCGCTTCGAGACGATTCGCGCCTATGGCGCCGTACGCATGGGCCTGATCGGCAACGTCGACCAGGCTGCCGGGCGTCAGCACACGCCGAAAGTGGCTTTCGTCGCGCCGCCGAGCACCTACACTGCGTCCAGTGGCAAAGCGGTGCAGGCGGGTGATATCGACCTGCTGGTACGGGCCTTGTCGATGGGCAAGCTGCACCATGCAATGATGGGGACGGCCGCGGTGGCCATCGGCACCGCGGCGGCCATTCCGGGCACGCTGGTCAACCTCGCCGCAGGCGGGGGCGAGCGCAGCGCCGTGCGTTTCGGCCACCCCTCGGGCACCCTGCGGGTGGGGGCCGAGGCGCGCCAGGTGAATGGTGAATGGACAGTGACCAAGGCAATCATGAGCCGCAGTGCTCGCGTGCTGATGGAGGGCTGGGTTCGCGTGCCTGGCGATAGCTTCTAACGCACCACTGGCGCTCGGCTTTAGTGAGTTGGGGCCGCTTGGCGGCCCTTCGCGGGCTTGCCCGCTCCCACAGGTAATCACAGGTTCCGAAGGCTGTGGTGTACTTGTGGGAGCGGGCAAGCCCGCGAAGGGCTGCACAGCAGCCCCGGCAATTCTGAACGGAGCTGCATATGAGCGCCAACGTAGACCTCAACGCCCGCCCGGACTACGACCGGGTGCTGCAAACCCTCGCCGATTACGCCCTCACGTACCGGGTCGAATCTGCCGAAGCCCTGGACACCGCGCGCAACTGCCTGATGGATACCCTCGGCTGCGGCCTGCTGGCCCTGCGCTTCCCCGAATGCACCAAGCTGCTCGGCCCCCAGGTGGAAGGCACCCTGGTGCCCAACGGCGCCCGCGTGCCCGGCACCGCCTACCGCCTGGACCCGGTCAAGGCCGCCTGGGACATCGGCTGCACGGTACGTTGGCTGGACTACAACGATACCTGGCTGGCCGCCGAATGGGCCCACCCCTCGGACAACCTCGGCGGCATCCTGGCCGTTGCCGATCACCTGTCGCAGAAGCGCGTAGCCGCAGGTGAAACGCCACTGTTGATGCGCGATGTGCTCGAAGCCATGGTCATGGCTCACGAGATCCAGGGCGTGCTGGCGCTGGAAAACGCCTTCAACCGCGTTGGCCTCGACCACGTGATACTGGTCAAGGTGGCCTCCACCGCCGTGTGCGCCAGGCTGATGGGGGCCAACCGTGAGCAGATGCTGAGCGCCTTGTCCCATGCCTTCGTCGACGGTCAGGCGCTGCGTACCTACCGCCATGCGCCCAACGCCGGTTCGCGCAAATCGTGGGCCGCCGGTGATGCTTCCAGCCGTGGCGTGCGCCTGGCCGATATTGCCCTGCGTGGCGAGATGGGCGTGCCGGGCGTGCTCACTGCGCCGCAGTGGGGCTTCTATGATGTGCTGTTCAGTCACACCAACAAGGACCTCGCGCTCAAGCCGTCCGAGCAGCAAGAGCTGCGCGTGCCGCAAGCCTTGGGTAGCTACGTGATGGAAAACGTGCTGTTCAAGGTCAGTTTCCCTGCCGAGTTCCACGCCCAGACCGCCTGCGAAGCAGCGGTAACCTTGCATCCACTGGTCCGTAACCGCCTGCACGAAATCGACCGTATCGTCATTACCACCCAGGAGTCGGCGATCCGCATCATTTCCAAGAGCGGCCCGCTGGCCAATGCCGCCGACCGCGACCACTGCCTGCAGTACATGGTGGCGGTGCCGCTGATTTTCGGTCATCTGGTGGCCGAGCATTACGAAGACACCTTCCATGCCAACCACCCCAGTATCGACCGCCTGCGCGAGAAGATGGAGGTGGTGGAAGACCCGCGCTTCAGCCGTGAATACCTGGAGCCGGACAAACGCTCGATCGCCAACGCGCTGCAGGTGTTCTTCAAGGATGGCAGCAGTACCGAGCAGGTGGTGGTGGAATACCCGATCGGGCATCGCCGGCGGCGAGGGGAGGGCATACCGTTGCTGGAGGCCAAGTTCAGGGACAACCTGGCGACGCGCTTTGCGCGGCAGCGGTGTGGGGAGATTGTGGAAGTCTGCAAGGACCAGCAGAAGCTGGAGCAGATGGCGGTGCACAGGTTTGTCGACCTGTTCGTGATCTGAATCGGCCTCTTCGCGGGCTTGCCCGCTCCCACAGGCACAACGCAGGCCTGATGGCAGTGGTGTACCTGTGGGAGCGGGCAAGCCCGCGAAGAGGCCGGTAAAGCCGACACAACCCCACAAAAAAGCCCCGGCATCTCTGCCAGGGCTTCTTCTTGTAGCTTACAGCTTACAGCTTGCCGCTCAGCTTACGCCTGAACCACCGGGATCTTGGCGTTGGCTGCCGCTTCGCGGAACTCGGCAATCTGGTCGAAGCTCAGGTAGCGGTAAACGTCGGCAGCCATGCTGTCGATGTCCTTCGCGTACTGCATGTACTCTTCAACGGTCGGCAGCTTGCCGATGATCGAAGCGACAGCAGCCAGCTCGGCCGATGCCAGGTACACGTTGGTGGCGTCGCCCAGACGGTTCGGGAAGTTACGGGTCGAGGTGGAGACCACGGTCGAACCAGTCTGCACACGTGCCTGGTTACCCATGCACAGCGAGCAGCCTGGCATTTCCATGCGCGCGCCAGCCTTGCCGTAGATGCCGTAGTAGCCTTCTTCGGTCAGCTGGTGAGCGTCCATCTTGGTTGGCGGAGCCAGCCACAGACGGGTCGGGATACCGCCCTTGACCTTGTCCAGCAGCTTGCCGGCAGCGCGGAAGTGGCCGATGTTGGTCATGCACGAACCGATGAACACTTCGTCGATCTTCTCGCCCTGTACCGAAGACAGCAGGCGGGCATCGTCCGGGTCGTTCGGCGCGCAGAGCACAGGCTCTTTCACGTCGGCCAGGTCGATTTCGATGATTTCGGCGTATTCGGCATCGGCGTCGGCCGACAGCAGCTCAGGCTTGGCCAGCCAGGCTTCCATGGCCTGGGCGCGGCGCTCCAGGGTGCGGGCATCGCCGTAGCCTTCGCCGATCATCCAGCGCAGCAGGGTGATGTTGGACTGCAGGTACTCGGCGATGGCCTTTTCTGGCAGCTTGATGGTGCAACCGGCAGCGGAACGCTCGGCCGAGGCGTCGGACAGCTCGAAGGCTTGCTCGACGGTCAGATCGTTCAGGCCTTCGATCTCGAGGATGCGGCCGGAGAAGGCGTTTTTCTTGCCTTTCTTCTCGACGGTCAGCAGGCCCTTCTGGATGGCGTAGTAAGGGATGGCATGAACCAGGTCACGCAGGGTGATGCCTGGCTGCAGTTTGCCCTTGAAGCGCACCAGGATCGACTCTGGCATGTCCAGCGGCATGACGCCGGTGGCGGCGGCGAAGGCCACCAGGCCGGAACCTGCCGGGAACGAGATGCCGATCGGGAAGCGGGTGTGCGAGTCGCCACCGGTACCCACGGTGTCAGGCATCAGCATGCGGTTCAGCCAGCTGTGGATGATGCCGTCGCCCGGGCGCAGCGACACGCCGCCACGGGTGCGGATGAAGTCTGGCAGGGTGTGGTGGGTGGTGACGTCGATCGGCTTCGGATAGGCCGCGGTGTGGCAGAACGACTGCATCACCAGGTCAGCGGAGAAGCCCAGGCACGCCAGGTCTTTCAGCTCGTCGCGGGTCATCGGACCAGTGGTGTCCTGGGAACCGACGGTGGTCATCTTCGGCTCGCAGTAGGCACCTGGGCGCACGCCCTGGCCTTCTGGCAGGCCGCAGGCACGGCCGACCATTTTCTGTGCCAGGGTGAAGCCCTTGCCCGAATCGGCAGGCTGCTCCGGCTTCTTGAACAGGTCGGAAGCACCCAGGCCCAGTTCGGCACGGGCTTTTTCGGTCAGGCCACGGCCGACGATCAGCGGGATACGGCCGCCAGCGCGGACTTCATCCAGCAGCACTTCGGTTTTCAGCTCGAAGTTGGTGACCAGTTCGTCGCTGCCGTGACGGCGCACTTCGCCCTTGAACGGGTAAACGTCGATGACGTCGCCCATGCCCAGGTTGGTGCAGTCGAATTCGATCGGCAGGGCGCCGGCGTCTTCCATGGTGTTGTAGAAGATCGGGGCGATCTTGGTGCCGAAGCAGAAGCCACCGGCGCGCTTGTTCGGCACGTACGGGATGTCGTCGCCGAAGAACCACAGCACCGAGTTGGTGGCGGATTTACGCGAGGAACCGGTACCGACCACGTCACCGACGTAGGCAACCGGGAAGCCCTTGGCCTTGACGGCTTCGATCTGGGCCAGCGGGCCGACCGAACCAGGCTGCTGCGGCTCGATGCCGTCGCGGGCCATTTTCAGCATGGCCAGGGCGTGCAGCGGGATGTCAGGGCGCGACCAGGCGTCCGGGGCAGGGGACAGGTCGTCGGTGTTGGTTTCGCCAGGCACCTTGAACACGGTCAGGGTGTACTTGTCGGCGATGGCCGGACGCGAGGTGAACCACTCGCCGGCAGCCCAGGATTCCAGCACGGCCTTGGCGTGAACGTTGCCGGCCTTGGCTTTTTCGGCCACGTCGTGGAAGGCATCGAACATCAGCAGGGTGTGCTTGAGCTGTTCGGCCGCGACGGCGCCCAGTTCGGCGTCATCCAGCAGTGCGACCAGCGTTTCGATGTTGTAGCCGCCCTGCATGGTGCCCAGCAGTTCGGTGGCGTGCTTGCGGTCGATCAGAGGCGACTTGGCTTCGCCCTTGGCGACGGCGGAGAGGAAAGCGGCCTTGACGTAGGCAGCTTCGTCGACCCCTGGCGGTACGCGATTGGTGATCAGGTCTACGAGGAAGGCTTCTTCGCCGGCCGGCGGGTTTTTCAGCAGCTCGACCAGGCCTGCAGTTTGTTCGGCGTTCAGCGGCTGGGGCACGATACCCAGGGCGGCACGCTCTTCGATGTGTTTGCGGTAGGCTTCAAGCACAGTTATTTCCCTCATCAGTGGTCCCTAAAGGGGGTCCGGGACGCTCATCCAGCATTCAATGCACCCATGCGCTGCCACGGCTTTGTGGGCCGCCCAGCCAGAGTCGCAAAGAATCCTTACAGAAGCTGCTTTCAAAGTTTTACGCCTGCAGAACGGGGAGCTGATGAGGGCTGGCACGGGCATGCGAGGGATGCATGGCCCGGGCCAACGCCGTTCTACCGGATGAACTGTGCTCGTGACGCTTTGAAAACAGCTTCCAACGGACATTGTTGCCTTTGAAAAGGCGGGATGATTCTACGGCAAAAAAAGCTCGAACGTAAGGCGGCGAAGATGACTTTAACGAGTGACCCTGGTTAGACAAAGGGCTAACATGAGCCCGTGTTCCACCGCCAAGCTGTTGTTTTTCATGTCCAACAAGTCCATCAAGACCCCTTGCGTCGGCCTGTGCTCCACGGTTTACGGAGACACGGTTTGCCGTGGCTGCAAGCGGTTCCACCACGAAGTGATCAACTGGAACGGCTACGACGATGCGCAGAAGCGCGCCGTGTGGCTGCGCCTGGAGCAGCTGCTGGTGCAGGTGATGATGGCCAAGCTGGAGGTGTTCGACAAAGGCCTGCTGCGCCAGCAACTGGAGCAGCGTTCCATCCGCTTTGTCGAGCAGCAGTCGGAATATTGCTGGGCGTACCAGCTGATTGCCCGCGGGGCGCGGATGATCCGCGACCTGGAAGCCTACGGCATGGTGCTGCTGCCGGAATTCCGCGACTGGGAGCTGCCGCAGTTGCGCGACGCCATCGACCGCGAGTTCTTCCTGCTGTCCGAGGCGCATTACCAGCGCTACATCGCCCCGGCGTTCCTGCAACAGGCTTTGGAGTAGGCTGTTTCCCGCTGATTTCGGGCGGCATCGCTCGCGTAGTGTCCGGCGTTTTCCATGTACAGGAAGCGCCCATGAGCGACTATGTCTACCACCCGGAATTTTCCTTTTTGGCTCGCTGCTGGTGGCAGCTGGGCGATGAGCTCCTGCATCCCGATCAGTGGGACGCTTCGACCGCCAGGCTTGCCCCCATGTGGCTGCATTATGGCGGAGCCGGGTTTCACAATGACCACTGGTACCGGTATCTGCGGGCCGAGCCCGAAGGCACCGGGCCATTGCAGCTGGAGCCATGGAGCTACACCTTGCCCAGTCATGTGTATGGCGAGCTGTTCTGGTTCGGAGCCTATGTCAGCGGTACGGACCGGACCGGGGCGACGCTGCGCTATGAAATGCGGCCTTATGACCGGAACTGGAAACCGCTGAACCGGATTGTCTACAGTAAGCCGGGGGCGCTGTCAGGCTTTGCAGGCTATGCGGGCGTGAAGGACCAGACCGAGGCGGCGGCCGGGCGTCAGCATCTGGCCGACCCGCAGCACCTGTGGAACCTTTCGGGTATCAACCACAAGGATATCAAGCGCGGGGCGCGGTTATGCAATGTCGTTCTGGTCGACGCTGCCGGGCAACGGGCCCGGCGCATCGCCAACCGGGAGGCGTGGCTGATAAACACGCTGTCCGGCGAGCCGGGCCTGATGGCCCTCGAAGTGCTGGACTACGCCCATGAAGCGCGTGATGTCGCCTGGGGCACGGGCCTGCAGCGGGCGGGCAGCAGTCATGTGTTCAAGGCAGAGCACAGTTTCATCGCCAGTTTGTGCTGGCGGCCCGACGAGACGCCAGTCGGCCCTGCCGGCTCCACGGACGGCGTGCAGGGCTTGGTGGCAGCTCGCTTTGACGAAGGCTGGGAGTGGAACCCACGGGCAAGGTTGAGTGTGGAGCAGACCGATGCTTTGGGCGCGCGCTGGCGCGACGATGAAACCCGACCGGCATGCGAGCGTTTCTGGTTTGCCGCTTACCTTGATAACGGGGTGTATGCGTATGAGATCTGGCCGCTTGACGAGCTTGGTCGGCGCCTGAACTTCACCCTGCGCAAACAGAAGGGCTGGACCATGAGCCTGGCGCAGCGCTGGCAATCGGATCGTGCGCAGGCGGATTTTCTCTGGCATCTGGACGGGTTGGACTCGGCTGCCTTGCAGGTGGGGGCAACAGTGGCCAACGTGAAACTCAGGCACAGCAGTGGCCGAGTCGTGAAGCTGGCAGATCGCAGCGAACGCAGGCTGGGTACGGAGGCGCTGGGTGAGGAAGGATCCCTGACTGTGCAGGTGCTGGAAACCTCGGCCAGGTTCTAGGGGAGCGCAAGGGCGCTGCTACAGCGCCCTTGCCGGGGTTCAGTCGCCGCTGTACTCGCAGCCGCTGGTGCAGGTCTCGTGGATGCGGACCTTCGACAGTTCCGGCAGCAGCGGCTTGACCTGGTCCCAGATCCACTTGGCGATCACTTCGCTGGTGGGGTTTTCCAGGCCCGGGATGTCGTTCAGGTAGTTATGGTCCAGTTGCTCGTAGATCGGCTTGAAGATCGCCTTGATCTCGGCGAAATCGCGGATCCAGCCGGTGTGCGGGTCGAGCGGGCCGGTCAGGTGCAGGCCGACCTTGAACGAGTGGCCGTGCAGGCGACCGCATTTGTGCCCGGCAGGTACATGTGGCAGGCGGTGGGCCGATTCGAATGTGAATTCCTTGAAGATTTCCACGCTGTCATAACTCTATGTGAATCAAGAATGCGCGCAGTCTACCAGCATGGCCGCTACAAGGCTTGCAGGCGTTCATGCAACCGCCCGGTGGCAATCAGCTCCAGCAGCTCGTCGCCCAGCCGCTGGCTCTCGGCAATGGCCTTGTACCAGTAGCGCTTGCGGCCAGGCGCATCGCCCATGAAACGCTTGAAGTCGTTGCGGTCGGGCAGCTTGCCGTAGGGCAGCGCCGCCAGGTACTGCGGCGAGGGTGTCATCAGCAGCACGTTCTGCAGGCGGGTGGCATCGCCCTTGCGCCAGGGCAGGGCCTTGTCGAACCAGCCGGGTACGACCTTGTCGGTGAAGTGCGGGTACAGCACCAGGTCGTCGCCGCGGTAGGGCAGGTCGAGGTGGTAGTCCAGCAGGCCGCCGTCGCGGTAGGTGCCTGCACCTGCGCCTGGGATGTCTTTCACGCCTTCCATGACCATGGGGATGGACCCTGAGGCGAGCAAGGCATGGCGCAGGTTGGCCTGGTCCAGCGGCAGGCAGCGCGAGGGGAAGTCGGTCAGTGCGTCGAGCGGCGGCGTGGCGCGGCCGTCGTGCAGGATGATGCGCTCGAAGTGCCGGGCCAGGCGCGAACGGCCGAGCAGGTTGCTGGCGATCACCGAACCCAGGCCGAGGCCCAGGCGGCCGCGATGGTCGTGGGCGAGCTGGCCATGGCTCTTCACTACCAGGATGTTCAGGCGATAGTGCGGGTTGGCCAGCAGCTGGCCGTCGCGGCCTTGCAGCAGGTTGTCGAGCATGTGTTGGCAGCTGCGGCTGATTTCGGCCGGGGTGACGCCCTTGGCGAAATCCTGCTCGGTGTACAGTTCGCCCAGGCGACGGATGCCTGCGACCGGGTCGTCGAGGCAGGCACTGGCGAAGCGCCAGGCGCCGATCGAGGCGCCGATCAGCGCACGTTGGCGTGGTGCCGACGGCAGCCACTCACCGAACAGCGCCAGGTCCAGGCCCTGGATGCCCAGCGGCTTCGGCCCGCCAGCCGCACCCGGCAACACACCGACATCGGCCGCCTGCAGGCCGCGCTCGCGGACCTGCCGCAGGGCACGTTGGCCGGCCTTGAAGGTGAGGGCGGGGTATTTGATGTGAATGGCGCTCATGGCGGATCTCTTGGGCAGCAGGCGGTCATTATAAGGCTTCATGCGAATACCCTGTGGGAGCGGGTTCACCCGCGAAGCATGCAACGTGGTGTATGGCACCGGCTGCGCCGGTGTTCGCGGGCAAGCCCGCTCCCACAGGGACCGCGCAGGATTCGGTGATGGCGAGACAGCAGCCTGACCTGCGCTATCATGGCGCCAGTTGTTTTCAGGTTGAATTAAGGACCGGTGGTTAATCTTAACCCCGTAGACAACTTGCACAGTTCTCAGGAGAGAAGAACGATGAAACACATGACTGCCCTGTTCACCGTAGCCGCCGCCCTTGCCCTGGGTGCACATTCCGCCATCGCCAAGGATGTGCAGCCCGACGAAGTGGTCAAACTGGTCAATGCCAAGACCGTCAAGTCGCTGGACGAACTCAAGGCCGCCGCCGTGGCCAAGCACCCGGGTGCCACCGTCACCGACTCGGAGCTTGAAGACGAGTACGGCCGCTACATCTACAAGGTCGAGCTGCGCGACACGCAGAACGTCGAATGGGACGTGGCGCTGGACGCCAAGACCGGTGAAGTGCTGAAGGACGAGCGGGACAACTGATGACCCACCTACTGCGGCCGGCGCGCTACCTCGCGCTGGCCCTGCTGGCCGTGTGTTCCCTGGCCGTTGCCCGCGACCTGGACCAGGACGAAGCCCTGGAGCTGCGCCAGAAGGGCATCATCCTGCCGCTCGAGCATCTGCTGGAAACCGCCCTGGGGCGTCACCCCGGGGCGCGCCTGCTGGAGGCCGAGCTGGAAGAAGACGACAATCGCTACGAATACGAAGTCGAGTTGCTGACGGCTGAAGGCGTGGTGCGCGAGATCAAGCTCGACGCCAGCAGCGGTGCCCTGCTCAAAGACGAGGAAGACGACTGAATGCGCCTGTTGCTTGTCGAGGACAATGTGCCGCTGGCCGATGAACTGACTGCCGGCCTGCAGCGCCAGGGCTACGCCGTGGACTGGCTGGCCGACGGCCGCGACGCGGTGTACCAGGGCCAGAGCGAACCCTACGATTTGATCATCCTGGACCTTGGCCTGCCGGGCCTGCCGGGTCTGGAGGTGTTGGCCCAGTGGCGTGCCGCCGGCCTGGCCACGCCGGTGTTGATCCTTACTGCCCGTGGCTCGTGGGCCGAGCGTATCGAAGGGCTGAAGGCCGGGGCCGATGACTACCTGAGCAAACCCTTCCACCCCGAAGAACTGCAGCTGCGCATCCAGGCGTTGTTGCGCCGTGCCCGTGGCCTGGCCAACCAGCCGACGCTGGAAGCGGCAGGCCTGCACCTGGACGAAAGCCGGCAGTGCGTGAACCGTGACGGCGTGGATATCCAGCTGACCGCCGCCGAGTTCCGCCTGCTGCGCTACTTCATGCTGCATCCGCAGCAGATCCTGTCCAAGAGCCACCTGGCCGAGCACCTCTACGACGGTGAAACCGAGCGCGACTCCAACGTGCTGGAAGTGCACGTCAACCACTTGCGGCGCAAGCTGGGCCGCAGCGTCATCGAGACCCGCCGCGGGCAGGGCTACATCTACGCCGGGAGCGCCGCGTGAAGTCGATCCAGGCGCGCCTGAGCCTGGGCCTGGTGGCGGTGCTGGTGGTGGTCGGCCTGGTGCTGGCGCAGCTGACCCTGTGGCTGTTCGAGGTCGGCCTGCAGCGCTATCTGGAGAACGGCCTGCGCAAGGAAAGCGAGAACCTGCTGGTGGCCCTGGTGCGCGGGCCTTCGGGCCTGCAGCTGGATGAGCGGCGTATCTCGGCCGCCTACCAGCGGCCGTTTTCCGGCTATTACTTCCGCATCGATTTCGATAAAGGCACTTGGCGCTCCCGTTCGCTGTGGGATCTGGACATGCCCAAGCCCGCCGCGCCGGGCCTTTCCGACAGCCACGAACTCGGCCCGGAAGGCCAGCAACTGCTTGCCCTGCGTGCCGACTACCGGCGCCTGGGCCAGGACATCTCGATCAGCGTGGCACAGGATTATTCACCGGTACGCGAAGGTTTCCGGCGCCTGCAACAGATCGGTTTGGGCATGGGCCTGGTGGCGCTGATCCTGGTGCTGGTGTTGCAGCGCATCACCGTGACCCGCTCGCTGCGGCCACTGGAGCGGGCTCGCCAGCAGATCGCCCAGTTGCAGCAGGGCCAGCGCTCACAGCTGGATGCCGAAGTGCCCAGCGAACTGGCGCCGCTGGTGGGGCAGATCAACCACCTGCTGAGCCATACCGAAGACAGCCTGCGCCGCTCGCGCAATGCCCTGGGCAACCTGGGCCATGCGCTGAAGACGCCACTGGCGGTGCTGCTGAGCCTGGCCTCCAGCGAGCGCCTGAAGGACCTGCCGGATGTTCGCGCGCAGATGCGTGAGCAGCTGGAGCAGATTCAGCAGCGCCTGGCGCGGGAGCTGAACCGTGCGCGCCTGGCCGGGGATGCGCTGCCTGGCGCGCAGTTCGACTGCGATGTCGAGCTGCCGGGGTTGCTGGGAACGCTGGGCATGATCCATGGCGAGGGCCTGCTGCTGGCCAGGGATGTGCCGCCCGGGCTGCTGCTGCCTTGGGACCGCGAGGACTTCCTGGAGCTGCTCGGCAACCTGCTGGACAACGCCTGCAAGTGGGCCGACAGCGAGGTGCGGCTGGGTATCGCACCGAATGCCGAGGGCTACCAGGTGTGGGTCGATGATGATGGCCCCGGTATCCCCGAGGGCCAGCGGCAGCAGGTACTGGAGCGCGGTTCGCGGCTGGACGAGCAGGTAGACGGGCACGGGCTGGGGTTGGGCATCGTGCGCGATATCGTCGAGGCCTGGGGCGGGCGCCTGGCGCTGCTGGATAGCCCGTTGGGCGGCTTGCGGGTAAGCATCGACTTGCCGCGCAAGGCTCGGTAATGCCGGGGCCGCTTTGCGGCCCATCGCCGGCAAGCCAGCTCCCACAGGTACAGCGTTGCTCTCGAGGTTGTCGCTGTACCTGTGGGAGCGGCCTTGCGTCGCGAAAGGGCCGCAACGCGGCCCCAGGATTGATGCGCAACAGTTGAAATTGCTGGGGCTGCTTTGCAGCCCTTTCGCGACACAAGGCAGCTCCCACAGGGATCGCGCCAACTTTTAGAATTTGAGCAAGACAGTTGTTCCCACGCCGCTCGCATCGACCTCAAGCCATGTGCAGGGCCCTGTGGGAGCTGGCTTGCCGGCGATGGGCTGCAAAGCAGCCCCATTGTGGGAGCCGACAAGCATGACCCCATGGGCCATATCACCACTGCAAAAAAATTGCAGTACAGCCGCATTTTTTTGAATTAGCCCAATCTCACCCCACCCGGCAAAATTCCCCCACGAAACCCTGCGGTTTCCATCTCTCCACGGACGGAGCCCCTTGTGCTATTGCAACCGCAATACGAGGCCCAGGCCACCTCGGCTGGGCTTTCTTTTTAACCAGAAAAACTACAGATTCCGATTACCTACATGTCTGCCTCGCGTTCCGAAAGTCGTCTGCAGCGGCTGTTGCCAGCGCCCCTGAATATTCCCCCCAAAGAATGGTTGCGTGCCGGTATCGGCGCGTTGCTCGGCCTGTTCCTCGCCGGCTGGCTGACCAGCATGGCCTATGGCCCCAGCATTGCCTTGCACCTGCTCGGCCCGCTGGCGGCTTCGGCCGTGCTGGTGTTCGCCGTGCACTCGGGCCCGTTGGCCCAGCCCTGGCCGGTGCTGGGCAGCTACGCCCTGGCCGGCGCGGTCGGCCTGGCCATGCGCCAGGGCTTCGGCCCGGAGCTGTGGGTGGCCGCTGCGGCCCTGGGTATCTCGATCCTGGTGATGTGCCTGCTGCGTTGCCTGCACCCGCCAGGTGGCGGGGTGGCGGTGAGCGCGGTGCTGGCCGACCCGGGGCTGACCGCCATGGGCGACCACCTGCTGGAGCCGGTGCTGCTCAACGCGTTGATCCTGGTAGCGGTGGCGATCCTCTACAACCGCCTCACCGGCGTGCGCTACCCGAAAGGCACGGTGCCGCGCAAGGACCTGCACCACACCCATGACCCGCTGCCCAGCGAGCGGGTCGGCATCCGTGGAGAAGACCTTGACCAGGCCCTGGAAGAACTGGGCGAGTTCGTCGACGTCACCCGTGACGAACTGGAACGCATCATCCTGGCCACCGAGCAACACGCCCTGCAGCGCAGCCTCGGCGGCATCACCGCAGCCTCGGTGATGTCCCGCGACGTGCAGTTCGCCACCCCCGACACCACTCTGGAGCAGGCCTGGAAAATGCTGGCCAGCCACCACCTGAAAACCCTGCCGGTGCTGCAGCAGGGCAAACTGGTGGGAATAGTCAGCCTCAGCGACCTGGTCGGCCCGGCCATGCAGCGCGGCCGCTTCAGTTGGCGCGGTTTGTTCGGCCGCAAGGCGGTGCGCATGGAGCAGGTGATGAGCCGCCGGGTAATCAGCGTCAGCAGCCAGCACCCGCTGGAGCGCTTGCTGCCATTGCTGTGCGAACAGGGCCTGCATTGCCTGCCGGTGCTCGATGCCGACCAGTTGGTGGGGGTGATCACCCAGACCGACCTGATCGCCGGCCTCAAGCGCCAGCTGCTCAGCAAGGCCGAGGTTTCAGATAACCGGGTCCCAGCGTTGTGACCAGTCGCTGGCGCCGGCGGCCACCAGCCGGCGCAGGATGGCGAAGGCCTGTTGCAGGGCTTCGCTGTCGCGCTTGCGCGGGTACACCAGGAAGGTCGGGTAGGTGAATTCCGGCGCCTGCGGTACCCGCTCGAACACGCCGCTGTCCAGATAGGCCTGCACCACCCGCGTGCGGAAGTAGCCACTGCCGCCCTGGTCGAGTATGAACTGCAAGGCCAGCGGGCCCAGGTTGAAGCTCAGCGCCGGGCGCGCGCAGTCGGGCAGGGCGGCATCGTGCTGGCGACGGAAGGCTTCGCCCCAGTCGATATAGATGTACGGGTCCGGTTGGGCGACCCGGCGCACACGGATCAGCTTTTCCTCCATCAACTGCTCCACCTGCAGGCCCGGGCCGTAGGTCGGCTGGTAGACCAGCGCGGCATCCAGCAGGCCCATCTCGACCTTGCGCAGCAGCGATTCGCCGTCGCTCACCTCGCTGCGGATGGCATGGCTGGGCAGCTCGCGGTGCAGGGCACTGACCCAGTCGAGCAGCATCGGGTTGCCCAGGCTCACCTCAGCGCCCACGTGCAGCACTTGCTGGCAGCCTTCGGGCAGCGGCAGGTCGCGGCGCGCCGCTTCCCAGGTTTGCACCATCTGGTTGGCATAACTGACGAATGCCTCGCCGTCGCTGGTCAGGCTGGCGCCGTTGCGGCTGCGCACGAACAGCTGGCAGCCCAGTTGCTGCTCCAGGCGCTGCACCCGCGCGGTGATCGCCGTCTGTGACACGAACAGGCGTTCGGCGGCGGCGACCAGGCTGCCGCAACGCACGATTTCCAGAAAGGTACGAGCCTGATCGATGTCCATGAGCTGCTCGGTGGCTGAAGGGGTGGCCTATTCTAGAGGCTTTGCACCGTTATGGGGCGTTTTTGCGTTGTCTGCAAATTTGCAGGTCGGTTGTGACTTTAGTCCCATGGCGGCGCGGGTGTAGCGGTCCATACTCAAGTTTCGCCCTTCAATAACAACAAGTACCGGGTTTCTTTCGATATGAGCTACCAGCACAGCTACGCCCATTCCATTTCCGACCCTGCCGCTTTCTGGGCGGAACAGGCCGCGCACCTGGCCTGGCACCGCAAGCCTGCCCTCGCGCTGCAAGAAAATGCCGACGGTACCCACCGCTGGTTTGCCGATGGCCGCCTGAACAGCTGCTACCTGGCCCTCGATCATCAGATCGAGCAGGGCCGTGGCGAGCAGCTGGCGCTGATCTACGACTCGCCGGTGACCGGCGTGCAGCAGGCCTACACCTACCGCCAATTGCGCGACGAGGTGGCGCGTCTGGCCGGGTTGTTGCGCCAGCTGGGGGTGAACAAGGGCGATGGCGTGATCATCTACATGCCCATGGTGCCGCAGGCGGCCATGGCCATGCTGGCCTGCGCGCGGATTGGCGCAGTGCACTCGGTGGTGTTCGGTGGCTTTGCCGCCAACGAGCTGGCCTTGCGCATCGACGATGCCCGGCCGGCGCTGCTGCTGACGGCCTCCTGCGGGCTGGAGTTCGACCGGGTAATCGAATACAAACCGCTGGTCGATCGCGCCCTGCAACTGGCCCGCCACCAGCCGCGCAACGTGCTGGTGCTGCAGCGCCCGCAGGCGCGTGCCCAGCTGCAGCCAGGCCGCGACCTGGACTGGCAGGCGGCATTGACCAAAGCCGAGCCGGTGGCACCGGTGGAGCTGGATGCGGGCGACCCGCTTTACATCATGTACACCTCTGGCACCACCGGCAAACCCAAGGGCATCGTGCGGGAAAACGGCGGCAATGCCGTGGCGCTGTGCTACGCCATGCGCCATATCTACGGCATGCAGGCCGGCGATGTGTGGTGGGGCATATCCGACGTGGGCTGGGTGGTCGGCCATTCGCTGATCGTCTATGGGCCGCTGATGAGCGGCTGCACCACGGTGTTCTACGAAGGCAAACCGATCCGCACCCCGGATGCCTCGGCCTACTGGCGGGTGGTGGAGCAATACAAGGTCAACGCATTGTTCTGCGCGCCCACGGCGATGCGCGCCATCCGCAAGGAAGACCCCGAGGGGGAGCTGATCCGCAAGCACGACCTGAGCTCGCTGCGCCAGTTGTTCCTGGCTGGCGAGAAACTGGATTCCAGCACCCACGAATGGCTGGAACGGGTCAGTGGCAAGCCGGTGCACGACCATTGGTGGCAGACCGAGACCGGCTGGCCGGTCACCGCGCCCTGCGTAGGGCTGGAAGGCAGCGCGGCGAAGCCGGGGTCGAGCAACCGGGCGGTGCCGGGCTATCACGTGCGCGTGCTGGATGACGAGGGCCACCTGTTGGGGCCGAACCACCAGGGCTCGATCGTCATCGCCCTGCCATTGCCGCCAGGGTGCAGCCAGACGCTGTGGGGCGACCATGAGCGTTACCTGCAGGCCTACCTGCGGACCTACCCGGGGTATTACCACACCGGCGATGGTGGCTACCTGGACGATGACGGCTTCGTCTACATCATGGGGCGCACCGATGACGTGATCAACGTGTCCGGGCACCGGCTGTCCACCGGCGAGATGGAAGACCTGGTGGCACGCCACCCGGCGGTGGCCGAGTGCGCGGTGATTGGCGTGCATGACGAGATCAAGGGGCAGGTGCCGTTGGCCCTGGTGGTGCTCAAGGACGGCGAGGGCATTACCGAGGCACAGTTGCTGGTGGACTTGGTGGGCAGCGTGCGCGAGGAGATTGGCGCGTTGGCGTGTTTCAACCGGGTGCGGTTGGTGAAGCGGCTGCCCAAGACCCGCTCCGGGAAGATTCTGCGGGCGGTGCTGCGCAAGATTGCCGACGGGCAGGACTATGTGCCGCCTTCGACCCTGGATGACCCGGCGGTGTTGGGGGAGATCGAGGCGGTGCTGGCGGATTTGCCCAGGGCGGGTTGATGTTTTGACTTTGCTGGCCTCTTCGCGGGCATGCCCGCTCCCACAGGGATGTCACAGGCCTTGAGAACTGTGCAATACCTGTGGGAGCGGGCGTGCCCGCGAAGAGGCCGGCCCAGGCAATGCAGTTCTAGGGGGCGACCTGATGCAGCTGCCCCAACCGGCTGCGCGTACGCATCAGGTCGGCAAGCGGCCCGCCCAGGCTTTCTTCCAGCGGCCGCTTGCCGATCACCAGCACCTGCCGGTCCTGGTCATACAGCACATCCACCAGGTTGACGAAGCGCTGCTGCGCCGCCAGCGAACATTCCGACAAGTCATCCAGCCCATCGATGATCCACTCATCGTACTGCCCGGCCAGCACCAGGTAGTCGATCACTGCCGTGGCCTTTTCGCACAGGTCGTCAAAGCCAAGCACCACCCGCCGGCCATCGACGGCCAGCGCGCGCAGCGGGCGCTTGTTCACTTCCAGCATCACCGGCTGCGGCTCGGGCACCTTCAGCGCCTGGCGCTGCGCTGCATTGCCCGGCCACACATAGTGGCCCCGGGTAAAGCGCTGATGCTCGCGGTTGGCCGGCAGGCTGCGGAAATCGGTATCGCCACCCACTTCCAGCACTTCCATCGCGCTGTTGATCAGGCGGATCACCGGCAGGAAACGTTCGTGGTACAGCGGGTTGGGCAGCAGCCCTTCGGGTGCATAGTTGGACGTCACCAGCAGGAACACGCCGCGGCTGAACAACGCATTGAACAGCCGGGTGAGCAGCATGGCATCGCCAATGTCGTGCACATGGAATTCGTCGAAGCACAGCACCTGGCAATCGCCCACCAGCTCGTCGAGGGTCGCGCCCAATGCATCGTCCAGCGCCCGGTGGCGGTGCATGCCCTGATGCAGGCGGGCGAAGAAGTCATGGAAGTGCAGGCGCAGCTTGGCCTGCACCGGCACCGCCTGGAAAAATCCATCAAGCAGCCAGCTCTTGCCCCGGCCTACCGAACCGTACAGGTACAGGCTGCGCGGCTGGCCTTGTTCGAGCTGCGCCAGTTGTTCGGCCATGCAGTGGATCACCCGGCGTTGGCCGTCGCTGAGCTGGTAACCGCGGCTGTGCGCCTTGTCCTCGAACCAGCCGAGCAGTTCGCTCTGGTTGGCGGCGGCGCCGCGCAGGCGTTGGCCAAGCTGGCGTAGCGGGGTAGGGATCCAGGCAGGCAAAAGCAAAGCTCCTTGGGCGATGGCGGGGCAGCGTGCAGCTTGCCCGAGGGCGGCCATTTTGACCAATACAGAAAGTGCGCGGCAATCATCGCCTGATGAGATAGGTTTGCCATGGCAGGCGTACAGTAGAGGCTGGAGCCGATGCGAGGAGGGGCGAGCATGCACGCCGACTTTGATCTGCAGCGTTTCGTCGAGGCGCAGAACCCTGTGTATGACCAGGTGATGCAGGAGCTGCAGGCCGGGCGCAAGCGCAGCCACTGGATGTGGTACGTGTTCCCGCAGCTCGATGGCCTGGGCCACAGCGCCATGGCCGAACGCTATGCGCTGGCCGGTATCGACGAGGCCCGTGCCTACCTGGCTCATCCGCTGCTTGGCCCACGCCTGGAGGCCTGCGTGACTGCGCTGTTGCAGCACAGCGACAAGAGCGCCCGTGAAATGCTCGGCAGCCCCGACCACCTCAAGCTGCGCTCGTGCCTGACCCTGTTCGCCCGGGCGGCGCCCGACAACCCGTTGTTCCAGCTGGCGCTGGTGCAGTTTTACGGCGGTGATCAGGACGCCCTGACCCTGGCCATGTTGCAGGGTTAGCTCAAGCCTTGTGCTCCAGTTGGCGCTCGATCATGTACTTCACTGCCAGCCGACGTTCTTTCAGGCGGCGCAGGTCTTCATCCTCGAAGTTGCCCGCCGAGATCGACTCGGCGGCCAGCACTTGGTTGTCGATGTCCATGTACTCGTCCAGCAGCCGGTCCAGTGCCTTGTCCTGCTGACGGCGTTGCTGGACGATTTCGCGCGGGTAGTGCAAGTCCTGGTAAAGGTCGTGGGAGACAGGCATGGGGTCCTCCTTGGTCAATGCAGATGGCTCATCTGATTGGAAGGGAGGAAAGCGATTGTGTTGAAGCCAAGCGGGCGGAAAACGACGGATGGTCGCCGCGCCAACCCCGAAAATGACTAACTCGCTGTTTTTTGGTAATTTTTTTTCATCAGGGGGTTCACAGACCGAAAGTTTGTTGTTAAAGTGCCGCGCATTCCAAGACAACAACCCAGTTGTCACTCAGTTGGAATTGTCAGAGCAGCAAACGCTGCATCCGATACAGGGGCGTCGCCAAGCGGTAAGGCAGCAGGTTTTGATCCTGCCATGCGTTGGTTCGAATCCAGCCGCCCCTGCCATTTTCCTGCTTCAAACGTATCTCGGTCCGGTGCTTGGAAAGACAAGCGCTGGGCTTTGTCGTTTCCGCAGGTTTTGTCGCGGGCTGTTCGGTCACCTGGCAGTTCCAAGCATCTCGTTCAGCAAGCGGGCCAGTTCATCGGCCTGTACCGGCTTCTGGATCACCAGGCTGCCCGGCAACTCCAGCCCCTGCAATTCTGCATAACCGGTTAGCAGTACCACCGGCAGGTGCGGGTACCGCTCGCGTGCCGCCAGTGCCAGTTGCGCACCGTTGAACTCGGGCATGGCGAAATCGCTCAGTAGCAGGTCGATCTGCTCATCCAGCAAGGCCAAGGCCTGTTCGCCACTGTGCGCCTGGCGCACCTGGTAGCCGTACTGGCGCAACACATCGCCGAGCATGTCGCGTACCAGATGGTCGTCATCCACCAGCAGCACGGTGCGATTACGGCCGCTTTCGCTTATCGAGTGGCTGAACAGCGACGGCACCGGTTCGTTGACGGCTTCACCCTTGACTGCCGGCAGATACACGGCCACCTGCGTACCACGCCCAGGCGTGGTGTCGATGCGCACGCCACCCCCGGACTGTTTGGCGAAGCCGAATACCTGGGCCAGGCCCAGGCCCGAGCCCTTGCCGATATCCTTGGTGGTGAAGAACGGCTCGAATACCTTGGCCAGCACCTCTTCACTCATGCCGCAGCCGGTATCGCGGATGCTCAGCATCACGTACTCGCCAGGGTCCGGGTCTTCCGGGCGCTGCGGGCGGGCGTCGATCCGGGTGTTGCGGGTCGACAGCGTCAGTTGGCCGCCGTCGGGCATGGCATCGCGGGCATTGATCGCCAGGTTGAGAATGATCATTTCGGTCTGGGTCGGGTCGGTCAGCGCCTGCCACAGGGTTGGTTCCAGGTCCAGGCGCACCGAGACATTGCCGCCCAGGGTGCGGCGCAGCAACTCTTCCAGGCCGGCCAGGGTGCGGTTGAGGTTCAGCGCCACTGGTTCCAGGCGCTGGCGGCGGGAGAAAGCCAGCAACTGCGAGGTCAGCTTGGCGCCGCGCTCGCCGGCTTCGCGGATGTGCGTGAGCCGCGCCCGGGCTTTTTCAACGTCGGCTTTGGCCAGGTCGCGCTCGAGGAAGCTGGCACCGGTGAGGATTACCGTCAGCAGGTTGTTGAAGTCGTGAGCCACACCGGCGGTCAGCTGGCCGACCGCTTCAAGCCGCTGCATCTGCTGCAGCGCGGCCTCGATACGTTCGCGCTCGGCGATCTGCTCGCGCAGGCGGGCGTTGGCTTCGGCCAGGCCCAGGGCGGCTTCGCGCTCGCTGGTGATGTCGCGCGCCACCACGTACAGCAGGGTGTCTTCCGGCACCACCACCCACGACAACCAGCGTTGCTGGCCACCGGCATCCAGGATACGCCCGACAAAACGGGCGCTGGTGCGGCCATGGGCGAGGGCAGCCAGTTCGGTGAGCAGCAGCTCCTGGTCGGGCTCGGGCAGCAGGTGCAGCAAGGACGACTGGCTCAGGCGTTCGCGGGACAAGCCCAGGCTGGCTTCCCAGGCGGGGTTCAGCGCGACTGGGGTCAGGTCCTTGTTGAGCACGGCCAGCAAGTCCTGCGACAGCTCCCAGGCACGGTCGCGTTCGCGGGTGCGGCGCTCGACCCTTTCACCCAGCATCTCGTTGAGTTGGTGCAGTGCCTGGTTGGCCAGGCGCTGGGCGTGGATGTCCTGCAGCACCCCGGAGAAGCGCACGCACTGGTCGTCGACGAACTGGCTCTGGCCGCTGCTGAGCAGCCAGCGCGGTTCCAGGCCAGCGGGTTGGGCGATGCGGAATTCGACCCGATACAGGCCGCCACTTTCCGGGCACATGGCGTGCTCCACCGCCTCGCGCACCTGCGGCAGGTCGTCGGGGTAGATGCCAGCGTAAAACACCTCGAGGCTCATTTCGGTATCGGCGGGCAGGCCGAACAGGGTCTTGCAGCGGTCATCCCACAACAACAGGCCTTCTTGCGGGCGCATGTCCCAGGTGCCCATGCCGGCAGCGTCGATGGCAATGCGTGCACGTGCCTCGACGTCGGCCAGGGCTTCTTCGGCGCGGCGTCGGCGCTGGCGCTCCTGCACTTCGGTCAGGGCCCGGCGTACGGCCTTGGGCAGCAGCGGCAGGTTCTTCTTGAGTACATAGTCGGTGGCGCCCAGGCGGATCATTTCCACCGCATGTTCTTCGCCATAGATGCCAGACAGGAAGATGAACGGAATGTCCGGTGCCAGGCGCTGGGCGATGGCCAGCACTTCGGTGCCGGACGAGCCCGGCAGCACGCAGTCGCACAGGATCAGGTCGTAGCGGGCCTCGATCAGGGCTTGCTCGACACCGGCATGGTCGAACACCAGTTGCGCCTGCACTTGCAGCCCGCTGCGCTCCAGGCGCATCAGGGTCAGTTCGGCGTCCATCGAGTTGTCTTCGACCATCAGCAGTTTCAGCGGCGTTGGCTGCATCGTCGCGGGCACCTCAGATGCTGCCACGCCGGTTCAGGCGCAGCGAGCCGGGTGGCGGTTCGTTGAGTACCGCCCAGAACACCCCCAGGTCGGAAATGGCGGCGACGAATTCCTTGAACTCCACCGGCTTGACCACGTACGCGTTCACCCCCAGCTCGTAGGCGCGCAGCAGGTCGGGCTCCTCGCGCGAGGACGTCAGCATCACCGTCGGGATGCTGCGCAGTTCGGCGGTGGCGCGTACTTCCTTCAGCACCTCCAGGCCGTCGACCTTTGGCAGTTTCAGGTCCAGCAGCAACACGGCGGGGTTGCCATCGTCACGTTCGGCATAGGCATTGCGCCGAAGCAGGTAGTCGAGTGCCTCGGCACCGTCACGCAGCACGATGACCTCGTTGGCCAACTGGCTGCGCTCCAGCGCCAGGAGCGTCAGCTCCAGGTCCCGTGGGTTGTCTTCGACCAGCAGGATGGGTTTGAGCATGATGGTAGCGGTGCCTCAGGTAGTCGCGGGGTGGCGCGGGAGGGTGAAGTGGAAGGTTGCACCCTGGCCAACCTTGCCATGGGCCCAGACCCGGCCGTCATGGCGTTCGATGATGCGACGCACGCTGGCCAGGCCGATCCCGGTGCCTTCGAAGTCTTCCATGCGGTGCAGGCGCTGGAACACGCCGAACAGTTTGTTGGCGTAGGCCATGTCGAAGCCCACGCCGTTGTCGCGAATGCAGATCTCGGTTTCGCCCGGATGTTGCACGGCGCTGATGCCGATGCGCGCCGGGGTGCGCCCACGTGTGTATTTGATCGCGTTGGCCAGCAGGTTGTGCAAGGCCATGTTGATGAACGCCGGGTCACCGACCACCTTGGGCAGTTGGGCGATGTCCCAGACAATTTCGCGGTTTTGGTAGTCGGGCGCCAGTTCGCTGCGAATGGCCTCGACCAGGGCGTTGAGGTCGACCTCGGACAGGCGCAGGGCAGAGCGGCCCATTTGCGAGAAGTTGAGCAGGTTGTCGACCAGGCTTCCGGCAAAATGCGCGGCTTCCTCGATGTGTTGCAGAAAGCGCCTGCCGCGCTCGCTGAGGCCCTGGCCCTCGATTTCGCCGAGCAGTTCGGAGTAGCCGGCAATATGGCGCAGGGGCGCGCGCAGGTCATGGGACACGCTGTAGGAAAACGCTTCGAGCTCCTTGTTCGAGCGGCGCAGCTCCCCAGCCAGCTGCGCCAGTTCCTCTGCCTTGCGCAGGACAATGCCGAGCACTGCCGTGCGCAGCTCCTGCACGCCTTCGATGACCAGCGGGTGCCAGGGTTCGCAGTAGCCGCGCAGTTTTTCCTGCCAGCTTTCGAAACTGTGCCGCGGGTCGAGGTTGCCCTGCGGCCCGACCTGTTTGTTCGGCTGCCCGGCCCAGTTCACCGTGCGCACCTGCTCGGGGCGGAACCACAGCAGGTAGTGCGAGTGGATCTGCGAAATGGCCACTGCCAGCACACCGCCTGCATGGGCCGCGAGCTCGGGCAGTTCATCGATGTCGCGGCGCAGGTTGTCGCTGTGGAACACGCTCTCTTCGCCACGCTGGGAGAGCCAGTGCACCAGGGCGTTTACCTGCGCGGCCGGAGGGGTCTTGCCGATCAGGTCGCAACGTTCGGCGGATATGACCGCGGCACCTTGGGCGCCGGCGAAGGCCAGCAGTACTTCCGGCAAGTCGCGCAGGCCGTCGCCGACACTGTCATGGTCGGCCATGGACGAGATCATGCGCACGATGTGTTGGCGCAGCTCCAGCAACCGGCGAGTGTTGGCGTGGGACTCGCGCGACTCGATCTGCAGCGACAGCACACTGGCCAGCAGCTCGCAGGCGGTACGGGTGCGCAGGTCCACCGGGCGCGGCTGTTCGTGATGACAGGACACCAGCCCCCAGAGTTGCCCGTCGACCACGATCGACAGCGACATCGATGCCAGGGTACCCATGTTGCGCATGTACTGCAGGTGCACTGGCGACACGCTGCGCAGCGCGGCAAAGCTCAGGTCCAGCGGCTTGCCGGTGCGCGGGTTGGCAGCTGGCAGCAACGGCGAGGCCTGGTAGTTGGCGTCCTCGATCACGCGGATGCGGTTGATTCGGTACAGCTCGCGCGCCTGGCGCGGTATGTCCGAAGCGGGGAAACACAGGCCCAGGTAGCTCGGGTACCCCGGGTCGGCCACCTCGGCCAGCACCTGGCCGTTGCCTTCGGCATCGAAGCGATAGGCCTTGACCCGGCCGAAGCCGGTGATGCGCTTGAGCTGCAGCACGGTTTGCTGCAGCAGTTCCTCGAGGCTGCCGGCCTGGTGCAGGCGGCCTACGAAGCTGCGCACCAGCGGGTAGTAGTCGCCTTGCCCGGCAAGGTCCGCCGGCAGGCGAGGGGGTTCGAATTCGGCGATCAGCACCTGGTCGTGACGATGCACCAGCAGGTGCAGGTTGCCACGATATGGAGCGTCCTGGCGCAGGTACACATCGCTGATGTGAAACGGAAAGACCTCGTCCTGCGGCAGGCGGGCCAGGTGCAGGCGCAGGTCGAAGGCACCGCTGACCAGTTCGGCGAAATCGCGACCTATCAGTTCACTGGCCGGTATGCCCAGCCAGTGTTCGACATTCTCACTGGCCTGGAGTACCCGCATGTCGGTTTCGTCCAGCACCAGCAGGAAACCGTGGGGCTGGATGCTGCCAGGCAGCTGGATCGGCTCCTGGGCGCAGCGCTCGAGGGCTTGGGTGAGCGTGCTGTCTGCAATCATCTATGAAAACGCTCCTGTCGTGTCCTTCCATGCATGCCGCATGAGTCTAGGCAGGATGAAGGGGATACACCCTAACAGAATATCGGCCCAGATAACGGCCTTTGGCCATTTGAGGAGAATGTCGGCGATGCGTTCTGTGTCGTGCGGCTTTTTTTTCAGGTGGTAGCGCTTTTTGGCTAATACAAAAAAATGGCTCGATGCCAGCAGCGTGATGCCACTCCGCTGCTACGCTCAGGTCAGCAGACATCGACAAGGATAATTAGGTGACGGAGCGCTACCTGGCCGCCCTGTTGGGCCTTATGTTGAGCAGCAGCGCCATGGCGGCGGACTTCCTGGTGGAGGTGCGGGTGCTGGTGCAGCGCGGCTGCATGTTGGTCAACCAGCCCCGCGATGCTGGGGCGCAGGCGCTGGGGCGCATCGATCTGGGCGCTGCTGCACGGCTGGATGGCCCAGGTGCGCCGCTCACCGGCGCGCTGCTGAGCCAGCGCCCGCCACGCCTGGAATGCAATCCCCACACCCCCTATCAGGTCCGCGTCGATGGTGGGCAGCATGGCGGCGTCGGCGAGTTGCGCTTTCTGGCCAGTGACGATGACACAGCCCGGCTCATACCTTATCGCCTCTACCGCGACGCTGCCTGGCGCGAGCCGCTGGCGGTGAATGTGGCGCATTCGGCGCGGGTGCCGGACAGCGGTTCGGTCGAGCTGCCGTTGTATGCACGGATCGACAAGCTGGCCTGGGTACCGCCTGCAGGCCTGTACGCCGACCTGCTCAAAGTCACCGTCACCTGGTAGGGATGCCACCATGCTCAAGGACGCGACGCCATGAACCGTACCTCGATCCTGCTGCTTTCCCTGGGCCCGCTGCTGGTGCCCGGTGGTGCCGCGCATGGCACCAGCACCGGTTTCATCCAGGCGCGGCTGGTGATCAGCACCGCTTGCCAGATCAGCAGCAACGAGACGCAACCGGCAACGGTGGGTAACCCCGGCCTGATGGACTTCGGCGAGCGCGGACCGAACTGGGACCAGCCGCTGCGCAGCCGGGTTGATGATGTGAGCGGCGAGGGCAGCCTGCAGATCAGCTGCACGCCCGAGGTGCGGGCGTTCAACGTGCGCATCAACGGCGGCCTGAATGGCAGCGACGGCATACGGCGCCTGAGCAACGGCCGCGAGCTGATCCCCTATCAACTGGCGATCGACCCAGGCGGTAACAGCCGCTACGGCATCGGCCAGGCGCGTGCCTTCACCATCAGCAGTACCCGGCAGATACCGATCCCCATCTACGGTGTGGTAGTGGCGCAACCGCGCGCGCTGCCGGCCGGGCTGTACCGTGACACCCTGAGGGTGACCCTGGACTGGTAACGACACAAGGAGACTTCGATGCGAACGAACCTTCCACGCTGCATCCTTGCCGGCCTGGGGCTGATGCTGGCTTCCCAGGCGCAGGCCGCCACGACCGGAACCATCGACTCGACGCTGACCTTGACCGCGGCGTGCCAGGTCAATGGCAGCTCGGGTACTTCGGGGGTGAACTTCGGCGCCCTGGACTTCGGTACTCGCGATGCCCTGTTCACCAGCGCAGACGCCCAGGTGATCGGCGGCGGAGGAGGGGCGATCAGCATTCTCTGCTCGGCCGGCACGGTACCGGTGATCCGCGTGGGGGCAGGCGTCCACGATGGCCAGTCGACCGGGGGCAGCCGTGCGCTGGCGGATGGCGCCGGCAACTTCGTGCCGTACGACTTCTACACCGATTCCGGCCGCACGCAGGTGTTGGCCATCAACGGCACCATCACCTTGCCGATCAGCAGCGGTACGGCCCAGACCGTCAACCTGTATGGCCAGGCACGCGGCAAGGCCGGCCTGCCGGCGGGGGTGTACACCGACACAGTGTCTGTCGAGCTGTCGTTCTGAACCATGCGCAGCTGGCTGGCGGGCAGCCTGAGCGGCCTCGGCGTGCTGCTGGCCGCGCCTCTGGATGCGGCGACCACCAGCAGCTTCCAGGTGACGGCGCAGATCGTTGCCGGGTGCCTGGTGGTGGGCGGTGTGAGCAGCTTCGGGACGCTCGACTACGGTTCGCAATCGGCGCTGGCCAGCGGAGTCATCGGCACCTCGTTGGGCGGCAGCACGGTGACCTTCCAGTGCACCCCGGGGGTGGCCTTGAGCATGAGCGTGGATGGCGGGCAGAACAGTGCCAGTGGCACACGCAACCTCAAGCGTACGGGCGGCACGCAGGTGCTGGCCTACCAGTTGTACCGGGACGCGGCCTACAGCCAGAGCCTGGGGATCGGCCAGAGCGTGGCCGTGAGCTACACCGACCCGACGGCGATCAAGCTGCCGGTGTACGGGCGGGTCCAGCTGACCGGCACGCAGCCGGCGGGGACCTACACCGATGTGGTGCAAGTGACGGTGACCTGGTGAATGCACCGGCACCAACGACCGGTATTCAAGGAGAGCTTCATGGGGGCAGGCGCGAAGTGGGCGCGTGGATTGATCGGAGCATTGTGGCTGGCGAGCCTGCCGGCCGGGGCGGCCACCTCGGTGCTGATCTGGCCGATCGACCCGGTGCTGGAGGCTGACCAGAAGGCCGGCGCACTGTGGCTGGAAAACCGCGGCACGGCACCGGCCAACCTGCAGGTGCGGGTGTTCGCCTGGCGCCAGGGTGACTACCAGGAACAGTACCAGGCGCAGCGCGAGATCATTGGCAGCCCGCCGGTGGCCAACATCGCCCCCGGGCAGAAGCAACTGATCCGCCTGACCCGCACCGGCCCCTCGCCAGTCGGCCAGGAGCAGGCCTACCGCATCATCATCGACGAAATTCCGCCCGCCATCCCCGTCGACAAGGCCGAGCCCGGCACCACCGCGGCGATCCGCCTGCAGATGCGCTACTCGGTACCCCTGTTCGTCTACGGCGAAGGCCTGTGGGGCAAGGCCGATCCCGCGGGCAAGCGAAATGCCGAGGGCGTCGGCAAGCCGCAACTCAGCTGGCGCGCGGTGACCGTGCAGGGCAAGCCGTACGTGGAGCTGCGCAACACCGGCGCGGTGCATGCGCGGCTGACCGATGTGGTGGTGCAGCAGGGCAGCCAGAGCAAGCCACTGGCCGATGGCCTGTTGGGTTATGTGCTGCCGGGGGCCAGCATGCGCTGGCCGGCACCGCTGGCACCGAGTGCCGGCAGTGTGCTGAAGGGGAGGGTAAACGGCCAGAGCAGCGCGGACGCCATCCGCCAAAGCCAATGAGCCTGCGCCTGAATGCCGCGAAGGGGCCAGGGAGGACCCGGCAATGGTTGGAAACCGTGTGTGAGGGGGCTGACAGCGAGGACGCACCGCTGGTGCCTGGGGCTGGCCCTGATCGGCCCTGGCCTGGTGCTGGCCGACGACCTGCCACCACCACCCACGGAACTGTCCGCGATCGCCGATGCCACGTTGTACCTCGAGCTGCTGGTGAACCAGATGCCCAGGGCTGAACTGGTGCCAGTGCAGCAGCGCGCCGGGCAGCTGTACCTGGACAGCGACGTGCTGCGGGCGGCCGGCGTCTCGCTGCCGGACAACCCGCAGGGCGAGGTGGCGCTGGAGGCCATCGCCGGGCTGCACGCCGACTACGACAGCCAGAACCAGCGCCTGCTGCTGCAAGTGCCGCCGGCCTGGCTGCCCGACCAGCAGCTGGGCGACCGCAACCTGTACCCGGCCAGCGATGCGCGCAGCAGTTTCGGCGCCTTGTTCAACTACGACCTGTACCTCAACGACACCGATGACGGCGGCAGCTACCTGGCGGCCTGGAACGAACTGCGTCTGTTCGACAGCTGGGGTACGTTCTCCAGCACCGGGCAATGGCGCCAGTCGTTCAATGGTGCGCCGACCGACGACACGCGCCAGGGCTTCTTGCGTTACGACACCACCTGGCGCTTTACCGACGAGCAGCGCCTGCTGACCTACGAAGCCGGTGACCTGATAACCGGGGCCTTGCCCTGGACCAGCTCGGTGCGGGTCGGTGGCCTGCAGTTGTCGCGCGATTTCGCTGCGCGCCCCGACCTGGTCACCTATCCGCTGCCGGCGTTCTCCGGTGAAGCGGCGGTACCGACCTCGCTGGACCTGTTCATCAATGGCTACAAGTCCAGCACCAGCGAATTGCAGCCGGGCCCCTACACGTTGACCAACGTGCCGTTCATCAACGGCGCCGGGGAGGCGGTGGTGGTTACCACCGATGCCCTTGGCCGGCAGGTGTCGACCACCTTGCCGTTCTACGTCACCAGCAGCCTGCTGCAGCAGGGCCTGACGGACTATTCGGTGGCAGCCGGCAGCCTGCGCCGTGACTACGGGGTGCGCGATTTTGCCTACGGCCCAGGGGTTGCTTCGGCCAGCCTGCGCTACGGGGTCAGCGACATCTTCACCCTGGAGACCCATGCCGAAAGCGCCGAATCGCTGATGCTGGGCGGCCTGGGCGGCAACATGCGGCTGGGCAACTTCGGCGTGCTCAACGCGGCCCTGGCGCAGAGCCGGTTCGACGGCGACCAGGGCCACCAGGTCGCCCTCGGTTACCAGTACAACAGCCAGCGCATCGGCTTCAGCTACCAGCGCCTGCAACGCCATGGCGACTATGCCGACCTGACCCGGGTAGACAGCCGGGACATACAGCTGAGCCAGCGTAGCGAACAGGTCACCTTGAGCCTGAACCTGAACGAATACGGCAACATCGGCGCCGGCTATTTCGATGTGCGCGCCGGTGACGGCACACGAACCCGGTTGATCAACCTCAGCTACAGCAGGCCGCTGTGGGGCAACAGCAGCGTGTATCTGTCGGCCAACCGTGAAGTGGGGGACAGCCAGTGGGCGGTGCAGGCGCAACTGGTGATCCCGTTCGACCTGCATGGCACCCTGGCCTTGGGCATGGAGCGCAGCCAGCAAGGCGAAAGCCTGCAGCGGGTCAACTACAGCCGCGCGACGCCGGTGGGTGGTGGTGTCGGTTACAACCTGGGCTACGCCGCCGGTAGCGAGCGCGATGCCTACCGCCAGGCCGATGTCACCTGGCGCCTGCAGTCGGTGCAGTTGCAGGCCGGTGTGTATGGCAGCAGTGGCGAGATGACCCGCTGGGCCGACGCCAGTGGTTCGCTGGTGTGGATGGATGCCGGGCTGTTCGCTGCCAACCGCATCGACGATGCCTTCGTGGTGGTCAGCACCGGTGGTTACGCCGATGTGCCTGTGCGCTATGAAAACCAGGAGGTCGGCCGCACCGATGCCGGTGGCCACCTGCTGGTGCCGTACAGCAGCGGTTACTACCGCGGCAAGTACGAGATCGACCCCATGGACTTGCCGCCGGACATCCTCGCGCCGGAAGTGGAGCAGCGGGTGGCGGTGCGCCGGGGCAGCGGCTACCTGCTGGAGTTCCCGCTCAGGCGCGTGCTGGCGGCCAGTGTCGAACTGGTGGACGCCGACCGGCAGGTGCTCAAGCTGGGCAGCCGTGTCACCCATGCAGAAAGCGGCAGCCAGGCGGTGGTCGGTTGGGATGGCCTGGTGTATCTGGAGAACCTGGCGCCGCATAACCGCCTGCAGGTGGAGCTGGAAGGGGGCGGGCAGTGCCAGGTGGCGTTCGACCTGCCTGAAGCACAAGGTTCGATCCCTTTGATCGGCCCGTTGGTGTGCAAGTGAAGGCCTGCTGGCGTGGTTTGTGGGCATGCGCCTTGTTGTTGTGGGCGGGCTCGGCCTGGGCCAAGTGCACGTCAGTGCTGACTACGCCGGCGGCGTTTGGTTCGCTCAACTCGACCCAGGTACGTGGCGCGGTACAGACAGCTTCCAGTACCAACTCGGGCCTGCAATGCAACGGTTCGGTGATCAGCGTGCTCAGCAGCACCGACTCCTTCAAGATCAAGGTCACCTCTACCACCAGCGGGCTGGTAGGCCCTACCGGGGATGTGATCCCCTACACGCTGTATGCCGACGCCACGACCACATATCCGATTACCCGTGGCACCGCCTTCGAATTCAGGACCACCGGCATCCTCGACTTGCTCGGGTTGCTCAACGGTACACCGAAGAACGTGCCCATCTACATGCGCACGCAGGTAGGCAGCAACGTATCGGCCGGACTGTATCAGGAAACCCTCACTGTCGAGTGGACCTGGGACTATTGCGACGGGATTGGTGTTGGCGGGCTTTGCATAGGGCGAGACCAGGGCACTGGTACCAAGACCCTGCTGGTGAGCATGACGGTGACCAACGACTGCCAGATCACCACACCCAGCATCAATTTCGCCAGCGCGCCGGTGGTGGCGGGGTTCGGTACGGTTAGCCAGAGCCTGAGCGTGTCGTGCACCAAGGGCAGCAACTACACCGTGGGCCTGGATGACGGGCAGAACGTGGCCAATGGGCGGCGGCGGATGAAGTCGGCGGCCAACAACTACCTGGCCTATGACATTTTCAAGGGCGCCGGTGCGGTGCGCTGGGGTTCGGTAGGGGCTGCGCGACGGGCCAGTGCCGATGCCGATGTGAACCCCGGCACGGGGACCGGCACCGGTAGCCAGGTGTTCAACTACAACGCCAAGGTTTACACCGACCAGGCTACACCCCCGGCTGCGACCTATACCGACAGCGTGCTTCTGGATGTGCAGTTCTGACATGGCTCCCGGCTGACGCGATCGTTGTAGGAGCGGCCTTGTGTCGCGAAAGGGGCGCGCAGCGGCCCCACATTTTCAGCTTCGCCGCATATATCGCCGGGGCCGCTTTTGCGGCCCTTTCGCGACACAAGGCCGCTCCTACAGGATGCGCGCCAGCCGCTCGGGCAGGGTGAGCGCCCGGCTGGCCTCAGCGCAAATCGCCAACCATCTTCGCCAATGTCTCCAGCACCGCCCCGGCCAACGCCTTCGAGCGCGCCCCCGACCACCCGGTGACGGCATCCGGCGCATCGTCATGGTCCTTGAACGGCATTTCCAGAGTCAGTGACAGGCAGTCATGCGCCATCCCCACCGCATTGCAGGCCAGCGTCGTGTTGGCTTGCCCCGGTTCGTCGCGGGTGTAGCCATGCACGGTCTGGAAGTCGCGGGTCAGGCTGCACAGGGTGCTGCGGAACTGCTCTTCCAGCTTGGCCAGACGCGGCGTGTAGCCGGGGTTGCCCTCGCAGGCCGCGGTGAACACATGGGGAATCTCCTCGTCGCCATGCACGTCGATGAACGCATCCACGCCGTATTGCTTCATCTGCGCCTGGGCGAAGAACACCTCGGGGCTGAGCTCGACGCTGGCGTCCTGCCAGGCACGGTTGAGGTCCTTGCCCTTGAAGTTGGTGCGCAGGTGGCCGAGGAAGGCGCCGTCGGGGTTCATGTTGGGGATCAGGTACAGGTCGGCCTTGGCCAGCAACTGCCGGATCACCGCGTCGTTGGCCTGCAGACGGTCGATCACGCCCTCCATGAACCATTCGGCCATGTGTTCGCCCGGGTGTTGCTGGGCAATCAGCCACAGCTTGCGCTTGCCTGCGGCGCCATCACCGGCGCGCAGCAGGGGAATGTCGCGGCCCTGTACGCTGCGGCCACTGGCGAGCAATTCGACCCCCGGCAGTTGCCGTGCACGCTCGATCAGCTGGTTGTGGCGCGCGCGCGGGTAGGGCTCGAAGTAGGCGAACCAGATGTGCGGCTGTTCGGCCTTTACCTCGAACGACAGCGCCGTGCCGTCGAACTGGCTGGGGACGCGAAACCAGGTTTGCTGGTCGTAGGAGGCCACGGCGTTGTAGCCGCTCCAGGCGTTCTTGTAGGAGGAACCGGAGGCGTTGTCGAGGCTGAAGCGATGGACCTGGCCCGGCGTCAGCCCGCTGACCTTGAAGTGGAACCACTGGTAGTGGCCGCTGTGGGTGTCCGGGCGGATGGCCAGGTGCACCCGGGCCGGGTTACTGGCATCCAGCACCTGGATGTTGCCGGAGTCGAAATCGCAGTCGATCTGCAGGGGGGACAGCGTCACGGTCATGTACCGGGCTCCTTCTGGGGCTTTGTTGTGAGGGTACTGTACACGGCTTGACAGGGTTGCTGTGCGAGATCAGCAACGCGTGGGCGATATCATACGTTTCCTACAGGCTATTTGAAGAACTGACTCGGCGTGATACCGAACTGGCGCTTGAACATGCTGGCGAAGGCACTTGGGCTGTCATACCCCAGCGTCCCCGCCACATCGATGATCCGCTCGCCCAGGGCAATCCGCTCCAGTGCCTGCATCAGCCGCGCCTGCTGGCGCCACTGGCCGAAGGTCATGCCGGTTTCCTTGCGGAACAGGCGCTGGATGGTCTTTTCGTCCACCCCCAGCTGCTGGCCCCAGTCGGCCACGGTGGCGTTATCGTCAGGCCGCTCGTGCAGCGCGGCGCAGATTGCCTGCAGGCGCTTGTCGCCGGGCTGCGACAGCTTCAGCGGCAAGGTCGGCAGCACGCAGATTTCGTCGAGGATCAGGCGCATCACCCGGGCTTCACGCGAGTCTTCGGCAAACGGCGCGGTAAAGCCTACGGAGGCCTTGATCAGTTCGCTGAGCAACGGCGAGATGCTGATAGCCTTGCTCTGCACGGGCAACTGCACTGCCGCGTCGGTGCGCACGAAAACACTACGCATCTTCACATCGCCCACGCAGCGGATCGCGTGCACCTGGCCGCAGGGCATCCATACGCCGCGGCTGGGTGGCACGGTCCAGCGTTCGTTACCGGACTCGACGATCATAAGGCCTTTGATGGCATAGATCAGTTGGTGCTTGGCATGGCTGTGGGGCTCGATGAACCAGTCGGTCGGGTAGTCCGTCGCACGGCTGCCGACCTCCCAGCTCCACTCATCCACCTCCACCAGCAATTCGTGCTGCGGCTTCAGCATTTCGACCTCTTGTACGGGCAGCCTGGCACGCCCACTTTAACAGCAGCGGCTGGGGCGGGCTTGCGAGCGGGTTGCCGGCAGCAGCGCGGTGGCCAACCCCAGCAGCGGCAGGAACGAGATGACCTGGTACACCCACTCGATGCCATGCCGATCGGCCAGTTCGCCAAGCCCGGCGGCGCCGATGCCGCTGATACCGAACATCAACCCGAACATCACCCCCGACACCATGCCGACCCGGCCCGGCACGGCCTCCTGGGCATACACCACCAGGGCGGCGAAGGCCGAGGACATCACCAGGCCGATGGCCACCGCCAGTACCGCCGTCCAGGCCAGGTTGGCGTAGGGCAGGGCGAGGGCGAAGGGCGCCACGCCGAGGAACGAGACCCAGATCACCGCCTTGCGCCCGATACGGTCACCCACCGGGCCACCGGCGAAGGTGCCCAGGGCCACGGCCGCGAGGAACACGAACAGGTACAGCTGGCTGTGCTGCACGCTCAGGCCGAAATGCTCGATCAGGTAGAAGGTGAAGTAGTTGGTGAACGAGGCGATGTAGACGAACTTGGCGAACATCAGCACGGCGATAACCGCCACGGCGCGCCACATGGCGCCACGCGACAGGCCGGGGGCCTGCTGGCCGGCGAAGGACTTGAGCCGGGTCTGGCCGTGGCGTACGGTCCAGCCGGACACCCGCAGCAGCACGAATACCGCCAGCGCGGCCGCCAGCATGAACCAGGCAATGGCCGGCTGGCCGTGCGGAATGACGATGGCAGCGGTCAGCAGCGGGCCGAGGGCCGAGCCGGTGTTGCCTCCGACCTGGAAGGTCGACTGCGCGGTGCCGAAGCGCCCACCGGAGGCCATCCTGGCCACTCGCGAGGCTTCGGGGTGGAAGGTCGCCGAGCCCACGCCGACCACCGCGGCGGCCACCAGCAGCATTTCATAGCTGCTGGCGAAGGCGAGCAGGGCGATGCCCACCAGCGTCACCAGCATGCCGGCCGGCAGCAGGTAGGGTTGCGGGTGCTTGTCGGTGTACAGGCCGACCCAGGGTTGCAGCAGGGACGCGGTCACCTGGTAGATCAGGGCGATCCAGCCGATCTGGGCAAAGCTCAGCGCGAAATCGCTCTTGAGCATCGGGTAGATGGATGGCAGCACGGCCTGGATCAGGTCGTTGAGCAGATGGGCGAATGCGGCAGCGCCGACGATGCGGACCAGAAAGCCCTGGGGTTGGTCGGCAGGTGTGGTGGCGGCCATGGAGGCGGTGGAGGTCGTCATGGGCGATCTTCTTCTGGCGAAAGGGAACAAGGCATTTGCCGAAGAAGGGTAGCCAGTGCCCGGTTTGCCTGTCTCACGCCGAACAGGCAGCCACTGTCGCGTTTCGGACATATCCATCGAGGCTGCGGCTTTATTGGGGCTGCTTTGCAGCCCTTCGCGGGCACGCCCGCTCCCACCGGAACCGCGTACTTCCTGAGCTCAGCGCGACACCTGTGGGAGCGGGCGTGCCCGCGAAGGGCCGCAAAGCGGCCCCAATTTCACTGACCCTGCCGCGCCACCCAGCGCAGCAATGCTGCAATCGGTACGCTGCGGTGAGCCTCGTGCCGGTAGGGCTTGCCTTCGGCGGTAAAGCGTTCGCGATAGCGGCTCAGCACCAGGCTCCGGCCATCGGCCGAAACCCGGGCCTCCAGTTCATGCAGCAAAAGCGGTTGCCGGGCAGCGCCTTCCAGGCGCCTGAACAGCAGCATGGCGGCTTGGGCATCATTCTTCACGGGCACCCCCTGCACAATCCACTGGCCACTCCCCCGGCTCGCCGGCCTTGCCTTCTGCCACCCGGTTGCTGCGCCGCTGCGCGGTATAGTCACGCAGCGCAAGGTAGTAGTCAGGCCAGGTGCGCAGCAGGTCAGTCAATGGCAGTGCTTCGGCCCGTGCATCGACGATGCCGCCGGCCGTGGCTACGTTGCCCATGGTTTCGACGGTATCGCTGTTGCCGCCAAACGGGTCCAGTGCCAGGCCCAGCAGCGTGCCGCTGGCATCGCGCAGGTTGTGGGTGCCCAGCAGCGGCAGCTCGACGATGGGGCCTGCGGCGATGTTCCACACCCCGAAGGTCTGGCCAAAGTCCGAGCGATGCTGGCTCAGCCCCATCTTGCCAGACACGTCGACCAGCCCCGCCACACCCAGGGTGGTGTTGAAGATGAAGCGGCTGAGGCTGGTCATCGCCCGTTCGCCATTGCCCTGCAGCAGGTCGTTGACGAACACCTTGGGCTCACCGAAGTTGCTGGCAAAGTTGTGCATGCCCTGTTGGGCAAAACCGGGCAGCGCGGTGTAGCTCCGGGCGACGGGGGCCAGCAGATAGTCATCGACCGTGCGGTTGAAGGCGAATACGGCGCGGTTGGCGGGCTCGGCCGGGTCACTGACCTGATAGGCGACATTGCCGCAGGCCGCCGTGGCCGGTGCACGTTGGCTGCAGCCTCCCGCCGCAAGCAGCGACAAGGCCAGCGCGGCTGAGCGCGCTGAGCGGGAGGCGGATGATGAACGGGACATAGATACATTCCTGGCAAGAACTGGCGGCGATGCTGCGCAGTTTTCTTTGCCGGGGAATGTCCGGATTGTCTCGGCGTCGACACTTTGTTTCCGGGTTGAAATATATGACGGCTGCGTGGGGATGGCCTTAAAGTACGGCTTGGTAACCTTGTTTTGCGGTGCTTTTTTGTGAGCCATTTGCTGATAGTCGACGATGATGTCGAGGTGCTCGACCTGCTGCAGAAGTTTCTCTGCCAGCATGGCTACGAGGTTGATGTGGCCAAGGATGGCAAGGCGCTGTGGCAGGCCGTCGAGCGGCGGGTGCCGGACCTGGTCATTCTGGATGTGATGCTGCCTGGCGACAGTGGCCTGGTGCTGTGCCAGCGCCTGCTGGCCGAGCACAAGGTGGCAGTGATCATGCTCACCGCCATGGGTGAGCTGAGCGACCGGGTGGTTGGCCTGGAGCTGGGGGCAGACGACTACCTGACCAAACCGTTCGCCGCCCGTGAACTGCTGGCCCGGGTGAGGGCAGTGCTGCGCCGTGCCGGTGAAGCGGCCGGTGGCACGGCGGGCCATGCCTGCGCGACCCTGGAGTTTGCCGGCTGGCGGCTGGATGTGGTGCGACGCGAGCTGCGTTCGCCGGACAACGTCATGATCCCCTTGTCCAACGGTGAGTTCGAGTTGCTGCTGGTGTTCGCCGAGCATCCGCGGCGGGTGCTCAGCCGCCAGCAGTTGCTGGACATGGCTCGTGGCGATGCTTACGACGCCTATGACCGCAGCATCGACGTCCAGGTGAGCCGGCTGCGCCGCAAGCTTGAAACCGACAACGGCAACGAGCCCTTGATCCGTACCCTGCGCAACGCCGGTTATCTGTTCACGCCCACGGTCGCGAAGCGATGAAGCTGCTGGCCAGGGTTCGCCAGGCCCTGCCACGGCCCAGGATCACCATTGCCCGCTGGATCGCACTGACCACCCTGACGGCGATGCTGTTCCTGCTGCTGCTCAAGGGGTTGTTCAGCCTGTTGCTGAGCGTCTGGGCGCAGCCACCGCTGCTGGAGAGCGGGGTGATCGAGAAGGTTGCAGCGGTCACCCGCATCCTCGATGCCGCGCCCATGGCGCAGCGCGCCAACATCGCCAGTGCGGCGGGCGACGGCTCATATTCCGTGCGCTGGCTGCGCCGCCATGACGAAGCGGGCGTGCCAGTGCTGGTCGATGCCGAGTTCAGCGAGGGCACGCCTATCCTGCGCGCGCTGCTCAAGCGCCCGGATGCCAGGGTGGAGGCTTTCGAACCGTCCGACATGCCGGAGTACGCACCTGAACGTGGCTATGCGCTGATGATCGAGCTGAGCGACAAGTCCTGGGTGCTGTTCCGTGCCACCAGCCGTAGCTGGGGCCTGGATGAACTGCCGCGCAACCTGATCATCCTCGGCCTGATGCTGGTTTCCAGCCTTGCCGTCGCGCTGCTGGCCACGCGCTACCTGGCCAAGCCGCTGGAACGCTTTGCCGAAGGCGCGCGGCGTTTTGGCAAGGACTTCAACGCCCCGCCCATTCCGGTGGTCGGCCCGCACGACCTGCGCCAGGCCATTCTTGCGTTCAATGCCACCCAGGCGCAGCTCAAGCATTTTCTCAACGACCGTACCCAGATGCTTGCGGCCATTTCCCATGACTTGCGTGCACCGCTGACGCGCATGCGCTTGCGCGCCGAGTTCATCGACGATGCCCAGCTACAGGCCAAGTTGTTCAAGGACGTCGACGAGATGCAGGCGATGGTCGATGCGGCGTTGGAGTTCTTCCGTGATGACGCACGGCTGGAACAGACGACCGTATTCGACCTGGGCGAGCTGCTGCTGACCGTGGTGGACGACTTCAAGGACGCGGGGGTCGAGGTCGGCCTCAGCGGGCCGCGCCGCTGTGTGTACACGGGGCGGCCCGTGGGTATCAAGCGCGTGCTGGTCAACTTGATCGACAATGCCGCGAAATACGGCTGTGAGCCAACGGTGGTGTTGGCGGTAAGCGCCAGGCAGATCGAGATTACCGTGCTGGATCGCGGGCCGGGCATCGCGCCGGAGCTGCATGAGCAGGTATTCGCGCCGTTCTACCGTATCGAAGGTTCACGCAACCGCAATACCGGTGGCGTTGGGTTGGGCCTGCCCGCAGCACGGGCCATCGTGCTTGAGCAGGGGGGCAGCGTGACCCTGGGCAACCGCCCGGGTGGCGGGCTGGAAGTCAGGGTCATGCTGCCGCAGGGCTGATCAGAGCCCCAGTTCGCTGAGCCCGGGGTGATCATCCGGGCGCCGGCCCAACGGCCAGCGGAACTTGCGCTCGGCTTCGCTGATAGGGTGCTCGTTGATGCTCGAATGACGGTTCTGCATCAGCCCGTCGTCGGCAAACTCCCAGTTCTCGTTGCCATAGGCGCGGTACCACTGGCCGCTGTCGTCGTGGTACTCGTAGGCATAGCGCACAGCAATGCGATTGCCGGTGAAGGCCCACAGCTCCTTGATCAGGCGGTACTCCAGTTCATGGTTCCATTTGCGCGTCAGGAACGCCTCGACCTCGGCACGGCCACGCGGGAACTCGGCGCGGTTACGCCAGACGGTGTCGATGGTATAGGCAAGCGCGACCTTGGCCGGGTCGCGGCCGTTCCAGCCATCCTCGGCCAGGCGGACCTTTTCGATGGCGCTTTCGCGGGTGAAGGGCGGCAGGGGTGGGCGGGACATCGGGGTACTCCTCAGTTCGATTGGCTTGTAGGAGAGTAGTAGCCGCTGGCCGAACAGAGAATGGGTGTGCCTGGCACATCATAATTGCAGTGCGTGGAACAATTGAGACCGCTCGAGATGGGGCAACTGTCTTGCTCAAATTTGAAAGCTTGCGCAATCCCTGTGGGAGCGGCCTTGATCTGGTCAAGTAATTTTGGACACCGGTTAAGGTTTATGCCGCTGCCCTCAGTTTTTCCTCCATGGCTACCGGGGTCTCGTATCCGTTGTAGCTGTG
>NZ_NEJY01000027.1:0-92565 GCF_002113255.1 Pseudomonas sp. B14(2017)
AGGCGTTGAGCTAACCAATACTAATTGCCCGTGAGGCTTGACCATATAACACCCAAGCAATTTGCGCACGAAAGCCAAATTGTGGTGGTGAAGACGAAAGAACCGAAAATTCGCAACATCACAAATATCGCATATCCGAATTCGCTGGGCTGTCCATCTGGACATTCTGGCAACAGAATTTCTTGACGACCATAGAGCATTGGAACCACCTGATCCCATCCCGAACTCAGCAGTGAAACGATGCATCGCCGATGGTAGTGTGGGGTTTCCCCATGTGAGAGTAGGTCATCGTCAAGATTCATTTCGCAAAACCCCTATCTGCACATGCAGGTAGGGGTTTTGTCTTTCTGGCAAAAAAATCCCAGGCCTGCACAACCCTCCTCTGTGGGAGCGGGTTCACCCGCGAACACCGGCATAGCCGGTGCCATCCACCGCGTCGCTTGCTTCGCGGCTAAAGCCGCTCCCACAGGAACGGCGCAAGGCCGCTAACAGGGTTCCACCGATCCCTTGTCAATCGGCTAATGGCACTGCGCCATACTCTCCGTATGGTACCTACGTGATATCGTTTCCCCTCATCCCCAGCGCCAGCCAGAGACCTCCCGATGCCCAATACCACTCACCTCCAACCCGGCTTCATGATCGTCCACGGCAACCGCCTCGACGACCTGCGCAGCCTGGTGGTGAGCTGGATGCGTCGCTATCCCTTGGCACCTCTGGAAAACGAAATCGCCCTGGTGCAGAGCAATGGCATCGCCCAATGGCTCAAACTGGCCCTCGCCGAGGACCCTCAGGACGATGACCAGGGTGGTTGTGGCATCGCCGCCGCCATCGATGTGCAACTGCCAGGCAGCTTCATGTGGCAGCTGTACCGCAGCGTGCTGGGCCGTGACGAAATTCCCGAAGTCTCCCTGCTCGACAAGGCACCGCTGACCTGGCGTCTGATGCGTCTGCTCCCGGCCTTGATCGAACGCCCGCATTTCGAGCCGTTGCGACGCTTCCTCACCGACGACAGCGACCTGCGCAAGCGCTATCAGCTCGCCGAGCGCCTGGCCGACCTGTTCGACCAGTATCAGGTCTACCGCGCCGACTGGCTCAAGGACTGGGCCGCTGGCGAGCACATCCTCAACACCGCTCGCGGTGAGCGCAAGGCGCTGCCCCCGGGCAACCGCTGGCAGGCCGAGTTGTGGCGTGCATTGCTGGAGGATGTTGGCGAGCAGGGCATGGCGCAGAGCCGTGCCGGCGTACATCAACGCTTCATCGAACGGATCAACAGCCTGGAGCAGGCACCTGCCGGTCTGCCGGCCCGGGTGATCGTATTCGGTATCTCCTCGCTCCCAGCCCAGGCTCTCGAGGCACTGGCCGGCCTGGCATGCTTCAGCCAGGTGTTGCTGTGCGTGCACAACCCCTGCCGCCACCACTGGGCCGATATCGTTGCCGACAAGGACCTGCTGCGCCACCAGTACAAGCGCCAGCAACGCAAGCAGGGCATGCCCTTGCAACTGGACGACCAGTCGCTGCACCAGCATGCCCACCCTTTGCTGGCCGCCTGGGGCAAACAAGGCCGCGACTACATCAACCTGCTCGACAGCTACGATGACCCCGGCAGTTACCAGGGCGTGTTCAGCGACGGTCGCATCGACCTGTTCAGTGACGGCTCGCCCACCACGCTGCTCAACCAGTTGCAGGACGATATCCTCGAACTGCGCCCGCTCGCCGAAACTCGCGAGCAGTGGCATCCAGTCGACCCGGCGAAGGACCGCTCGATTCGCTTCCACATCGCCCACAGCCCGCAACGTGAAGTGGAGATCCTCCACGATCAGTTACTGGCCCGGTTCAGCGCCGACCCAACCCTGCGCCCACGTGACGTGATCGTCATGCTGCCGGCCATCGATACCTACGCGCCGCATATTCGCGCCGTTTTCGGCCAGTTGCAGCGCAACGATCCGCGCTACATCCCGTTCACCCTGACCGACCAGGGCCAGCGTGGCCGCGAACCCTTGCTGATTGCCCTCGAACACCTGCTCAAGCTACCGGACAGCCGCTTCGCGGTCAGCGAAGTGCTCGACCTGCTGGATGTGCCGGCAGTCCGCGCCCGTTTCGGCATACGCGAAAACGACCTGCCCACGCTGCACCGCTGGATCGAGGGGGCTGGCATCCGCTGGGGCCTCAATGCCGAGCAGCGGGCCAGCCTGGGCTTGCCCGCCGGGCTGGAACAGAACAGCTGGCGGTTCGGCCTGCGGCGCATGCTGCTGGGTTATGCCGTCGGCGTGGGTGAGGCCTGTGACGGCATCGAACCCTACGATGAAATCGGTGGCCTGGATGCGGCACTGATCGGCCCGCTGGTCGCCTTGCTGGACGCCCTCGAAGTGGCCGGCCAGGCTTTGTCCGAGCCTGCCACTGTCAGCCAGTGGGGCGAGCGCCTGCATGCCTTGCTGCAAGTGTTTTTCCTGGCCGAGGGCGAGCACGACGAGTTCCTGCTGATGCAGTTGCAGGATCTGCGTGATAGCTGGCTTGAAGTGTGCGAGGCCGTTGGCCTGCAAGACCCATTGCCGCTGACCGTAGTGCGCGAAGCCTGGCTTTCGGGCCTCGACCAGGGCAAGTTGTCCCAGCGCTTCCTCGCCGGCTCGGTGAACTTCTGTACCCTCATGCCGATGCGCGCCATCCCGTTCCGGGTGGTCTGCCTGCTGGGCATGAACGATGGCGATTACCCCCGCGCTCAGCAGCCGCTGGACTTCGACCTGATGGCCAGCGACTACCGCCCCGGTGACCGCTCGCGCCGTGAGGATGACCGCTACCTGCTGCTGGAAGCATTGTTGTCGGCCCGCGACCAGCTGTATGTCAGCTGGGTCGGGCGCAGCATCCGCGACAACAGCGAACGCCCGGCCTCGGTGCTCATCGGCCAGTTGCGCGATCACCTTGCAGCCGGCTGGCAGCTGGCAGGCGCGGAGCAGGGGCAGCCAGCAGAACCGGGCGAGCAATTGCTGCACGCACTGACCCAGGAGCACCCGCTGCAACCGTTCAGCCCACGCTACTTCCAGAAGGGCAGCCCGCTGTTCAGCTTTGCCCACGAATGGCAGGTGTTGCACCAGCAGGGCCAGGAGGACCAGCAGGCTGACCCCGGCCTGCCGCCATACCATGACGATGAGGCCTTGAGCCTGACCCAGCTGAATGACTTCCTGCGCCACCCGGTGCGGCACTTCTTCAGCCAGCGTCTGAAAGTCTACTTCGAAGCGCTGGAAGCACCGACCCCGGACGAGGAACCCTTCGTCCTCGATACCCTGCAACGGTACGGCGCCAGTGAAAGCCTGCTGGGTGCAGCGCTGGCCGAGCCGGACAATGCCGAACAGGCCCTGCAGGCCCAGGCCCGGCGTTTGCAGGCCTGTGGCGTGCTGCCACTGGCCGGCTTCGGCGAACTGCTGCAGCGCGAGCTGATCGAGCCCCTGCCAGACCTGCTGCAACGCCACCGCCAGCTATTGCAACGCTGGCCGCAGCTGGTCGAGGGGGCATTGCCAGTGCATTTCGAGCACGGCCAGCATCGTCTCGAGGGCTGGCTGGGGCGGGTGTTCCAGGCGGATGACCAGAGCCTGCTCAGCATCACCACCGTACCCAACACCATCAGTGCCGGGCGTAACGCCCTCAAGTGGCACCGCCTGATCGCGCCCTGGGTCACGCACCTGGCGGCTTGCGCGGCGGGCTACCCCTATAACAGCGCGCTGGTAGCCAGCGACCTGACCCTGCTGCTTGCGCCACTGCCGCAAGCGCAGGCGGCGCAATTGCTGGGCGACCTGCTGGTAGCCCGTCAGGCGGCGATGAATGCGCCGTTGCCGGTCGCTGCCAAGACCGCGTTCGCCTGGCTGGGCCAGGACGATAGCGACAAAGCCCTGGCTGCTGCTGCCCGCGCCTACGAAGGCGACGAGCGCACCAGCTTCGGCGAGCGCAGTGAAAGCATCGCCCTGGCCCGGCAGTTCCGCGACTTTGCCGCGCTCACCGCTGATGAAACCTTCGAAGGCTGGTGCGAAACCTTGTACCGCCCATTGTTCAACGCCCCGTGGCAGACCCTGGGCAACCCGGAGAAAGGCGCATGACCCAGGACCGCCCACTGGCACTGAGTTTCCCCCTGCATGGCAGCCAGCTGATCGAGGCAAGCGCCGGCACGGGCAAGACCTTCACAATTTCGGCGCTGTACCTGCGCCTGATCCTCGGTCACGGTGGCGAGCAGGGCTTCGACCGCGAGCTGCTACCACCGCAGATCCTCGTGGTGACCTTCACCGACGCCGCCACCAAAGAGCTGCGCGAACGTATCCGCGCCCGCCTGGCCGAAGCTGCGCGGTTCTTCCGTGGCGAGCTGGAGGCGGCCGACCCGCTGCTGCATCAGCTGCGTGACGATTACCCGGAAGAAACCTGGCCACGCTGTGCCGGGCGCCTGGAAATCGCCGTGCAGTGGATGGACGAGGCAGCGGTATCGACCATCCACGGCTGGTGCCAGCGCATGCTGCGCGAACATGCCTTCGATAGCGGCAGCCTGTTCACCCAGACCCTGGAAACCGACCACAGCGAACTGCTGGGCCAGGTCATGCGCGACTACTGGCGGCGCTTCTGCTACGGCATGCAAGGCGACGCGCTGGCCTGGGTGCGTGGCCACTGGGGCAGCCCCGACGCCTTGCTGCCGCGGATCCGCCCGCTGTTCGGTCGCGTGCGCGCCCAGCACGACGGGCCCGAGCCGGCGGCACTGATCCAGGCATCGCTGCAGCAGCGTGGCGAGCAGTTGGCCCGGCTCAAGGCGCCTTGGGCGCAATGGGCCGAGGAGTTGCGCCAGATCTGCCGTGATGCACTGGCCGCCAAACAGGTCGATGGCCGCAAGATGCAGGCCCGTTACTTCGAGCCCTGGTTCGACAAGCTCTGCGCCTGGGCCGCAGACGAACAACTGGTGGAGCTCGACCTGGGCACCGGCTTTACCCGCCTGACCCCGGCGGGCATGGCCGAAGCCTGGAAGGGCGAGCCACCCGAGCACCCGGCCCTCAATGCCATGCAGAGCTTGCAGCAACAGCTCCAAGCCCTGGACAGCCCGGATGCCCCATTGCTCGAGCATGCCGCCAACTGGGTATCGGCACGCTTCGAAGTGGAGAAGCGTCGGCGTGCGGAAATGGGCTTCGACGACATGCTCCTGCGCCTGCAGCACGCCCTTGCCAGCGAGGCCGGCGAGCGCTTGGCCAGCCTGATCCGCGAACAGTTCCCGGTGGCGTTGATCGACGAGTTCCAGGACACCGACCCGGTGCAGTACGGCATCTTCGAGTGCATCTACCAGATCAGCGAAAACCGCGCCGAAACCGGCCTGTTCATGATCGGCGACCCCAAGCAGGCGATCTATGCCTTCCGTGGCGCCGACATCTACACCTACCTTGCCGCCCGCCGTGCCACGAGTGGTCGCCTGCACAGCCTGGACACCAACTACCGCTCCAGCAAGGCCATGGTCGCGGCGGTCAACCAGGTGTTCCTGCAGGCCGAGGCGCGTGAGGCAGGGCGTGGCGCCTTCCTGTTCCGCGAGGCCGATGACAACCCGCTGCCGTTCATCGAGGTCCGCGCCAAAGGCCGTGGCGAGCAGCTGTTGATCGACGGTGAAGCCTGCGCAGCCCTTCAATGCTGGCATCTGGAAAGCGAAGAGCCGGTCTCCGGCAGCGTTTACCGGCAGCAGCTGGCAGCAAGTTGCGCCAGCCATATCGTCGCCTTGCTCAATGGCGGCCAGCAAGGCACGGCTGGTTTCCAGAATGCCGAGGGCGAACTGCGCCCGTGCCTGCCATCGGACATCGCCATCCTGGTGCGCGATGGCCATGAAGCGCAGATGGTCCGCGCCGAGCTTGCCGCGCGCGAGGTGCGAAGTGTGTACCTGTCCGACAAGGACTCGGTATTCGCCGCCCAGGAAGCCCACGACCTGTTGGCCTGGCTAAAGGCCTGCGCCGAACCCGACTCGGAGCGCCTGCTCAAGGCCGCCCTGGCCAGCCTTACCCTCGATCTGTCGCTGGCTGCGCTGGACCGCCTGAACCAGGACGAGCGGGTCTGGGAAGACTGGGTCATGCGTTTTCGCCGTTACCGCGACACCTGGCAGCGCCAGGGCGTGTTGCCGATGCTGCGGCACCTGCTGCATGACTTCCAGCTGCCGCGCACGCTGATCCGCCGCAGCGATGGCGAGCGGGTGCTGACCAACCTGCTGCACCTGGCCGAGCTGTTGCAACAGGCTGCCGGCGAACTGGACGGCGAGCAGGCGCTGATCCGCCACCTGGCCGAGCACCTGGCCAGTTCCGGCCAGGCTGGTGAAGAGCAGATCCTGCGCCTGGAGAGTGACGAGCAGCTGGTGAAAGTGGTGACCATCCACAAATCCAAGGGCCTGGAATACCCCTTGGTCTACCTGCCGTTCATCTGCACCAGCAAACCGTTGGACGGCAGCCGCCTGCCGCTGGCCTGGCATGATAGCCAGGGCAACGCCCATCTCACCCTCACACCAGACCAGGAACAGATCGAGCGCGCCGACGACGAGCGCCTGGCCGAAGACCTGCGCCTGCTCTATGTGGCCCTGACCCGCGCCCAGCATGCCTGCTGGCTGGGTGTCGCCGACCTCAAGCGGGGCAACCAGAAGAGCTCGCAACTGCACCGCTCGGCGTTCGGCTACCTGCTGGGTGGCGGCCTCGCCCTGCCGGGCTCGCAGCAACTGACGGACTGGTTGCAGGCCTTGGCCAAGACCTGCCCGCACATCTCTTGCCCGAGCCTGCCGCCGGCAGACGAGCAGGTATATCGCATGCCGCACGCCGAGCATGAGCTGCTACCTGCCCGCAAACCGCGCCGCGCAGCGGGCGCCGAGCATTGGTGGATTGCCTCGTACAGTGCCCTGCGCGTCGGCGACCAGACCCTCGGTGCCGACAGCTCCCAGGCCCAGCAGTTACTGGATGATGAAGTGGTCGATACTCAGGTGCTGCGCGAGGTCCCGGCCGACAGTGGTGATATTCACCGCTTCCCGCGCGGGCCCAACCCCGGCACCTTCCTGCATGGCTTGCTGGAATGGGTTGGCCGCGAGGGCTTCAGCCAGGTCAGCGGCAATGCACGGCTGATCGAGCGAACCGTTGGCCAGCGCTGCAACCGTCGTGACTGGACCGGCTGGATCCCCACCCTGACGCATTGGCTGCAGCGCCTCCTGGGCGAAGCGCTGCCGTTGCCGGGCAACGACCTTGGTGTGACGCTCGGGCAGCTGCGCCACTACCAGATCGAAATGGAGTTCTGGTTCGCCAGCCACCAGGTCGATGCCGAACAACTCGACCGCCTGGTGGCACGCCACACCCACCCCGGCCTGGCACGCCCGGCGGCGCAGCCGACCGTGCTCAATGGCATGTTCAAAGGTTTCATCGACCTGGCCTTCGAGCTGGACGGGCGTTACTACGTGACCGACTACAAGTCCAACTGGCTGGGCCCGGATATCCAGGCCTACGATGCCCAGGCCATGGAAAAGGCCATCCTCGAGCATCGCTACGACCTGCAGTACGTGCTGTACCTGCTGGCCCTGCATCGCCAGTTGCGTGCCCGCCTGCCTGACTACGACTACGACCGCCATGTCGGCGGCGCCCTGTTCATTTTCCTGCGAGGCGCCAGCAGCAGCGGCCACGGCGTTTACCACGCCAAGCCACCGCGTGAGCTGATCGAAAGCCTCGATGCGCTGTTCCGTGGTGAGCATCCGCCCGTACAGCAGGACCTGTTTGCCGGAGCCGTGATATGAGCCGAAGCCTAGTCGACCTGTTGCCCACCCCGCTGCACGCCGAGCACCTGCTCGCACTGGCGCCGCAGCATGACAGCGGTGACCTGCTGCAACTGCTCGACCGCTGGGTAGAGCGGGGCTGGCTGCGTGCCCTGGACCGTGCGTTCGTATCGTTCCTCGAGGAGCGGGCCCCCGGTAGCGACCCCCTGCTGTTGCTGGCCGCCGCCCTGGCCAGCCACCAATTGGGCCACGGCCATGTCTGCCTCGACCTGCAGCAAACTCTGGCCGAGCCCGATTTTGCCCTGTCGTTGCCGCCTGAAGGCGACGCTTTGACCGGCCCCTTGCTGCTGCCCTCGCAGTTGCTGGCCAACCTCGACCTGCACGCCTGGCGCCAGCGCATTGCCACCAGCCCGCTGGTGGCCGCCGGGGATACCCCGGGCCAGCAAGCGCGGCCTCTGGTGCTCAGCGGCGAGCGTTTGTACCTGCGCCGTTACTGGAGTTACGAGCGGCGCATCGACCATACCCTTCGCCAGCGCCTGACCCAGGCCGAAGCGCCTCCGGCCGACCTGCCTGGCCGTCTGGCGCAACTGTTCGACGGTGGTGCGCCGGCAGGCCAGGTGGACTGGCAGAAGCTCGCCTGCGCCCTGGCCACCCGCGCAGGCTTCAGCATCATCACCGGCGGCCCCGGCACGGGTAAGACGACTACCGTGGTGCGCCTGCTGGCCTTGCTGCAGGCGCCGGCGGTAGAGCAGGGCAGGCCATTGCGCATTCGCCTGGCCGCGCCGACCGGCAAGGCGGCCGCGCGCCTGACCGAATCCATTGGCCAACAGGTCGAGCGCCTGCAGGTCAGCGCCGAGGTGCGCGCGCAGATCCCCACCGAGGTCAGCACCGTGCACCGCCTGCTCGGCAGCCGCCCCGGTTCGCGGCACTTCCGCCACCATGCCGGCAACCCGCTGCCGTTGGACGTGCTGGTCGTCGACGAAGCGTCGATGATCGACCTGGAAATGATGGCCAACCTGCTCGATGCCCTGCCGCCACGGGCACGTCTGGTACTGCTGGGCGACAAGGACCAGCTGGCCTCGGTCGAAGCCGGTGCGGTACTGGGTGACCTGTGCCGGGATGCCGAGGAGGGCTGTTACTCGCCGGCGACCGAGGCATGGCTGGAGCAGACCGGTGGCGAGTCGCTGGCGGGCAGCGGCCTCAGGGCCGGCGATGAGCAACGCAACCCGTTGGCCCAGCAGGTGGTGATGCTGCGCTTCTCGCGGCGTTTCGGCGAAGGCAGCGGCATTGGCCAGTTGGCCCGGCTGGTCAACCGCCAGGACGCCCATGCGGCGCGCAACCTGCTGGCCGCGCCGCCGCCCGATGTGCACAGCCTGGCCCTGAAGCAGGAACAGGACCGCGCCTTCGACCGCCTGCTGCTCGACGGCCTGAACCGCGGCAGCGACGGCCCGCAGGGTTATCGCAGCTACCTGCGTACCCTTGGCCGTTTTCGCCCGGCACTCGATACCGCCGTTGACGACCCCGCGTGGGAGCAATGGGCGGGCAAGGTGCTGCACAGCTTCGAGGACTTCCAGCTGCTGTGTGCGGTACGCCGCGGCGCCTGGGGTGTCGAAGGCCTCAACGAGCGGGTGGCGCGGGTACTGCACAATGCCGGGCTGATCGACAGCCAGCAGCCTTGGTACGAAGGGCGCCCGGTGCTGGTGACCCGCAACGATTACGGCCTGGGCCTGATGAACGGTGACATCGGCATCGCCCTGCGCCTGCCGGACGAGCGCGGCGAACCCCTGCTGCGCGTGGCCTTCCCGCGTAACGACGGCAGCGGCGGCGTACGCTTCGTCCTGCCCAGCCGGCTGAACGAAGTGGAAACGGTATTCGCCATGACCGTGCACAAGTCCCAGGGCTCGGAGTTCAGCCACACCGCGCTGGTGCTACCGGATGCGCTCAACCCGGTGCTGACCAAGGAGCTGGTATACACCGGCATCACCCGCGCCAAGCACTGCTTCAGCCTGGTCGAGCCCCGCCAGGGTATTTTCGAAGAGGCGGTGGCGCGCAAGGTACGGCGTATTTCCGGGTTGATGCTGGAGCAGGTGTAGGACCGATAAGGCCCTATCGCCGGCAAGCCAGCTCCCACAGGTGCAGCGCAGCTTGCAAGGGCTGTGGAGTCCTTGTGGGAGCTGGCTTGCCGGCGATGGGGCCATCAATCCCCATGCACAAAGCTGCTCGTACCTACATTGATGCGGCCATGTGCTATCGTTGCGCCGATATCGGAAAGGACCTTAAGAGATTTCCCACATGAAAGTGGCCGCAAGGCGAGTGACGAGATGTGCGCTTTCGCTATTGCTGGCCGCCCTGTTCCTTTCCGCAGGCCCGGCCCAGGCAGACCCCGCCATAACTGCCGCCCAGGCGCAGCAACGTGCCAAGGCCGTCACCCAGGTGGTGCTGGGCATTTTCAGCTACGCCCGCTGGCCCGTCGAACCCTCGCCCTTGCGCCTGTGCCTGGTCGGCCCGACCGAATACGCCGATGACCTGATCAAAGGCCATGTGCAGGAGTCCGGCCGACCGCTGCAAGTGCGGCGACTACTGGCAGACGATAGCCAGGTCGCCCAGGCATGCGACGCCATCTACATCGGCAAACTCGACCAGGGCCAGCGTGACCGGCTGTTCGAGCGCGTCAGTGGCCACCCGGTGCTGAGCATCAGCGAGGCAGACGACCCGTGCACAGTCGGCAGCCTGTTCTGCTTGCGGGTCAGCGACCAGCAGGTCGCCTTTGAAGTCAACCTGGACTCGGTGGCACGCTCCGGCGTGCGCATTCACCCCAGCGTGCTGCAATTGTCGCGGCGCCGGGCGGTGCAACCATGAAACCAACCCGCAAGCGCGGCGTGCGCCCGACCCTGCGCTCGGTGCTGGGCCGTGGCCATCTCAGCGTCGCCTTGCTCGCCGTGGGACTGGCCGGCATATCCCTGACCCTGCTGGGCGTGCTCGCCCTGCGTGTCTACGCCAACGACAACCTGCACCTGATCGCCCGCTCGATCAGCTACACCGTGGAAGCGGCGGTGGTGTTTGACGACAGCGCAGCGGCCAATGAATCGCTGGCGCTGATTGCCAGTACCGAGGAAGTGGCCGAAGCCAGGGTCTTCAACAACGAAGGCGAGCAGCTGGCGCATTGGCAGCGCAGCGATACCGGCGTGCTCGCGCGGCTGGAGGCGCAGGTGGCCACCGCCTTGCTGGATGAGCCGATCAACCTGCCGATCACGCACCAGCAACAGCAGGTCGGGCGCATCGAGCTGGTTGGCCAGGGGCGTAGCCTGTTGCTGTTCCTGTTCAGCGGGCTGGCCGGCATCCTGTTCTGCACGGTGCTCAGCGCCCTGGCTGCCCAATACCTGTCGCGGCGTCTGCTCAGCGATATCGTCCGCCCGCTGCGTGGCCTGGCCAGTGTCGCCCACGCCGCCCGCCGCGAGCGCAGTTTCGACCGGCGCGTGCCGGAAGCGCCGATTGCCGAGCTCAACGAGCTGGGCAATGACTTCAACGCCCTACTGGATGAGCTGGAGGTATGGCACAGCCACCTGCAGAGCGAAAACCAGACCCTGGCGCACCAGGCCAGCCACGATAGCCTGACCGGCCTGCCCAACCGCGCATTCTTCGAGGGGCGCCTGAGCCGCAGTGTGCGCAATGCAGAACGGCAGCAAGATCACCTGGCGTTGCTGTTTCTCGACAGCGACCACTTCAAGCAGATCAACGACACCCTCGGCCATGCGGTGGGCGACGAAGTGCTGATCAGCGTGGCCGACCGCGTGCGTGCCCAACTGCGCGAGCACGACCTGGTGGCGCGCCTGGGTGGCGACGAGTTCGCCGTGCTGCTGACGCCTTTGCATTCGCGCCAGGACGCCGAGCACATTGCCGAGAAGATCGTTGCCAGCATGAAGTTGCCGGTGCAGCTGGACAGCGGTCGCAGTATCGCCACCTCGTTGAGTGTCGGTATTGCCTATTACCCGGATGACGGCGCTGACCCTGCCAGTCTTCTGAATGCCGCCGATGCAGCGATGTACCAGGCCAAGCGCAAACGCCGTGGTCACTGGCAAATGGCGCAGACGGAACGGTCCGCCAGCGAAATCAAGAACAGGAGTTGAACCCGTGATACAGGCTTTGCGTTTCCCCCTATGGGCCTTGTTGCTCGCCGTGCTGGCGCTGACCGGCTGCCAGAGCGCTCCGCCCAAGGGCCTGACCGCCGAGCAGATTGCCGTGCTCAAGCGTGAAGGCTTTACCCCGACCGACGAAGGCTGGGCCTACGATTTGTCCGGCAAGGTGCTGTTCGGCAGCGACCTGGACAGCCTCAACAGCCAGAGCCAGGCGATTGTCGAACGCATTGGCAAGGCGCTGCTCGGCGTTGGCATCCAGGGCGTGCGGGTGGATGGGCATGCCGACTCATCCGGCAAGGCGGCGTATAACCAGCAGCTGTCCGAGCGCCGCGCGCAGAGCGTGGCCAGGGCGCTGGTCGGGGTAGGCATGCCGGCGCAGAACATCCAGTCCCGCGGGCTGGGCAGCAGCCAGCCGGTGGCGAACAACCGCACCAGCGCCGGGCGTACCGAGAACCGCCGTGTGTCCATTGTGGTGGCTTCCTACTGACCACAGCCTACGGGCTATCAGATATCCCTGTGGGAGCGGGTTCACCCGCGAACACCGGCGAAGCCGGTGCCATGCACCGAGTTGTCTGCTTCGCGGGTAAACCCGCTCCCACATTATCTGTGTTACCCCCGGGGTTTCAGCGCAGATGCACAAATTGCCGGGGCTGCTCTGCAGCCCTTTCGCGACACAAGGCCGCTCCTACAGGTACAGCGACAACCTCGAGATCAACGCTGCACCCGTGGGAGCTGGCTTGCCGGCGATGGGCTGCAACGCAGCCCCCTTATTCCTGAGCAAACCGCATCTCCCGGGTCTCCCCCATCAACAGCGGCGCATTCGCCTCCGTCACCCCGCGAATGTAATCCCACAACAGCGTAATCCGCTTCAACTTCCTCAAATCCTCCCGGCAATACATCCAGAACTGCCGTGTCACCTCGATCTCTTCCGGCAACACCGTCACCAGCCGCGGGTCCTGCGCCGCCAGGAAGCACGGCAAGATCGCCAGCCCACGCCCCTGCAACGCTGCCGTGTACTGCGCAATCACGCTGGTACTGCGCAAATGCGCGCTGGCGCTGGGGATCAGGTTGGCCAGGTACAGCAGCTCCGAACTGAACGCCAGGTCGTCCACGTAGCTGATGAACGGGTGCCTGGCCAGGTCCGCGATCTGGTTGATCGGTGCATGGCTGTCCAGGTAGCCCTGGGTCGCATACAGCCGCAAGCGGTAGTCGCACAGCTTGCAGCACACATAAGGCCCATGCTCCGGCCGCTCCAGGGCGATGACGATGTCCGCCTCGCGCTTGGACAGGCTGATGAAGTGCGGCAGCGGCAGGATATCCACCGAAATCGCCGGGTAGGCATCGACGAAGTGGCTTAGCTGCGGGGTGACGAAGAAGCTGCCGAAGCCTTCGGTGCAGCCCATGCGCACATGTCCCGACAACGCCACGCCCGACCCGGATACCTGCTCGCAGGCCATGTGCAACGTGCTCTCGATCGACTCGGCATAGCCCAGCAAGCGCTGGCCCTCAGCGGTGAGGACAAAGCCGTTGGTCCGGGATTTCTCGAACAGCAAGGTGCCCAGCGCCCCCTCCAGCGAGCTGATGCGCCGCGACACAGTGGTGTAGTCCACGCTCAGGCGCTTGGCTGCGCTGCTGGCCTTGCGCGTACGCGCCACTTCAAGGAAGAACTTCAGGTCGTCCCAGTTGAGCGCGCTCAGGGATGTAAGGTCTTTTTGCATGATGATCCGGTTTTTTTGTGCGTTCTTGTTGGATGTTTGCACATCTATACTCGAAACAAGCCTCAGGACGCCACCTCGCGTTTGCACGGCGCTGGCGATCTCGTCCCGACAATAATTCCAAGGAGAACGCAGATGAACGCACCGCAATCCCCTACCCAGACCAAAATCGAGCAGGTCAAGCTGCTGATCGACGGCCAATGGGTCGAGTCCACGACCACCGAATGGCGCGACATCGTCAACCCGGCCACCCAAGAGGTGCTGGCGCGCGTACCGTTCGCCACCGTCGAAGAAGTCGACGCAGCCGTCGCCGCTGCCCACCGCGCTTTCCAGACCTGGCGTAACACGCCGATCGGCGCGCGCATGCGCATCATGCTCAAGCTGCAGGCGCTGATCCGCGAAAACACCAAACGCATCGCCCAGGTCCTCAGTGCCGAGCAGGGCAAGACCCTGGCCGACGCCGAAGGCGATATCTTCCGCGGTCTGGAAGTGGTCGAGCACGCCGCCTCTATCGGCACCCTGCAGATGGGCGAATTCGCCGAGAACGTTGCCGGCGGCGTCGATACCTATACCCTGCGCCAGCCGATCGGAGTATGCGCCGGCATCACACCGTTCAACTTCCCGGCGATGATCCCGCTGTGGATGTTCCCCATGGCCATCGTCTGCGGCAACACCTTCGTGCTCAAGCCGTCCGAGCAAGACCCGCTGTCGACCATGCTGCTGGTCGAACTGGCGCTGGAAGCCGGCATACCGGCTGGCGTGCTCAACGTGGTGCACGGCGGCAAGCAAGTGGTGGATGCCATTTGCACCCACCAGGACATCAAGGCGATTTCCTTCGTCGGCTCCACCGAAGTGGGCACTCACGTGTACAACCTGGGCAGCCAGCACGGCAAGCGCGTTCAGTCGATGATGGGCGCCAAGAACCACGCCGTGGTGCTGCCCGATGCCAACCGCACGCAAACCGTCAACGCCCTGGTCGGTGCCGCCTTCGGTGCAGCAGGCCAGCGCTGCATGGCCACCTCGGTGGCGGTGTTGGTGGGCAAGGCTCGCGAATGGCTGCCAGATATCAAGGACGCGGCCAGCAAGCTCAAGGTCAATGCCGGTTGCGAGCCAGGCACCGATGTCGGCCCGGTGGTTTCCAAGCGCGCCAAGGAGCGTGTGCTGGGCCTGATCGAAAGTGGCATCAAGGAAGGCGCCAAGCTGGAACTCGACGGCCGTGACGTCACGGTGCCGGGCTACGAGCAAGGCAACTTCATCGGCCCGACCCTGTTTTCGGGCGTGAAGACCGACATGCAGGTTTACACCCAGGAAATCTTCGGCCCCGTGCTGGTGACCCTGGAAGTCGATACCCTCGACGAGGCCATCGCCCTGGTCAACGCCAACCCGTTCGGCAACGGCACCGGCCTGTTCACCCAGAGCGGCGCGGCAGCGCGCAAGTTCCAGAGCGAAATCGACATCGGCCAGGTCGGCATCAACATCCCGATCCCGGTCCCGGTACCGTTCTTCAGCTTCACCGGTTCGCGTGGCTCCAAGCTCGGCGACCTCGGCCCGTACGGCAAGCAAGTGGTGCAGTTCTACACTCAGACCAAGACCGTCACCGCCCGCTGGTTCGATGATGACAGCGTCAACGACGGTGTGAACACCACCATCAGCCTGCGCTAAGGAGAGAGTCATGCGTATCGCATTCATCGGGCTCGGCAACATGGGCGCACCCATGGCCCGCAACCTGATCAAGGCCGGGCACCAACTGAACCTGTTCGACCTGAACAAGGCCGTGCTGGCCGAGCTGGCAGAACTGGGCGGGCAGATCAGCCCTTCGCCAAAGGACGCGGCGGCCAACAGCGAGCTGGTGATCACCATGCTGCCGGCTGCTGCCCATGTGCGCAGCGTGTACCTGAACGAAGACGGCGTGCTGGCCGGCATTCGCCCCGGCACGCCGACCGTGGATTGCAGCACCATCGACCCGCAGACTGCGCGTGATGTGTCCAAGGCCGCAGCGGCCAAGGGCGTGGACATGGGCGATGCGCCGGTGTCCGGTGGCACCGGCGGCGCGGCGGCAGGCACCCTGACCTTCATGGTCGGCGCCAGCACCGAGCTGTTTGCCACCCTCAAGCCGGTACTGGAGCAGATGGGCCGCAACATCGTGCACTGCGGTGAAGTCGGCACAGGGCAGATCGCCAAGATCTGCAACAACCTGCTGCTGGGCATCTCGATGATCGGCGTGTCCGAGGCCATGGCCCTGGGCAATGCGCTGGGCATCGACACCAAAGTGCTGGCCGGCATCATCAACAGTTCGACCGGGCGTTGCTGGAGCTCGGACACCTACAACCCATGGCCGGGCATCATCGAAACCGCGCCGGCATCGCGTGGCTATACCGGAGGCTTTGGCGCCGAGCTGATGCTCAAGGACCTGGGGCTGGCCACCGAGGCTGCACGCCAGGCGCATCAACCGGTGATCCTGGGGGCTGTGGCCCAGCAGCTGTACCAGGCCATGAGCCTGCGCGGCGAGGGTGGCAAGGACTTCTCGGCGATCGTCGAGGGTTACCGCAAGAAAGATTGACGAGCGAGGACTTCATCGCGGGCCAGGCGGCCTTCCCTCTGTAACTGCGCACCAGAGGGAAGGGCGTCTGATCCGCGATTTTTTTTGCCGGCGGGCGGCCAGATTTATTCCACGTATTGTGATGGGTTTACTGACATTTGCCCAGGCAACAAGCATCTTCAACCTAAGATGTCAATTTGCTATAGTTTCCAGATAGGGAAACCCGAGCCATCTTCATGTTCAAGATAATAGAGTCAATAAAAACCGCTCGTTACAAGCGAATAGTCAGGTCTCACGGGGGTAAGATTGCTGCCGGGCCATCAACATTCAGTAAATATGCCCGTGCTGATCTAGAGGAATATGTTCAGCTGGGCCATATAAAAATCCGATCTTCCCAAGTTGGGATTGGTGCTTACACCTATATTAGAAGTGGTACCCATCTTTCATTTGTATCTTCCATAGGTCGATTCTGCTCCATTGGCTCCGATTGTGTCATTGGTCAAGAGAAACACACACACCCATCCTCCTGGGTAAGTACCCATCCATTTCAGTATGAAGATGGAGGAAATCTGGAGTACCGAGCTGATGAAGCGCTTGCCCAGATAGGTCACGACGTATGGATTGGCGCCGGAGCCACTGTCCTTGCAGGCGTGAAGGTCGGGACCGGAGCCATCATCGCGACCCAGGCTTTGGTGTCGCGTGATGTGCCGCCGTATGCGATCGTGGGCGGGAATCCGGCAAAAGTCATCAAGTATCGACATGCTGAAGACATCATTGCCAGGCTCATGGACAGCGAGTGGTGGGATTTGGATACTGCTACCTTGAGAGAGCTGAATCTGGCAGAACCGGAAAAGTTCCTGAGGTCTATCGAAAGTCGTACCTCACGAGACAAAGTAAATTACAGAGTCGTTTGTCTTTCTCAGAAGGGTGTGAAACCTTTGAAGAGTGACCACTCCTAGTCGAGGGCGATGCGCCGAAAGCCACTGTTATACTTGCAGCAGGATATTTTATTCGACCCGCGGCCCCTTTGATCATCATGCTTGAACCTGAGCGGCGTCATGTGGGACTTTTTGCGCATCCCACATGACCAGGCAAAGTCCGCTTATGAATCAAGCAAAGACAAAGTACTTGCGCACGGTCTCGACCACTTCCCAGGTGCCTTTCATCCCCGGTTCGATCACGAACACATCACCCGCTTTCAGGTGCTTCGGCTCTTCGCCTTCCGGGGTGATGATGCAGTAGCCATCGAGGAAGTGACAGAACTCCCACTTCTCGTAGTTGACCTCGAACTTGCCCGGGGTGCAGATCCAGGTGCCCATGATCTTGCTGCCGTCGGCCGACAGATAGGCGTTGAGGTTGACGGTGTGCGGATCGCCGCCGATGCGCTTCCACTTGGTGGCGTCCACGACCGGCGTCGGGCAGGTTTCGCGCAGGACGGTGATGAAATCGGACATGGCACAACTCCTGGTGACTGGCTGAATGACTCGTCACCATAGGGCCATCGGCCGAGCCGCAGTTGCCTGGGCTCGACGTCCAGCTGTCTGGTCGCGCTATGCCAGGCGGTTGACCTCGACGGTAATGTGCGCCAGTTCTTCGTGTACGCCCAGGGCCTTGCGCACGCTGTCGGCGCTGAGTTCGGCCCGGGCGGCCAGGCCGAGAATGCAGGCGTACTGGTCCTTGCCCACGCGCCACACGTGCAGGTCGGTGATACTGGCCGGCACCGGCAGCTGCGCGACCACCTCGCGGATTTCCTCCACTACCGGCGCGTCCATCTCCGCATCCAGCAGCACTCGCCCGGTATCGCGCAGCAGCCCGCGGGCCCACATCGCCACCAGCAGCGCACCGACCAGGCCCATGACCGGGTCGAGCCAGCCGGCGCCCCAGTACTTGCCGGCCAGCAGGGCGACGATAGCCAGCACCGAAGTCGCGGCGTCGGCCATCACATGCAGGTAGGCCGAGCGCAGGTTCAGGTCGTGGTGATGGTGGCCATGGTCATGATGATGGTCGTGGCCATGGTGGTGATGATCGTGATGGTGATGGTCGTCACGCAGCAGCCAGGCGCAGATCAGGTTGACGGCCAGGCCCACGGCGGCGATGAAGATCGCCTCGTCATAATGGATCGGCCCCGGTGCCAGCAGGCGCTCCACCGACTGGAATGCCATCAGCCCGGCCACGCCCAGCAACAGCAGGGCGCTGGAGTAGCCACCGAGAATCTCGATCTTCCAGGTGCCGAAGGCAAAGCGCCGGTCGCCGGCATAACGCCGCGCGGCGGCATAGGCCAGCAGCGACAGGCCCAGGGCCAGGGCGTGGGAGCTCATGTGCCAGCCGTCGGCCAGCAACGCCATGGAATTGAAGAACCAGCCACCGGTAATTTCCGCCACCATCATCACCGCGGTCAGCCAAACGGCCAGGCGCGTCTTGCGCTCGGCGCCCAGATTGCTGGTATGGAACTGGTGGCTGTGCTGCCAGCGGTCTGAGGTTTGTGTCGCCATGGTTTATCATGCTCCCGGAACGTCGAGAACTATACTATACCCCAGTATACCTAGCATGGTGTGAAACCCAATGGCACATACCCTGAAGAGCAAGAAGCAGCTGCTGACCCGGGTGCGCAAGATCAAAGGCCAGGCCGCCGCCCTGGAGACCGCGCTGGAGCAGGACAAGGACTGCCTGGCGATACTGCAGCAGATCGCCGCCGTCCGCGGTGCGGTGAACGGGCTGATGGCCGAAGTGATGGAAGGGCATATCCGCGAACACCTGGTGGCGGACGGGCTGAGTGCCGAGGAGCGGCAGGACGAGGCGGACAAGGTGGCGACGTTGCTGCGGTCGTACCTCAAGTGAATTAGGTGGGTAGGCACGCCCCAGCAATTTGTGCACCACTGCTGGAGTCCTGGGGCCGCTCTGCGGCCCTTTCGCGACACAAGGCCGCTCCTACAGGGGGCCCTATACCCCCAGGGGGTATGATTACGCCCACCAATACCGCACAAAGTGGAAGAACACCGGCGCGGCAAAGCACACCGAATCCATGCGGTCGAGCATGCCGCCGTGGCCTTCGATCATGTGCCCCCAGTCCTTTACCCCACGGTCGCGTTTGATCGCCGACATCACCAGCCCGCCGAAGAAGCCCATGGCGTTCACCGCCAACGCCATGAGTGCGGCCTGCCAGAAGGTGAACGGGGTGATCCAGCACAGCAGGGCGCCGATCAGGGTGGACAGCGCCACGCCGCCGGCCAGGCCTTCGACGGTCTTGGATGGTGACAGGTTGGGCGCTACCTTGTGCTTGCCGAACAGCTTGCCGCACACGTACTGCAGCACGTCGCTGATCTGCACCACCAGGATCAGCCAGGCAATCAGCAGCAGGTTGCGGCCCTCGTAACCCGGGATGTCCAGGGTCATCAATGCCGGCACCGACGACACGCAGTACACCGCGATCATCAGCCCCCACTGCACCTTCGAGGCGCGCTCGAGAAAGCGCGTGGTGTCGCCGCCGAAGCTGGCCAGGATCGGCAGCAACAGGAACAGGTACACCGGGATGAAGATGCTGAACAACCCGTACCAATCCATGGCGATCAGCACGTACTGCACCGGCAGCGCCACATAGAACGCCGCCACCAGTGCCGGGTAGTCGCTGCGCCGGGTCGGGGTGAGCGTCATGAACTCGCGCAAGGCATAGAACGATACGCCGTAGAACAGCACGATCACGCCGTACTTGCCGAACAGGAAGGCGATGCCGATCACCAGTACCATCACCCACCAGGCGTTGATGCGGGCGTTGAGGTTGTCGATCACCGCGTGCGGTGCCGGGCCGGCGCGCCATTTGAGCAGGCGGCCGATCACGCTGGCGAGCAGCAGCAGGGCGCCGATGCCGGCAAACAGGGAAAGGGTGTTGTCGTCCATCTCAGGCATCCTTGGGGGCCAGGTTCAGCAGGGCCTGGCTGGCCCGCTCGAGAAAGGCTTGCTTGCTTTCATCCGCCTGCAGGTGCAGCGGCTCGCCAAAGCTCAATGTGCACAACAACGGCAATGGCAAGGCGCGGCCCTTGGGCATCACCCGGTTGAGGTTGGCGATCCATACCGGCACCAGTTCGACTTCGGGGTTGGCTGCTGCCAGGTGGTACAGCCCGCTCCTGAACGGCATCAGCGGCTCGTCGCCGAGATTGCGAGTGCCCTCCGGGAAGAAGATCAGCGAGTCGCCCTGGGCCACGGCTTCGAGGATCGGCTGCAACGGGCTGCCCTGGCCGGCGCTGTGTTGCCGGTTGATCAGCACACCATTGAAGACCTTGCGGATGAGAAAGTCGCGAATGCCCGGCTTGGCCCAGTAGTCGGCGCCGGCTACCGGACGGGTACGCTTGCGCAGCGGTTGTGGCAGCGAGGCCCACAGCAGTACGAAGTCGCCATGGCTGCTGTGGTTGGCGAAATACAGGCGCTGCACCGGCAGCGGCGTGCAGCCCAGCCACAGGGCGCGGGCGCCGGTGATCAGGCGGGCGGCGGAAGTGATGAGGTAGGCGGTCAGGTTGGCGAGCATGGATCGGTAGTCATCCCTTCAAAGGCAGTGTCAGCAGGGTAGCCAAGGCCAGCGATAGCTGCAGGCCCAGGCACACTGCCTGGCGGCGTAACAGGGCCAGCGCGGCCTGACTGCGGGCAGGCCAGGCGCGGGAGTCGGCGGCCTGCGGTTTGAGATTCAGCTCGAACAAGGCGCGGTCCAGGGCCAAGGTGTCCGCCGCCAGGTCGCGGCTAGCGGCGAGGTGGGCGAACAGTTGGGCATCGATGGCCACACGGATGGCCCAGTACTTGTGCAGCACGCCTAGTACCAGCAGCGCAATGCACAGCAGGCTGGCCAGTGGTTGCAACTGTGCACCCAGCAAGGGCGCCAGGCCGTAGGCCAGGGCCAGCAGGGTGAGGCCGTCCGACAGGCGTTCCAGTTGTTTGCCACGGCCCAGCAGGCTGGCCACCACGTACAGCGTCATGGTTGTGTCCCTAGCTGTTGCAAGGCTTGGCGATGTGCGCTGTGCAGGACCACGCCGGGGCGGGCCTTGCGGATCAGCGCCTCGGCCTGGCGAGCATCAGTGCAGCGGCCCGTGAGCACCAGCCAGGCGGCCACGGCGCTGGCACTGCGCGAATAGCCCAGGGCGCAACAGACCAGCACCGGGCCTTGGGAGCGCAGGCGTTCGATGGCGATGGCGGCCTGGTGCAGCAATGGGCTTTCCGGGGCGATCAGGTCCAGGGTAGGGAAACATGCGTAGCCATGCTCTGCCTGACCGGCTGACGCGGACCCTGTGGGAGCGGCCTTGTGTCGCGAAAGGGTCGCGAAGCGGCCCCAGCAATATCTGCGGCGAAGCTGAAAATCTGGGGCTGCTTCGCAGCCCTTTCGCGACACAAGGCCGCTCCCACAAGTGTCCGCGACAGGGCGGCCAACAATGCACGGTAGCTCTGCGCACAAATCGACCACCGCAGCGAACTGCGCGTCACGCCCTGGAATCCGCCCAAGGTAGACACCGTCACACACTTCATCCGCCTGCGGGTGCCGCCAGGTCCACAACCTCGAGTTGACCCACGCCCCAATCAGGTACGGCGCCAGCAGCCAGCTGGCCGCATTCGACAAGCGCCCATCGGCGCCTTTCTGAAACCCGCCTGCACCGAGCACGCCATAGTTCAGCGCCACCAAAGCCAGCGACACGGCCGGCCAGCTCAACCACAGCCAGGCGCCGCCCAACGCAACGGCCGGCACTGCGCACAGCAGCCCACCCACTGTATAGAACAACGCCAACCGCCAACGCTTGGCATCCCGCGCAAGGCGCACCCGCTGCCAGGGCAGCTGCCCCCGATATGGCCACAACCAGACGCAGACGAACCCCGCCAATGCCCCGGTCGGCACGTCGATGAAATGGTGCTGCCAGGTGGTCAGCACCGACACCCCGATCAGTGCCATCCAGCCATGCATCAGCCAACGCCAGGGCTGGCGCTGCACGTGCCGGGCAAACATCGTCCAGATGATCACCAGCAGGGCAATATGCAGTGAAGGCGCCTGGTTGAACGGCTTGTCGAAGCCCATCAGCACATCGAACATCCAGCCGAACACCCCGCCCAGTTCCGGCCGCTCGAAGGTGAAGCGCAGCGGCCAGAGCAGGAAGCAGCTGACGCTGATCAGCTGCGCGGTTAGCAGCGCCAGCGCGTGCCGGTCCATTTCCTGGCGCGTGCGCGGCAGCAGGAAGGACAAGCCGTAGAGCAGGTCGATCGACCAGTACGGGATGATCGTCCACGGCCACAACGGCATGCGGCTTTCCCAGCCGAACACCAGGCTGCCGACATCACTGCGCCCGGCCGTGTGGTTGTTCGCCAGCCCGTAGCTGAGGAAAAACAGCGGCCCCAGCAGCAGAAGCCAGAAAACGCCCCGGCGGATCAGCCCGGGCTCGCGTGATGGGCTCATTCAGCGCACCCGTTGTGCCAGGCTGACGCTGAAAATGCCCCATTCATCGATGCGCTGGGCCAGCTTGCGGAACCCCGCCGCCTCTACCAGCTGGTCCATTTCGGCCTGGCTGCGGCGGCGCATCACCCAGGCCTCGCCGCCGCGGTGGCTGGTGAGGGCGCGGGCGATCATTTCCAGTTGCGGGTGCCACGGCTGGCCGGTGTAGACCAGGTAACCGCCATCTTCCAGCGCATCGGCCAGGCCGGCCAGCGAGTTGCCTACCAACTGGTTGCTGGCGAACAGTTCGTACAGGCCGGAGACCACGGCCAGAGTCGGTGGTTGTTCCAGGGTGGCCAGGCTCTGGCGGTCGAAGGCATCGCCCTGGACGAAGCGGGCGATGTCGGCCAGGCCCTTTTCGGCAATCAGTGCGCTGCCTTGCTGCACGTTCAGTTCGCTGTAGTCGCGCAGCAGGATCGAGTCCGGCAGTTGTTCGAGTTCCTGCAGGGCCTCGAGGATGTAGCGGCCATGGCCGGCGGCGATATCGACGATGTGCACCGGCCGCTGCTGTTCGCGCAGGCGGGCGATGGCCAGGCGCAGCAGTTCCTCTACGTGCAGCTTGCGTTGGCGGATGCCGCGCCAGCCGATGGCGTCGAGGTAGTTCTGGTCGACCAGGCGGCCAAGTTTGCCTTTGCCGGTCGGCTGGTTGCGGTACACGTAGTCCAGGGTACTGCCCGAATCGAAACCGGTATCGAAACCCAGCTTCACACCTTCGGACAGCCCCTTGCCCAGGTGCAGCCCGGCGCGGGTAGCGCGCCAGTAAAGGTCGCGGGGCGAGTTGCGCGGCAGCGGTGCGGCCAGGCTTTCAGCCTCGGCGCAGGTGGCGCCGGTCTTGTCGGCATCGAGCAGTGACGGCAGGGCGGCGGGGCTGGTGAAACAATGTTCGACGAACCGCTCGATACGCCGCAAGGCATGGGCCCGATCACGCTCGCCAAGGGTGTCGTGGAAGAAGCCAGGCAGGATGTGCATTTCCTTGCGCGCACTGCCCAGGCGTTCGAAGAAGCGTTCCTGCGGCTGGCGTTCGACCACGAAGTCGGCACCGGAAACCAGCAGCTGAGTCGGTAGCTGGATGGCCTGGGCATCCGCCACCACCCGGTCGGCGGCTTCGTACAGGCCCAGCAACATGGTTACCGAAATCGGCCGGCTGATCAGCGGGTCGGCCACATACGACATGACCCGTTCGGGGTCGTGGGTGAGCAGGCGAGGCTTGACGTAGCTGTTGACGAAGAAGTTGCCGCGCAAGGCCTTCAGCAGTTTCAGGCCGGGGCGGGCGAACGGCACGTACAGTTTGACCTTGAACGCTGGCGAGGCCAGCACCAGGCAGCGCACCTTCGGCGCGTAGTCGTGGGCCCAGGTGGCGACCAGCACGGCCCCGACGCTCTGCGCCAGCACCACCAGGTCCTGTTCGGCAATGCCATGGCGGGCCTGGATGTGCTCGATGAAGGTCTGCACATCGCGCACGCTGGTGGCGAACCCCGGGCTGTCGCCGCGCGCGCCCGGCGACTGGCCGTGGCCACGGGCATCCCAGGCGAAGAAATCGTAGCCCGGCATGTCCAGCTCATCGGCCAGGTGGGCCATGCGCCCGCCGTGTTCGTGGCCGCGGTGGAACATCACTACGGCCCGGCGTGGCTGGTGTTGGTTACGGGTGGCAGGCCAGTGACGGTAGTGCAGCTCGACGCCGTCATGGGTGGAGAAGTGTAGCGCTTGCGCTTGGCGCATGGTCGACATCCTTTTACGACGGCAGTGGGCTCAGCGGGTTTCGGCCAGCCCCTGGCGAACCCGGTTGTAGAGGGTATAGAGCGAGAGTGCGAGGATGACCAGCAACAGGCCGTTGATCCAGGCGCCGTTCAGCACGCCGAAGGCGACACCGGTACCCAGCACGCCGAAGGCGAACGCCCGGTCGCTCTTGCCCATGGGGCCGTCGTAGCGCCGTGAGGCGCCGGCCAGCGGGCCCATGACACCGGCGTATTCGCTGAAGGTGGCGCTGAGCACCACGAGTACGACCAAGGTTGGCGATACACCCGCCAGCAGGGCGAAGGGCAGGTACAGCGCGGCATCGGCGATCACGTCGCACAGTTCGTTGAGGTAGGCGCCGAGGGTGGATTGCTGGCCGAACTCCCGGGCGAGCATACCGTCGACGGCGTTCAGTGCCATGCGCAGCAGCATCCAGACTGGAATCAGGATGAACAGCCAGGTGAGATGGGGCAGGGCAGCCAGCAGCAGGCCCAGCAGGATTGACAGCAGGGCGGCGGCGACGGTGACCTGGTTGGCGGTGACACCGCGGTCGTAGAGGCGCTGGACAGCAGGGCGGAGCATGGCCTGGAAGCGCGGTTTGAGCTGGTAGATCGATGCCACTGGAAAGTCCTTTTCGGTGGGTCGTTACGGCGCCATTGTGTGTGAGCCTTCTTCGCGGGTAAACCCGCTCCCACAGGTATAGCGTCCATCCGAGAGATACCACGTATCCAGTGGGAGCGGGCCCGCCCGCGAACACGGGCGAAGCCCGTGCCATCAATCGCGGTGCCTGCTTCGCGGGCCCGCCCGCTCCCACAGGTATAGTGTCCATCCGAGAGATACCACATATCCTGTGGGAGCGGGTTCACCCGCGAACACGGGCGAAGCCCGTGCCATCCACTCCGTCAGCGGGTGAGGGTGGTTACCAACCCTGCGGCATACCCCGGCAATGCCGCAAAATCGCGTGCACACACCAGCAACCGGCGATTGGCCCATGGTTCCGTCAGCGCCACCCAGTGCAACGGCAACACCCCTTGCCAACGTTTCACCGCAGCCAGCGGCACCACCCCCACCCCGGCACCGCCCGCGACCATGCGGATCACGCCATCGAACCCTTCGGCCCGCACCCGAACCCGCATGCGCCGCCCCTCGCGCAGTGCCTGCTCTTCCAGGTACAACGCCAGTGCACTGCCAGCCCCCAGGCCGACATAGCCATGGGCCAGGCTATCGATGAAGCTCGGCGCGACCTCGTTGGCCAGCGGGTGGCGCTGCGGCGTTACCAGCACCAACGGGTCTTCGCGAAACGGCCGGGTCTGCAGGTGCGCGCTGGGTGCGGCGGTCGAAACAATGCCCAGGTCTGCCATGCCTTGGGTAATCGACTGCACGATGCGCAGGCTCGGCAACTCCTGCACATCCACGCTGACTCCAGGGTTTTCAGCCAGGTAGCCGGCCAGCAGCTCCGGCAGGTACTCCGTGAGTGCAGCAGTGTTGCACAGCAGGCGCACCTGGCCCTGCTGCCCTTGTGCGTACTGGCCCAGGTCGAACTGCAGGCGCTCGACCTGCTGCGTTATCAGCCGGGCATGCTGCAGCAGCGCCTGGCCGGCCGGGGTCGGCTGCACGCCACGGCGGTTGCGTTCCAGCAAAGGGATGCCCAGCGATGCCTCCATGGCGCGGATGCGCGCACTGGCTGCTGCCAGCGACAGATGGCTGCGGCTGGCACCGGCGGTGATGTTGCCGCACTCCAGGGTGTGCTGGAACAGCCTGAGGTCGATCAGGTCGAAATGCATGTGGCTCTGTCCTGGCAAGAGTCTGGCTGAGTATATGGCAGATTTTCACCCCGGCCGGCGCACGCCATCATCGGCCCATGAACACCTTGCTCGCTTTCTACCAGAACATTGGCCCAGCGCTGTCGCTGCTGGTGGTACTGACCTTCCTGCTGGCCGGTGCGGTGAAGGGCGTGATCGGCCTCGGCCTGCCAACGATCGCCATGGGCCTGCTGGGCCTGGCTATGTCACCGGCGCAGGCTGCGGCATTGCTGATCGTGCCGTCGACCCTCACCAACCTGTGGCAGCTGGCCAGTGGTGGGCACCTGCAGGGGTTGCTGGCACGCCTGTGGCCGATGCTGGCGATGATCTTCGTCGGTACCTTGCTGGGCAGCGCCTGGCTGGGGATCAACAGCGGCCCTTGGGCCGCACATGCACTGGGCGCGGCCTTGATGGTGTATGCGCTGTACGGGCTGGTCGGCCCGGGCCTGCGCCTGGCACCGGGGCGGGAGCGTTGGTCGGGGCCGCTTTGCGGGCTGGTTACGGGCGTGGTCACGGCGGCGACCGGGGTATTCGTGATACCGGCGGTGCCCTACCTGCAGAGCTTGGGTTTGAGCCGGGAACAGATGATCCAGGCCCTGGGCCTGTCATTCACGGTTTCGACCCTGGCCTTGGCCGTTGGCCTGGCCGGGCAGGATGCCCTGGGTGGCCAGGCACTGGGTGCTTCGCTGCTGATGCTGGCGCCGGCCTTGCTCGGCATGCTGGCCGGCCAGTGGCTGCGTCAGCGCATCAGCGCGCAGTTGTTCAAACGCTGCTTCTTCATCGGCCTGGCCGCACTCGGCGGCCATTTGCTGATCAGCGGTTAGCGCTTGATGCGCTGAGCATGTCGATCATCTGGATGTCGAAATCGCGTTCCAGGTAGTCCATGCGCTTTTCGAAGAACGCGGTCATGTGCGGCAGGGCCGAATGCACATCCAGCGCGGCCTTGTCGGCCCAGACCTCGAAGAACACGAACAGGCTCGGGTCCTGCTTGTCGCGCAGCATGTGGTACTCGATGCAGCCCGGCTCCTGGCGGCTTGGCTCGACGTAGGCGCGGAACAGGGTTTCGAACGCTTCAGCCATTTCCGGGCGGGTCTTGGCTTTGAGGATGAAGGCGTACTGCTCACTCATGGGTCGCTACTCGTTGATGGGAGGTGATGCGATTCTAAGGCAATAATGTATTGTTCATTCGTGACTTCAGATCAATTGTATTTTGCCTATGCATTACTGTATCCCGCGCCTGCGAGCCCCTAACCTGCCGGCCTGACTTTTCCGCGAGGCCCCCATGAAGAAGATCCTTTTGCTCAACGGTGGTAAACAATTCGCTCACTCCGACGGTCGCCTCAACGCGACCTTGCACGAAGCGGCCATCGCTCATCTGGACCGGGCCGGTTTCGATGTGCGCCAGACCTTCATCGACGGTGGCTACGACGCCCAGGAAGAGGTGGAGAAGTTCCTCTGGGCCGATGTGGTGATCTACCAGATGCCCGGTTGGTGGATGGGCGCGCCATGGACCGTTAAAAAGTACATCGACGAGGTGTTCACCGCCGGCCACGGTAGCTTGTATGCCAACGACGGCCGTACCCGTGCGGACCACTCGCAGAAGTACGGCAGTGGTGGCCTGGTGCACGGCAAGCAGTACATGCTTTCGCTGACCTGGAATGCACCACAGCAGGCATTCGACGACCCGAGCGATTTCTTCGAGGGCAAGGGGGTGGACGCGGTGTACTTCCCGTTCCACAAGGCCAACCAGTTCCTCGGCATGACCGGGCTGCCGACTTTCCTGGCAGTGGATGTGATGAAGCGGCCGGATGTGCCGGCTGCTTTGGCGGCCTATGAGGCGCATCTGGACAAGGTGTTCGGCAAGGCACAGTAAGGTTTTCTCTGTGCCGGCCTCTTCGCGGGCAAGCCCGCGAAGAGGCCCGTACAGGCACCGCTGGACTTGGCCTCGACAAGCGGCTATCTAATCCCTGCAGAGACCAACCACAGGCGCAGATGTGAAAACCCGATCCGAAGAACTCCAGGTATTCGTCACCGTCATCGACTGCGGCTCGATTTCCGCTGCTGCCGAGCAGATGGGCCAGACCCCGTCCGCCGTCAGCCGTACCCTGTCGCGCCTTGAGGGCAAGCTGGGTACCACGCTGGTCAACCGCACCACTCGGCGCATGGACCTGACCGAGGAGGGCCGCTTCTTCCTCGAGCGCGCGCGGTTGATCCTGGAGCAGATGGACGAGATGGAAGAGCGCCTGTCGATGAACCGCCAGACCCCCACCGGGCGCCTGCGCATCAACGCCGCCGCGCCGTTCATGCTGCATGCCATCCTGCCGTGGATCGGTGAGTTCCGCCACCAATACCCTGGCATCGAACTGGAACTCAATACCGACGACCTGATCATCGACCTGCTGGAGCAAAGCACCGATGTGGCGATCCGCATCGGTGAACTGGCCGACTCCAGCCTGCACGCACGCAGCCTGGGTTGCAGCCCGGTACAGGTGCTGGCCAGCCCGGCCTACCTCGAGCAGCACGGCACGCCGCAGCGGGTCGAGGACCTGGCCAACCACTGCCTGCTTGGCTTCAGCCAGCCCGAATCGCTCAACCACTGGCCACTGCGCCATGCCCAGGGTGACCGCTGGAGCATCCGCCCGGCGCTGATCGCTTCCAGCGGCGAGACCCTGCGCCAACTGGCGCTGGCCGGCGAGGGCATCGTCAGCCTGTCGCACTTCATGACCCACGAGGACATCCGCACCGGGCGCCTGCAAGTGCTGCTGAGCGAAGCCAACAACGGCTACCGCCAGCCGATCCATGCGGTGTACTACCGCAACACCCAGCTGGCGCTGCGTATCCAGTGCTTCCTCGATTTCATCCAGCGCAAGTTGGCGATGTACGCCAGCTGAGTTGCCTGAACGCGACAGATCCTGTCCACAGGCGGCGAAACTTCCTGCGGTTGATTGCACAGTCGAAGCGCTTCGGCCTTACTGACTGCTCAACAAAAACAACACCAAGGAAGTGTCATGCGTATTGTTCCGTTCCAGTACCTGGCTCTCGCAGCCGCGATCCTGAGCTGTTCCTCGGTTCATGCCGCCAACCTTGAGGGCGGCGCGGTGGCCGCGCCCGATCAATATGGTGCACAGGTGGCCGCCGACATCCTCAAGAAAGGCGGCAACGCGGTGGATGCGGCAGTGGCCACGGCTTTCACCCTGGCGGTGACTTATCCCGAGGCCGGCAACATCGGCGGTGGCGGGTTCATGACCCTGTTCGTCGACGGCAAACCCTACTTCCTCGACTACCGCGAAGTCGCGCCCCAGGCCGCCACGCGCAACATGTACCTGGACGAAAAGGGTGAGGTCATCGAGAACCTGAGCCTGGTCGGGGCACGCGCTGCTGGCGTACCGGGCACGGTGATGGGGTTGTGGGAGGCGCACCAGAAGTTCGGCAAGCTGCCCTGGAGCGAGCTGCTGACCCCGGCCATCGGCTATGCGAAAAACGGCTTTAAGGTGGCCGCAAAGCAGTACCAGTACCGTAACGATGCCCAGGGCATGTTCAAGACCGCGACCAATTTCAACGACTACTTCGGCAACATGAAGGTCGGCGAGCTGTTCAAGCAACCGGAAATGGCCCAGACCTTGGAACGCATCGCCGACAAGGGTGTGAGCGAGTTCTACCAGGGCAAGACCGCCGACCTGCTGGTGGCGCAGATGCAGGCCGACAAGGGCCTGATCACCAAACAGGACCTCAAGGACTACAAGGCCGTATGGCGTGAGCCGATGGCCGTGAGCTGGCGTGGCAACGTGGTGTATACCGCGCCACCGCCAAGCTCCGGTGGCGTCGCCCTGGCCCAGCTGCTGGGCATCAAGGAAAACCGCGCGGCGGACTTCAAGGGTGTGGCGCACAACTCGGCGCAGTACATACACCTGTTGGCCGAGATCGAGAAGCGCGTGTTCGCCGACCGCGCCGACTACCTTGGCGACCCGGCCTTCACCAAAGTGCCGGTGGATCAGCTGGTGGCCAAGGACTACCTGGCCAAGCGCGCCGCGCAGGTCAACCCGAAGGCCATTTCCGACACCGACAAGGTCAAGCCGGGCCTGGAACCGCACCAGACCACGCACTTCTCGATCGTCGACAAGCAGGGCAATGCGGTCAGCAACACCTACACCCTCAACCTCGATTACGGCAGTGGTGTGGTGGTGAAAGGCGCCGGCTTCCTGCTCAACGACGAGATGGACGATTTCAGCGCCAAGCCGGGGGCGGCGAACGCCTTTGGTGTGGTTGGTGGCGATGCCAATGCCATCGCCCCGGGCAAGCGCATGCTGTCGTCCATGAGCCCCAGCCTGATGACCCGTGATGGCAAGGTCGAGCTGGTCATCGGTACCCCGGGTGGGTCGCGGATCTTCACCTCGATCTTCCAGGTGATGAACAACCTGTACGACTACGACATGCCGCTGGACAAGGCGGTGGCGGCGCAGCGCGTGCACCATCAGTTGCTGCCCAAGGACACCATCTACTTCGACAGCTATGCACCGCTTACCGGGCCGGTGGCTGATGAACTGAAGAAGATGGGCTATGTGCTGGAGGACCAGGGCTGGGAGATGGGGGATATCCAGGCGATCCGGGTTGATGGGACGAAGCTGGAGACCGCTTCGGATCCGCGTGGGCGTGGGGTAGGGATGGTCATCAAGTAAGCGGTCGTCAGTGCCGGCCCTATCGCCGGCAAGCCAGCTCCCACAGGTACGGCGCAGCCCCGAGGCCTGTGCTATCCCTGTGGGAGCCTGGCTTGCCGGCGATGGGCCGCAAAGCGGCCCCAGGGTCTTCAGGTCAGACGCGGAACTGGCTGACCAACGTCTGCAACTGCCCACCCAACCGCGCCAACTCCACGCTGGACGCCGCCGTCTCGTCACTGGCCGCCGCCGTCTGCTCCGACACATCACGCACATTCAGGATGCTGCGGCTGATCTCCTCCGCCACCGCACTCTGCTGCTCCGCCGCTGCGGCAATCTGCTGGTTCATCGACTGGATGCTCGACACCGTGCTGGTGATGCTCTCCAGCGAAGCCCCGGCCTTGCGCGCCAGCTCGACGCTGCTGTCGGTCAGGGTGCGGCTGCCGTGCATGGCCGTAGCCACTTGCTGGGTCCCATGCTGCAGGCTGGCGATCAGCTCTTCGATCTCTTCGGTGGATTTCTGTGTGCGTTGGGCCAGGCCGCGCACTTCATCGGCGACCACGGCAAAACCACGCCCGGCCTCGCCGGCACGCGCCGCCTCGATCGCTGCGTTCAGCGCCAGCAGGTTGGTCTGTTCGGCCACCGACTTGATCACGTCCATCACGCTGCCGATCTTCTGGCTTTCCTGCTGCAGCAAGTTCATGGCTTCGGTGGAGCGGTGCATGTCCTCGGCCAGGCGTTCGATCTGGCCAATTGCTTCGCCCACCACGCGGTCGCCGGCACGGGCTTCGTCATCGGCACCGGTGGCGGCATGCGAGGCCTGTTCGGCATTGCGCGCCACTTCCTGAACGGTAGCGGCCATTTCGTGCATGGCGGTGGCCACCTGGTCGGTCTCGACCTTCTGGCTGTTGGCGCCGGCGCTGGTCTGCTCGGTCACCGCCGACAGTTCCTCGGCAGCGCTGGCGATCTGAGTGACGCCGTCGCGGATGCCGCTGATCAGCTCGCGCAAGGTGGTGCCCATGCGGGCGATGCCTTGTTGCAGCACGCCCAGTTCGTCGCGGCGGGTGACGCGCAGATGCTGGGTGAGGTCGCCGCTGGCGATCTTTTCCACTGCCACCATGGTGTCGCGCAGCGGGCGGGTGATCTGCCGGGTGATCAGCACTGCCGCCAGCACGCCGACCAGCAGCGCCAGCAGCGTGGCGATGGCCTGCAAGCTGCGAGCCTGGCTGCTCTCGATGTCGCGGCGCTGCAGCTGGATCTGGTACAGCGCGTCGCTGCGCTTGACGATGTCGGCACCCTGCACGGTCATTTCGGCGCGCGCAGTGGTGATGTTGGCGACCGCATCGCGGAACTGGCGCACGGCGTCACGGTAGGCCAGCACCGAGCCTTCGAACTGTTGCAGGCGTGTGTCTTCGGCCGGCAGCTGGCGCTTGAGGTTGTCGATTTCGGCCAGGGCGGCGTCCAGCTGGCGCAGGGCGGCCTGCTCGTTGGCGGCGCTGTTTTCGGCAATGTAGCCGCGTACGTCGATGCGCACCTGCAACAGTTGCTGGCGGGCCTTGCTGATCAACTGGTACTGGGCCAGGCGCACGCTGTCGGCTTCGGGGCGCGCCATGACTTCCTGGCTGAGGGCGTCCATGGCCTGGTCGGCACGGCTGGCCGAGCCGTCCATGGCCGTGCGCGCGGTGCGGGTGGCGTCGTAGCCCTGGCGCATCTTGTTCAGCGACACCTTGTAGGCGCTGATGGTCTCGCCCAGTTCACCCAGCAGCTTGATGTTTTCCGGGCTCTTGAAGGTGCTGGCCAGGTAGGCCTGCTGCTTGCTGAAGGCGTCCAGCTTGGTCTGGGTGTTGGCGGCGGCGGCATCGTCGCCGTTGGCGATCATGTACTGCAGGCGGGCAATGCGCAGGTCGGTCAGGTCCTTGTTGAGCTGGCCGATATCGCCCATCCAGTTGCTGCGGTCGATCAGGCTGCCCAGGCTGGTCCAGCCGGTCAGGGCCAGCAGGCCGGTGAGGATCAGTACCAGGCCGAAGCCCAGGCCGAGTTTGAGGTTGACGCTGATGTTGGCGAACCAGCTGTTCATGCACGCTCTCCAGAAGTTGTTTTCGCTCGCTTGATCTTCGATCGCCAGGCGTTGTTGTTCTGGATGCCCGCTGATTCGTGCAGGGGTTATCGGCAGTGATGGAGGAAGCTGAAACGCTTTTTCAGCAGAATTGTAACTGGCTTGATTGGGGCTGCTCTGCAGCCCTTCGCGGGCATGCCCGCTCCCACAGGGATAGCGCCAACTTCAAGGGCAGCGATTTACCTGTGGGAGCGGGCGTGTCGGGGCGCCGAACCGCCGCGAAGGGCCGCAAAGCGGCCCCATGAAGCCTCAGAGGTTGCGCGCGCTGAAGGTATCGCAGCGGTTCACTTCGCCCTCGGCAAACCCGGCCTTGAACCAGCGCACCCGCTGCGCCGAGGTGCCGTGGGTGAACGAGTCTGGTACCACGCGCCCGCGGCCTTGCTGCTGCAGGCGGTCATCGCCAATGGCATTGGCCGCGTTCAGCGCCTCTTCGACGTCGCCCGGTTCCAGCCAGTTCAGGCGCTTCTGCGCCTGGTAGGCCCATACACCAGCCAGGCAGTCGGCCTGCAGTTCCTGGCGCACCAGCAGGCCATTGTCGCCTTCCATGCGCTGGCCACTGCGGCGCGCGGCATCGACCTTGGCCGACACGCCCAGCAGGGTCTGTACGTGATGGCCGATTTCGTGGGCGATCACGTAGGCCTGGGCAAAGTCGCCGGCTGCGGCGAAGCGGGTTTCCATTTCGCGGAAGAACGACATGTCCAGGTAGACCCGCTGGTCTGCCGGGCAGTAGAACGGCCCCACCGCCGCCGAGGCAAAGCCACAGGCCGAATTGACCTGGCCGCTGAACAGCACCAGCTTGGGGTCGCGGTACTGCTTGCCGCCCTCGGCGAACAGGGCTTTCCAGGTGTCTTCGGTATCGCCCAGGATCGAGGCAACGAACTCGGCCTGCTGGTCGTTGGCCGGCGGGGCCTTGCCGCCCGCGCTGCTGGGTGCCTGCTGTTGTTGCTGCTCCATCTGGCCGGCGAGCTGGCCAAGAATCTGCAACGGGTCCTGGCCGGTGAGCCAGCCGATGCCGACAATCAGCAGCACCGCACCAAGCCCCAGCCCCTTGCCGCCGCCGAAACGCATGCCGCCGCCACCACCTTCGCCTCGGGCATCGACCACATTGTCGCTGCGTCGGCCTTTTCGCCAATCCATGAATGCTCTCCGGAGCGTGAAACAAGAAGACAAAGATTAGTCCACGACAGCGGCGAGTGTCAGGCCAAGGTGCTTATGCATAACCAAATGGTTATGTTTGATGTGGCTGATTTCAATATTCATTGCACGCTACCTGCCTGAAACTGCATGTGGGAGCGGGCTTGCCCGCGACAGGGTTTCAAATAACCCCCCGCGCATTTCCATAATTCCAAGAGAGGAAACCGGCATGCCCGCCCAGGACAACAGCCGCTTCGTGATCCGTGATCGCAACTGGCACCCGAAAGCCCTTACGCCTGACTACAAGACGTCCATTGCCCGCTCGCCACGCCAGGCACTGGTCAGCATCCCGCAGTCGATCAGCGAAACCACCGGCCCGGACTTTTCCCACCTAGGCTTCGGCGCCCATGACCATGACCTGCTGCTGAACTTCAACAACGGCGGCTTGCCGATCGGCGAGCGCATCATCGTCGCCGGCCGTGTCGTCGACCAGTACGGCAAGCCTGTGCCGAATACCCTGGTGGAAATGTGGCAGGCCAATGCCGGCGGCCGCTACCGTCACAAGAACGACCGCTACCTGGCGCCGCTGGACCCGAACTTCGGTGGCGTCGGCCGTTGCCTGACCGACCGTGATGGCTACTACAGCTTCCGCACCATCAAGCCGGGCCCGTACCCGTGGCGCAACGGCCCGAACGACTGGCGCCCGGCGCACATCCACTTCGCCATCAGCGGCCCGTCGATCGCCACCAAGCTGATCACCCAGCTGTACTTCGAGGGTGACCCGCTGATCCCGATGTGCCCGATCGTCAAGTCGATCGCCAACCCGCAAGCCGTGCAGCAGTTGATCGCCAAGCTCGACATGAGCAACGCCAACCCGATGGACTGCCTGGCCTACCGCTTCGACATCGTGCTGCGCGGCCAGCGCAAGACCCACTTCGAAAACTGCTGAGGACCCCGCCATGCCAATCGAACTGCTGCCGGAAACCCCTTCGCAGACCGCCGGCCCCTACGTGCACATCGGCCTGGCCCTGGAAGCGGCCGGCAACCCGACCCGCGACCAGGAAATCTGGAACCGCCTGGCCAAGCCGGACGCGCCGGGCGAGCACATCCTGCTGATCGGCCAGGTGTATGACGGTAACGGCCACCTGGTGCGCGATTCGTTCCTGGAAGTGTGGCAAGCCGATGCCAACGGCGAGTACCAGGATGCCTACAACCTGGAAAACGCCTTCAACAGCTTTGGCCGCACCGCCACCACCTTCGATGCCGGTGAGTGGACCCTGCACACGGTCAAGCCGGGTGTGGTGAACAACGCTGCGGGCGTGCCGATGGCGCCGCACATCAACATCAGCCTGTTTGCCCGGGGGATCAACATCCACCTGCACACGCGGCTGTATTTCGATGACGAGGCCGAGGCCAATGCCAAGTGCCCGGTGCTCAACCTGATCGAGCAGCCGCAGCGGCGCGAGACCCTGGTGGCCAAGCGTTGCGAGGTGGACGGGAAGACGGCGTATCGCTTCGATATCCGTATTCAGGGGGAAGGGGAGACGGTGTTCTTCGACTTCTGAGTGAAGCCTGGGGCCGCTTTGCGGCCCATCGCCGGCAAGCCAGCTCCCACACCGACCGCGCGGCCCTCAAGGCCTGTGCAGCACCTGTGGGAGCTGGCTTGCCGGCGATGGGCTGCAAAGCAGCCCCGGCGATCTGAAGGTCAGCGCCGAACCAGCAAAACCCCACTCTCCATATGGTGGGTATACGGGAACTGGTCAAATAACGCACACCGCTCGATGCGGTGGGTGTCCTGCAACTGGGCAATGTTCGCCGCCAGCGTCTCCGGGTTGCACGAGATGTACAGGATCCGCTCGAAACGCCGGGTCAGCTCGCAGGTATCCGGGTCCATCCCCGCCCGCGGCGGGTCGACGAACACCGTACCGAACTCGTAGCTCTTCAGGTCGATGCCTTCCAGCCGGCGGAACGGCCGCACCTCATTCAGCGCCTGGGTCAGCTCTTCTGCCGACAGGCGCACCAGCCGCACGTTATCCACAGCGTTCTCGTCGAGGTTGCTCAGCGCGGCATTGACCGAGGTCTTGCTGATTTCCGTGGCCAGCACCTGGCGCACGCGGGTGGCCAGCGGCAGGGTGAAGTTGCCGTTGCCGCAGTACAGCTCCAGCAGGTCGTCATCGCGCTCGCCGATGGCCTCGAAGGCCCAGCTCAGCATCTTCTGGTTCACCGCGCCGTTGGGCTGGGTGAACGCGCCTTCCGGCTGGCGGTAGCTGAACACACGGCCAGCGACGTCGAGTTTTTCCACCGCGTAGTCACGGCCGATGACCAGGCGTTTGCCCTTGGAGCGGCCGATGATGCTCACGCCCAGCTCTTCGGCCAGCTGCCGTGCGGCCGTTTCCCACGCCTCGTCCAGTGGGCGGTGGTAGCACAGGGTGACCATGGCATCGCCAGCCAGGGTGGTGAGGAACTCCACCTGGAACAGGCGGTTGCCCAGTTCCTCGCTGGCCTGCCAGGCCGCTTTCAGGCGCGGCATCAGTGCATTGATGCGCTGGCTGGCTATGGGGAAGTCGTCGATCAGGATCGCCTTGTGCTTCTCGCCCGGGGCGAACATGGCGTAGTGGCGCTGGCCATCCTCGCGCCACAGGCGGAATTCGGCGCGCAGGCGGTAATGCTCGCGCGGCGAGTCGAAAACAGCCGGCTCCGGCGCGCCGAACGGCGCCAGCAGCTCGCGCAGCCGGGCCACCTTGGCGTCCAGCTGGGTGGTGTAGGAGGAGGGGTCGAAAGCAGCACTCATGCGTTGAACCAGCCCAGCTTGATGACGAACAGGATGGAAAGGATCACCAGGGCCGGGTTCAGGTCGCGGTGGCGGCCGGAGATCAGCTTGACGGCGGTCCAGGAAATGAAGCCGAAGGCGATGCCGTTGGCGATCGAGTAGGTCAGCGGCATGGCCAGGGCGGTCACTACCACCGGTGCGGCTTCGGTGACGTCGTCCCAGTTTATTTCTGCCAGGCCCGAGGCCATCAGCACCGCGACGAACAGCAGCGCCGGGGCGGTGGCGAAGGCCGGCACGCTACCGGCCAGCGGGGCGAAGAATAGCGCCAGCAGGAACAGCACGGCGACCACGATGGCGGTCAGGCCGGTGCGGCCACCGGCGCTCACGCCCGCAGCGGATTCGATGTAGCTGGTGGTGGTCGAGGTGCCCAGCAGGGAGCCGGCCATGGCTGCGGTACTGTCGGCGATCAGGGCACGGCCCATCTTCGGCATGTGGCCGTCCTTGCCCATCAGCCCGGCGCGCTTGGCCACGCCGATCAGGGTGCCGGAGTTGTCGAACAGGTCGACGAACAGGAAGGCGAAGATCACGCTGACCAGGCCCACGTCCAGCGCGCCGGCGATGTCCAGCTGCAGGAAGGTCGGGGCCAGCGATGGCGGCATCGAGACCACGCCGCCGAAGGGCGTCACGCCCATCAGGATCGAGGCGATGGTTACGGCGAGAATGCCGATCAGCACGGCGCCGCGCACTTTCAGCGACTCGAGGCCGACGATCAGGAAGAAGCCCAGGGTGGCGAGGATCGGTGCTGGCTGCTTGAGGTCGCCCAGGCCCACCAGGGTGGCCGGGTTATCGACGACGATGCCTGCGTTATGCAGGGCGATCAGTGCCAGGAACAGGCCGATGCCCGCGGCAATGGCCGAACGCAGCGGCAGCGGGATGCTGTTCACGATCCATTCGCGGATGCGGAAGATCGACAGCAGGAAGAACATCACCGCCGACAGGAACACCGCACCCAGTGCCACCTGCCAGGTGTGGCCCATGTGCAGGACCACGGTGTAGGTGAAGAACGCGTTCAGGCCCATGCCCGGCGCCAGGGCGATCGGGTAGTTGGCGATCAGGCCCATGGTCACCGAGCCGATGGCCGCGGCCAGGCAGGTGGCGACGAAGATCGCGCCCTTGTCCATGCCGGTCTCGCCGAGGATGCTCGGGTTGACGAACAGGATGTAGGCCATGGCCAGGAAGGTGGTGACGCCCGCGAGAATCTCGGTGCGCACATTGGTGTTGTGTGCTTTTAGTTGAAACAGCCTTTCCAGCATGCCCGCTCCCCAAGGCGCCCCCGGCGCCATGAATGTATCGACCCCATCAGCAAAGCACAGACCGTACCGGTTGCCGTGGTTTTGTGTGGGGCGGAAAAAAGCCGCGCATCATACCAGCATGCTTGGCGGGGGCCTATGGCCGTTGGGGAATGGGTTCTGCATGGCCTGTTCTGGCCCTATCGCCGGCAAGCCAGCTCCCACAAGTACTGCACAGGGTTCGGAAACTGTGGTGTACCTGTGGGAGCTGGCTTGCCGGCGATAGGGCCAGAACAGGCCTACGATCAACCGTTATGCAATCGATCTCGCTTGGCCAGTGTCGGGAACAGTTTTATCCACACCCCAGTCACCACCAAAGTGCCCACCCCACCCAGCACCACCGCCGGCACTGTGCCAAACCAGTGCGCGGTCACCCCCGATTCGAACTCGCCGAGCTGGTTCGAAGCACCAATGAACAAGCCGTTCACCGCACTCACCCGTCCGCGCATTTCATCCGGCGTCTCCAGCTGCACGAAGGCACCGCGGATAACCATGCTGATCATGTCTGCCGCACCCAGCACCACCAGCACTGCCAGCGAGAACCAGAACGAGGTCGAAAGGCCGAAGGCGATGGTCGCCACGCCGAACACGCCCACTGCCGTGAACATGGTCCGCCCCACGTTGCGCTCGAACGGGAAGCGCGCCAGCCACAGCGACATCAGCAATGCCCCCACCGCTGGCGCCGAGCGCAGCAGGCCGAGGCCCAGCGGGCCGGTCAGCAGGATGTCCTTGGCGAACACCGGCAACAGCGCGGTGGCCCCGCCCAGCAGTACGGCGAACAGGTCCAGCGAGATGGCGCCGAGGATGTCCGGCCGGCTGCGAATGAAGCGGATGCCGGCCAGCAGCGATTCGATGCTGGCGCGCCCGCGCTGGGCCACCTGGCCGCGTGCCTGCAGGCTCAGGGTCAGCACGCAGGCGATGGCGTACAGGGCCACGGTGGGGCCGTATACCCAGATGCTGCCGAAGGCATACAGGAAGCCGCCCACCGCCGGCGCCACAATGGTTGCCGACTGGGTGGCCGAGGCCGAAGCCGCCACCGCGCGTGGGAACAGCCCGGCCGGTACCACGTTGGGCAGCAGCGCCTGGGTCGCCGGCATTTCGAACGAGCGCGTGGCACCGAGCAGGAAGGCGAGGGCGAAGATCAGCTCGCGGGTGACGTTGTCGGTGGCACTGCCCAGCGCCAGTGCCAGGGCTATCAGCCCCTGCAGGCTCTGGCACAGCGCAGCGACCTTGCGCCGGTCATAGCGGTCGGCAACATGCCCGGTGTGCAGCATGAACAGCACCCGTGGGGCGAATTCGACCAGGCCGACCAGGCCCAGGTCCAGCACATTGCCGGTCAATTGGTAGAGGTGCCAGCCAATGGCCACGGTGAGCATCTGGAAGCCGCTGGCGGTGAACACGCGGGCCAGCCAGAAGGCCAGGAACGGGCGGTGGTGACGCAACAACTGCGGTGCGGAATCGGACATCGGAAACCAGGGGCCTCGGCGCAGTAGAGGGGTTCGCAGCGTATCATCTGTTTGTAACAAACGGTTACTGTTTGCCGGGGTCGGCACTTTTTCACGTGTCATGAAAGGGGGTGGGGCAACCGGTCACGCGGCAATCAACCACACGGCCCGGCGGGCCATTCAGGACTATGCTTCCTAGCAATCGTTGATCTGGGTCAATCGTTCCAGATGTAACGATCGGGCCCTCGGGCCGAAATCCCTGCGATCGAACAGAACAATTCCAACGCGCCGCACTCGACTACCGTGGGGGCAGTGGGCGACGGGGCCAGCGGCCCGGACGCCGGATTATCTGAAGAGGAAGCACCATGTTCGGAATAGAGGCCTTAGAGCTCGCCCGAATGCAGTTTGCCTTTACCGTGTCGTTCCATATCCTGTTCCCGGCCATCACCATTGGCCTGGCGAGCTACCTGGCAGTCCTCGAAGGCCTCTGGCTGCGGACCAACAACCAGGTCTACCGTGACCTTTATCACTTCTGGTCGAAAATCTTCGCCGTCAACTTCGGCATGGGGGTGGTTTCCGGCCTGGTCATGGCCTACCAGTTCGGTACCAACTGGAGCCGCTTCTCCGACTTCGCCGGCGCCATTACCGGCCCGCTGCTCACCTACGAGGTGCTGACCGCGTTCTTCCTCGAAGCTGGCTTCCTGGGGGTCATGCTGTTTGGCTGGAACCGCGTCGGCCGTGGCTTGCACTTCTTTTCCACGGTGATGGTGGCGCTCGGCACCCTGGTCTCGACCTTCTGGATCCTCGCCTCCAACAGTTGGATGCAGACCCCGCAAGGCCACGAGATCATCGATGGCCGGGTGGTGCCGGTGGACTGGCTGGCGGTGGTATTCAACCCCTCGTTCCCCTACCGCCTGATGCACATGGCCACGGCCGCGTTCGTTGCCACCGCGTTCTTCGTCGGTGCCTCGGCGGCCTGGCACCTGCTGCGCGGGCGTGACAACCCGGCGGTGCGCAAGATGCTGTCGATGGCCATGTGGATGGCGCTGATCGTCGCCCCGATCCAGGCGGTGATCGGTGACTTCCATGGCCTCAACACGCTCAAGCACCAGCCGGTGAAAATCGCCGCGATCGAAGGCCACTGGGAGAACGTGCCCGGTGAGCCGACCCCGCTGATCTTGTTCGGCATTCCCGACATGCAGGCCGAAACCACCCGCTTCAAGCTCGAGATCCCGGCGCTCGGCAGCCTGATCCTGACCCACAGCCTGGACAAGCAGGTGCCGGCGATGAAGGAGTTCCCGCCCGAAGACCGGCCCAACTCGACCATCGTCTTCTGGTCGTTCCGGATCATGGTCGGGCTGGGGTTCCTGATGATCTTCGTCGGGCTGTGGAGCCTCTGGCTGCGCAAGCGTGGCACGCTCTACACCTCGCGGCCGTTCCTGTACCTGGCCCTGTGGATGGGCCCTTCCGGGCTGATCGCGCTGCTGGCCGGCTGGTTCACCACCGAAATCGGCCGCCAGCCCTGGGTGGTGTATGGCCTGATGCGCACGGCAGACGGTGTGTCCAACCACAGTTACGCCCAGCTCGGCTTTACCCTGGTGGCCTTCGTGGTGGTGTACTTCGCCCTGTTCGGCACCGGCCTTGGCTACATGATGCGCCTGGTGCGCAAAGGGCCGCAGACCGGTGAGGGTGACGAGCACAACCCAGGTGGCCCTGGCACCAAACGCACGCCGGCGCGGCCGCTGTCCGCCGCCGATGATGGCCGAGAGGCCAACTCCGCCAGCCTGAGCAAGGGGAACTGAGCCATGGGTATCGACCTTCCGCTGATCTGGGCCGTGATCATCATCTTCGGCGTCATGATGTACGTGGTGATGGATGGTTTCGACCTGGGGATCGGCATGCTCTTCCCGTTCGTCAAGGGCGAGCATGACCGCGATGTGATGATGAACACCGTCGCCCCCGTGTGGGACGGTAACGAGACCTGGCTGGTGCTGGGCGGTGCCGGGCTGTTCGGGGCGTTCCCGATGGCTTACGCGGTAGTGCTGGAGGCCCTGTACCTGCCATTGATCCTGATGTTGATCGGCCTGATCTTCCGCGGCGTGGCCTTCGAGTTCCGCTTCAAGGCCAAGGCCGACAAGCGCCACATCTGGGACAAGGCGTTCATCTGGGGCTCGCTGATCGCCACCTTCTTCCAGGGCGTGGCGCTGGGTGCCTTCCTCGAAGGCTTCAAGGTGGTCGACCGGCATTTCGCCGGTGGCACCCTTGACTGGCTGACCCCGTTCAGCCTGTTCTGCGGCCTGGGGCTGATCGTTGCCTACACCCTGTTGGGCTGCACCTGGCTGATCATGAAGACCGAAGGGTCGCTGCAGCAGAAGATGCACGACATCGCTCGGCCGCTGGCGCTGGTGCTGCTGGTAGTGATCGGCATCGTCAGCCTGTGGACACCGATCGCCTACCCGCAGATCGCCGACCGCTGGTTCAGCATGCCTAACCTGGTCTGGTTCATGCCGGTGCCGATCCTGGTGCTGGTAACCTTCTACGGGTTGCTCAAGGCGGTGGCGCGCAATGCGCACTACACGCCGTTCCTGCTGACGTTGGTGCTGATCTTCCTCGGTTATAGCGGCCTGGGCATCAGCCTGTGGCCGAACATCATCCCGCCGTCGATCTCGATCTGGGATGCCGCGGCACCACCGCAGAGCCAGGGCTTCATGCTGGTGGGCACACTGTTCATCCTGCCGTTCATCCTCATGTATACCTTCTGGAGCTACTACGTGTTCCGCGGCAAGGTGACCCATGAAGACGGCTATCACTAGGAGGGCTGCATGATGACCGGCAAGCATGGCTTGGACGAGAAGAAACCCCTGTGGCAGCGCCTGGGCTGGCTGCTGCTGATCTGGGCGATGAGCGTGGCGGCCCTGGGCGTGGCGGCCTACGTGATGCGGCTGTTCATGGGGGCTGCGGGGCTGACCACCCATTGAGGTAAGCCTGCTCTGGCCCTATCGCCGGCAAGCCAGCTCCCACAGGTAAGTCACTGCCCTTGAATGCAGTGGAGTATCTGTGGGAGCTGGCTTGCCGGCGATAGGGCCGGTACAGGTTTACTTGCGGGCTTTAAGGATGACGAACTTGGGCGTAGCCGCCACCTGCTCCACCCCCCGGAACAACCGCGCCAGCTTGCTGTGATAGCCCAGGTGCCGGTTACCCACGATATACAGCGCCCCACCCACCACCAACGCTTCACGCGCCTGCTGGAACATGCGCCAGGCGAGGAAATCGCCCACCACCTGCTGCTGGTGGAACGGCGGATTGCACAGCACCACGTCCAGCGACTGCTTCTCTACCCCCGCCAACCCATCGGCTGCCTCGAACACCGCCGGGCGCTCGCCCAGCGCGGCCTGCCAGTTCTCCCGCGCCGACTGCACCGCCATGTACGACTCGTCGACCAGGGTGTATTGGGCATCCGGGTTGGCCAGGGCGCTGGCGATCGCCAGCACGCCGTTGCCGCAGCCCAGGTCCGCCACCCGCGCGCGGCCCAGTTCGCGGGGCAGGTGCGGCAGGAACGCCCGCGTGCCGATATCCAGCCCCTCTCGGCAGAATACGTTGGCGTGGTTGAGCAGCTCCAGCGCCGGCGCGTCGAGGCGGTAGCGGCTAGGGTAGGGCGAGCGGGCGACCGGCCGTTCGGCCACCGTCGCGGTCAGCAAGCGGGCCTTTTTCTGCGCCAGCGAGGCCTGCACCGGGCCGATGTACTTCTCCATCAGGTCACCGGCCGCCCGTGGCAGGTGCTTGATCATCGCCCCTGCAATCACCTGCGCACCGGGCGCCAGGTGACCTTGCAGGCGGATCAGTTGTTCTTCGAGCAGGGCCAGGGTCTTGGGCACGCGCACCAGTACCCGGTCGAACGGGCCTTGCCAGCGTTCGCTGGCCGGCACGAATGGCACGCTGTCGAACGGCAGGCCATTGCGTGCCAGGTTCTTTTCCAGGGCCAGGTGCGCCAGGTGTGAATCGCCACTGCTGACCACCTGCAGCTTGCCCGCCAAGCTGGCGGCCAGGGCGCCGAAGCTGTCATTGAGCACCAGAACCCGGCAGTTGGCCTCGGGGGCCTGTTCGTGCAGTTGCGCAAGCAGGTACTCGTCGGCGGCATCGAAAGCCTGCAGCGGGTCGTTGGCCTGTTCCGGCTGGCGGATCAGGTCGAGTTCGGCGTAGGGGGTGGTCAACAGGGGCATGGCGTCTGGCTCGGGTACGAAACTGCCCGTTGCGGTTCGCCCCGGGCTTTGCCGGGCGATTCTACAGGGCTTTGCCCAAGGTCGCAGGTTTGAAGGTCAGATCCAGCCACGCATGACGGCGATGGCGATGGCGGCGGCCTTGTTGGCGGCGTTGGTCTTGGTGATGACACTGCGGATATGGAAGTTTACCGTGCTTTGCGACAGTGACAGGATGCAGGCAACGTCGGCGGCGGTCTTGCCGGCGGCCGACCATTTCAGCACTTCCAGCTCCCGCTCGCTCAACTTCGGCTGCGGCGGGCATAGCGCTGTGAGGTGATGTGCGCTAATTACCTCATGCAGGGTATGACATAGCCACTGCACACTGCCGGCCTTTTCATAGAGTTCGGCGATACTGATGGACCTTCTGGATCTGGCTACGGTTATCTGGCTTTCGTTGTGCTGCCGGTCGTGCAATGACTGCGTCCAGCCATGGCGCAAACCGCTCTGGCAGGCAGCTTTACGAAATTGCGGAGCCTCGCGATACAGATCATCGGTCCACAGCACCGGCATGGTCGAGACATGGCTCGCATTGGCGGCTGAATCCTGTTTGTAGAGGTCATCGCGCTGGTAGCGCTCGATCCATTCACGGGGGTAATTGCTGTACATGAACAGGTGGGGTGTTTGTGTAGCGATCTGGATGCGAATGTTCAGCCCCAGATACTCCATGCCCAGATCTTGCGCCATATCCACGGCCATGCCGAACAACTTTTGTGGGCAGCGTTCGTCGGCGAACGCACGAAGATACTCGGGTTTCCAGTGGCGCATCTGAAATACTCCTTGTGCCTCAGGTCCAGTCCGTTTGGATGCCCGGATGATTGTAGGAAAAGACCTACCAATGTGCTGAGATTTTTTTGTTATAGCGGTCAGGATCCGATGCGACTTCGGCAGGATCGCCGCAGATGAGGCCCTACAAAGCAGTGGTTTTTATCCGCGCCACTTTGCGCGACACTGTGCGCACGCCAAACCTGGAGCCCGATATGACCGCTAGCGCCGAAAAGTTCACCCGCCAGACCCTGCTCGATGTTCAGCCACTTACGCCGAACCTCTTCAGCCTGCGGGTTACGCGCGATGCGGGGTTCCGCTTCCGTTCCGGCCAGTTTGCGCGCCTTGGCGTGACCAAGGCCGATGGCAGCGTGGTGTGGCGCGCCTATTCCATGGTCAGCGCGCCCCATGACGAGCACCTCGACTTCTTCTCCATCGTGGTGCCAGGTGGGGAATTCACCAGCGAGCTGAGCCGGTTGGGGGCAGGCGATACCCTGTTGATCGACCGCCAGGCCTTCGGCTTCCTCACCCTCGACCGCTTCGTCGGTGGCCGCGACCTGTGGTTGCTGGCGACCGGTACTGGCATTGCGCCGTTCATGTCGATCCTGCAGGACTTCGAGGCTTGGGAGCGTTTCGACAACATCAAGCTGGTCTACTCGGTGCGCGAAGCGAAAGAGCTGGCTTATGTGGATGAAATCGCCGGGCTGGAGCAGCGCGATTACCTGGCCGAATTCGCCGGCAAGTTGCAGTTCATTCCGGTGGTGACCCGTGAACAGCACCCGGGGGCGTTGAACCAGCGGATTACCACGCTGATCGAGAATGGCGAGCTGGAGAAGGCGGCGGGGCTGGAACTGTCGCCGGAACATTCGCGGGTGATGCTGTGTGGCAACCCGGAGATGATTGATGAAACGCGCAAGGTACTGAAGGCGCGCGACCTGCAATTGAGCCTGAGCAAGCGGCCGGGGCAGGTGGCTGTGGAGAACTACTGGTAAGGCCGTTGGGGCCGTTGTGGGAGCGGCGGTGCGGCGGTCCGACGTGCCCGCGAACACCGGCGGAGCCGGTGCCACCCACCGCGTTGGATTCTTCGCGGGCATGCCCGCTCCCACAGCGTTCCCTATACAACCTCAGGGCAAGCGGTTCTGATTCTGCGCCTTGAGCAAGTCGCGGATCTCGGTCAGCAAGGTCTCTTCTGCAGTCGGCACAGGCGGTGCAGTCGGCGCCACGGCCTCTTCACGCTTGAGCTGGTTGATCGCCTTCACCCCCATGAAGATGGCAAAGGCCACGATCACGAAGTCGATCACGGTCTGGATGAACTTGCCATACGCCAGCACCACCGCCGGAACGTCACCTTCGGCAGCCTTCAGGGTAATTGCCAGGTCGCTGAAGTCCACGCCACCGATCAACAGGCCCAGTGGCGGCATGACCACGTCACCGACGAAAGACGAGACGATCTTGCCGAAGGCCGCGCCGATGATGATACCAACCGCCATGTCGACGACATTGCCTTTGACCGCGAAGGCCTTGAATTCACTGATCATGCCCATGTTTGGTTCCTTGTAACAAAAGGTAAGGTTTACGCAGTGTAAGCCACTCAAACGCTTCATGCGTTGTGCTCAGGGCCACAGACTGCTGTTAGAACGAATAGTTTTGTCGCATCCCGAGGCGTTCGAGGCACGTCCGGCTCGGCTATCATGGCGGTTTTTTTCCAGGAGACCCCAGCCATGGCCAAGGCCAAGCGCTTGTATGGCTGCACCGAGTGCGGTGCGACCTTCCCCAAATGGGCCGGCCAGTGTGGCGAATGCGGGGCCTGGAACACGCTGGTCGAGACCATGATCGAAAGCGGCGGCGCAGCTGCACCCAGTAGCGGCCGTGCCGGCTGGACCGGGCAGCAGGCGCAGATCAAGACCCTGGCCGAAGTCAGCGTCGAGGAAATCCCGCGCTTCACCACCAGCAGCACCGAGCTGGACCGCGTGCTGGGCGGTGGCCTGGTGGATGGCTCGGTGGTGTTGATCGGTGGTGACCCCGGCATCGGCAAGTCGACCATCCTGCTGCAGACCTTGTGCAACATTGCCGTGGGCATGCCGGCGCTGTATGTCACCGGCGAGGAGTCGCAGCAGCAGGTGGCCATGCGCTCCCGGCGCCTGGGCCTGCCCCAGGACCAGCTCAAGGTGATGACCGAAACCTGCATCGAGACCATCATCGCCACGGCCCGCGTCGAGAAACCGCGGGTCATGGTGATCGACTCGATCCAGACCATTTTCACCGAGCAGCTGCAATCGGCTCCCGGCGGCGTGGCCCAGGTGCGCGAAAGCACGGCGTTGCTGGTGCGCTACGCCAAGCAGAGCGGCACGGCGATCTTCCTGGTCGGCCACGTGACCAAGGAAGGCTCGCTGGCCGGCCCGCGGGTACTCGAGCACATGGTCGACACCGTGCTGTATTTCGAGGGCGAGTCCGATGGCCGCCTGCGCCTGCTGCGGGCGGTGAAGAACCGCTTTGGCGCGGTCAACGAGTTGGGTGTGTTCGGCATGACCGACCGTGGCCTGAAGGAGGTATCCAACCCCTCGGCGATCTTCCTCAACCGCACCCAGGAGGAAGTACCGGGCAGCGTGGTGATGGCGACCTGGGAGGGCACCCGGCCGATGCTGGTGGAGGTGCAGGCGCTGGTCGACGACAGCCACCTGGCCAACCCGCGCCGGGTGACCCTGGGCCTGGACCAGAACCGCCTGGCCATGTTGCTGGCAGTGCTGCACCGCCACGGCGGTATTCCCACCCATGACCAGGATGTGTTCCTCAACGTGGTGGGCGGGGTGAAGGTGCTGGAAACCGCCTCGGACCTGGCGCTGCTGGCGGCGGTGATGTCCAGCCTGCGCAACCGGCCCCTGGCCCATGGCCTGCTGGTGTTTGGCGAGATCGGCCTGTCGGGCGAGGTGCGGCCGGTGCCCAGTGGTCAGGAGCGTTTGAAGGAAGCCGCCAAGCATGGTTTCAAGCGGGCCATCGTGCCCAAGGGCAATGCGCCGAAAGAGGCTCCGGCAGGGTTGCAGGTGATTGCCGTTACCCGGCTGGAGCAGGCCCTGGATGCGCTGTTCGAATAATTCGTGGCCTGTACCGGCCTCTTCGCGGGCACCCCCGCTCCCACAGGATCACCTCGGTCTCCGAAGCTTGTGCAGTCCCTGTGGGAGCGGGCGCGCCCGCGAAGAGGCCGGCACAGGCAAAACGAAAAAGGGGCCGACGATGCGCGTCGGCCCCCCACCTCACCGCTCAGTCAGCAGTCAATGCTCGGCAACCGCACTGCGCCTGACCGTTTCATTGCCATGCTCGTCCAGTTCCAGCATCGGCACTTCATTACCCTCGGCATCGAACAGCTTGCCATCCTTGAAGTAGTCGCCATCACGCAGCGCTGAAATGTCCGAGTACTGGATGGTGCGCTCGTACGCGGCGGCAAACACCGACTGCTGGTCCGAGTTGCCGGCGGTGAAGTGGTTGAAGATCAGGTTCAGCAGGATGGCCATGATCGCCGCCGAGCTGATGCCCGAGTGGAAGATGGTCTCGAACCAGTTCGGGAAGTGGTGGTAGAAGGTCGGTGCGGCAATCGGGATCATGCCGAAGCCCAGCGAGGCAGCGACGATGATCAGGTTGACGTTGTTCTTGTAGCTGACCTTGGACAGGGTGCGGATACCGCTGGCCGCCACGGTGCCGAACAGCACGATGCCCGCGCCACCCAGTACCGGAGTAGGGACTGCGGCAATCACCCGGCCCATGATAGGCAGCAGGCCGAGCACCACCAGGATCACGCCACCGGTGGCCACCACGTAGCGGCTCTTGACCCCGGTCACGGCTACCAGGCCGACGTTCTGGGCGAACGCGCTTTGGGTGAACGAGCCGAAGATCGGCGCCAGGATGCTCGAGGCCATGTCGGCGCGCAGGCCGTTGCCCAGGCGCTTTGAGTCGACCTTGGTGTCGATGATCTCACCCACGGCGAGGATGTCGGCCGAGGTTTCCACCAGGGTCACCATGATCACGATGCACATCGACAGGATCGCGGCGATGTGGAATTCCGGCATGCCGAAATGGAACGGCGTGGGGAAGGCGAACATCGGGCCCTCGGTGACCTTGCTGAAGTCGGCCATGCCCAGCGCCCAGGCGATCAGGGTGCCGACCACCATGGCCAGCAGGATCGACAGGCGCGAGATCGCCGCGCTGCCCAGCTTGCTCAGCAGCAGCACGATGGCGAAGGTCAGGGCTGCCAGGCCGATGTTGGCCACGCTGCCGAATTCCGGCGAGGCGCTGTTGCCACCCATCACCCAGCGAGCGGCCACGGGCATCAGGGTCAGGCCGATGGTGGTGATGACGATGCCGGTTACCAGCGGCGGGAAGAACTTGGTGATGCGCGAGAACACCGGGGTGATCAGAAAGCCGATCAGCGACGCTGCCATGACCGCGCCGAGCACGCCTGGCAGGCCACCGCCGCCCTCGCTGCTGAGGATTGCACCCATGGTTGCCACACCGGCGAACGACACGCCCTGCACCAGCGGCAACTGGCAGCCGAAGAACGGCAGGCCGAGGGTTTGCAGCAGGGTGGCCAGGCCACCGGCAAACAACGAAGCGGCGATCAGCATGCCGATTTCGGCACCGTTCAGGCCCGCGGCCTGCCCCAGGATCAGGGGTACCGCGACGATCCCCCCGTACATGGTCAGCACATGCTGCAGACCATAGGCCAGGTTGGCACCAAGGCCGAGGTTTTCATCCTCGGGGCGCTTGGCGGGAGACGTGCTAGGGGACGTAGTCATGGAGCAGGCTCTCTGTTTATTGTTGTGGTGCTACTGTAGACACTTCCTACAAATGATTGCCACAAGAATTGTATACAATATTTTGATCGGAGCGCGCACAAGAGCGCCCGCAAGGTGTGCGAGAACCCAATGCAGAAGGCGTACCAACTCGTCAGAGGCTGTGCTAGAGGGGTGTGTACAAAACGCTGCTACCCAGGCTTAAAGCTGTCTGGGTAGACAGGAAACACAAGGTGGGGAAGCCATTAGCTAGCTAAGAGATTTCATTATTCGATGAGTTCGCGCAGCTCACGCATCATTTCGGTGCTGTCGGCCACGTTCAATTCCACAAGACGGTGCAGATGAGTCATCGACTCGACGTCGATGTACAGGCAGATGAAACCCAGGCGGTCTGGTTCCTCATGGCGCAGTTCAACCTGCATCTGTACCCGTGCATCGGGGGCCAGGTGAATGATGGCATCGAAATCCTGGGTCAGGTCGGCATCCCAATTTGCCGGGCGTTCGATCAGCAAACCTTTGAGTGAAAGGTCCAGCAGCTTGGCAGGCCAGCGTTGCACGCCCTGGCGCAGTTCGGTTGGGGCGTCGAAGTCGATGCGCTGGAAACGGCGGCGTTCGTCGTGATCGCTCATGGGGTAGATCCTCGCATAGGTCCTCAGGTGACATCCTGACTATAGTTAGAGTGGTATGTACATCAGGTACCGCAATCTGGCCGCAGAGGCTCTAGACCAAAGCAAGTGTGGCAATGCGCGATGACTCGCCCTAGACTCGATGGGCGGTCTTTTCCAATCCACCAGCTGGAAGCAAACCATGAACAACAATAATAGCCTGCTACGCCACATTCCGTGGCTGGCGCTGGCAGTCATAGGAGCCTGTGCGCTGGGTGTGGTTGCCCTGCGTCGCGGCGAGGCGATCAATGCCTTGTGGATCGTGGTCGCGGCAGTGGCCATCTACCTGGTCGCCTATCGCTACTACAGTCTGTTCATCGCCACCAAGGTGATGCAGCTCGACCCACGCCGTGCCACCCCGGCGGTGCTCAACAACGACGGCCTGGACTACGTCCCGACCAACAAACACATCCTCTTCGGCCACCACTTCGCCGCCATCGCTGGTGCAGGGCCCTTGGTCGGCCCGGTACTCGCCGCGCAGATGGGCTACCTGCCCGGCACGCTGTGGCTGATCGCCGGCGTGGTGCTGGCTGGTGCGGTGCAGGACTTCATGGTCCTGTTCCTGTCCACCCGCCGCAACGGCCGTTCGCTGGGCGACATGGTGCGCGAGGAGATGGGCCGCATCCCGGGCACCATCGCCCTGTTCGGCTGCTTCCTGATCATGATCATCATCCTCGCGGTGCTGGCGCTGATCGTGGTCAAGGCCCTGGCCGAAAGCCCGTGGGGCATGTTCACGGTGATGGCGACCATCCCGATCGCGATGTTCATGGGCATCTACATGCGCTACATCCGCCCGGGCCATATCGGTGAGATCTCGGTCATCGGCGTGGTGCTGCTGCTGGCTTCGATCTGGCTGGGGGGCCAGATTGCCGCAGATCCGACCTGGGGCCCGGCGTTCACCTTCACCGGCGTGCAGATCACCTGGATGCTGGTGGGCTATGGCTTTGTCGCCGCGGTACTGCCGGTATGGCTGGTACTGGCGCCACGTGACTACCTGTCGACCTTCCTCAAGATCGGCACCATCGTCGGCTTGGCCATCGGTATCCTGATCATCGCGCCCGAGCTGAAGATGCCGGCGCTGACCCAGTTCACCGACGGCACCGGCCCGGTGTGGAAGGGCACCCTGTTCCCGTTCCTGTTCATCACCATTGCCTGTGGCGCGGTGTCCGGCTTCCACGCGTTGATCTCCTCGGGGACCACGCCGAAGCTGCTGGACAACGAAACCAACGCCCGCTACATCGGCTACGGCGGCATGCTGATGGAATCCTTCGTTGCCATCATGGCCATGGTCGCCGCCTCGGTGATCGAGCCAGGCGTGTACTTCGCCATGAACAGCCCGGCCGCAGTGGTCGGTGCCGACGTGGCGTCGGTTGCGCAAACGGTGAGCAGCTGGGGCTTCCTGATCACCCCTGAGCAGCTCGAGGCCACCGCCCGCGACATTGGCGAGCACACCGTGCTGGCCCGTGCCGGTGGTGCGCCGACCCTGGCCGTGGGTATCGCGCAGATCCTGCACCAGGTGCTGCCGGGTGAAAACACCATGGCCTTCTGGTACCACTTCGCGATCCTGTTCGAGGCGCTGTTCATCCTCACCGCGGTAGACGCCGGCACCCGTGCCGGGCGCTTCATGCTGCAGGACCTGCTGGGCAGCTTCGTGCCGGCGCTCAAGCGCACCGAATCGTGGACTGCCAACCTGATCGGTACTGCCGGCTGCGTGGCCCTGTGGGGCTACCTGCTGTACCAGGGCGTGATCGACCCGCTGGGTGGCATCAACACACTGTGGCCGCTGTTCGGTATCTCCAACCAGATGCTGGCCGGTATCGCCCTGATGCTCGGCACCGTAGTGCTGATCAAGATGAAGCGCCAGCGCTACGTCTGGGTCACCCTGCTGCCGGCCGTGTGGCTGCTGATCTGCACCACCACCGCAGGCCTGATCAAGCTGTTCGACCCGAACCCAGCAGTCGGCTTCCTTGCCCTGGCCAAGAAGTACAGCACCGCGCTGGACGCCGGCCAGGTACTGGCCCCGGCCAAGGACATCGGGCAGATGCAGCACGTGATCTTCAACGCCTACACCAACGCCGGCCTGACCGTGCTGTTCCTGGTGGTGGTGTTCAGCGTGCTGTTCTTCGCTGTCAAGGTCGGTTTCGCCGCCCTCGGCCGCAAGGAGCGTACCGACAAGGAAACCCCGTTCCAGGCCCTGCCTGACGCTTGAGAGGACTGCTGCGATGTTCAACGACCTGGGTCGACTGGGTAAGTACCTGGGGCAGGCAGCCCGCCTGATGGTCGGCATGCCCGACTACGACAACTACGTCGAGCACATGCAGACCAAGCACCCGGACAAGCCGGTCATGACGTACGAGGAGTTCTTCCGCGAACGCCAGGAAGCGCGTTATGGCGGCAAGTCCGGGCCCAAGTGCTGTTGAGCCACAAGCGTTAACCTGTCCCGGCCTCATCGCCGGCAAGCCGGCTCCCACAGGTACTCCACAGGCCTCAAGGTCTGTGCGGTACCTGTGGGAGCCGGCTTGCCGGCGATGAGGCCAGTGTTTTTTCCGCACAGGAGATGTTCTGCGTGCAGACGCCTATTCCCGTAACCGTACTCACTGGCTTCCTCGGTGCCGGCAAGACCACCTTGCTCAAGCACATGCTCAAGGCCGAGCACGGCCTGAAGATCGCCGTGATCGAAAACGAATTCAGCGAGGCCGGCATCGACAGCCAGCTGCTGGGCGACGAGCCGGTGCAGGTGATGACCCTGGCCAATGGCTGCGTGTGCTGCAGCATCCACGGCGACCTGACCCGCGCCTTGTACCTGCTGCTCGAACGCCTGGATGCCGGCGAGATCGCCTTCGACCGCCTGGTAATCGAATGCACCGGCCTGGCCGACCCGGCGCCGGTGGCCCAAACCTTCTTCATCGACGAAGAACTGCGTGAGCGCTACATCCTCGACGGCATCATCACCCTGGTCGATGCCGCCCACGCCGAGCTGCACCTGACCCAGACCATCGCCCAGGCCCAGGTCGGCTTTGCCGATCGCCTGCTGCTGAGCAAGACCGACCTGGTCGAGCCCGCTGCGGTCGAGGCCCTGCGCGAGCGCCTGGCCCGCATCAATGGCCGGGCGGCGATCCGCGTGGTCGAGCATGGTCGCATCGACCTGGCCGAGCTGCTGGATGTGCGTGGTTTCAACCTCAACCCCGATCTGGGCGCGAACCTGAAGCCAGCGCTACGCCCGCTGCTCAAGCCCGCTACCCCGGACCGGATCTCCACCTTGGTGCTGCGCACGGAAAGCGCGCTGGATATCGACCGCCTCAGCGATTTCATGAACGAACTGCTGGAAACCCACGGCAAGCAGCTGCTGCGCTACAAGGGCGTGCTGAACATTGCCGGTGAAGCGCGCAAGCTGGTGTTCCAGGGTGTGCTCAAGCTCTATGGCTTCGACTGGGACGCCGAATGGGCCGAGGGGGAAACCCGCGAGAGCGTGATGGTGTTCATTGCAGACGAACTGCCCGAAGCTACGATTCGGGCTGGGTTCGAGGCGCTGGCTGCGGGCTGAGCTGACGCGGCGTCTGGGCCTGGAACCACTGCGGCCATGAGCTGCGGTGGCGTGTCTCGAGCTCGATGCACGGGATCAGGCGCTCGGTCAGCAGCGCCGTCTGCCGCACCGCCTTGGCGGTGCGGTACTTGACGCTGTGGATGCACTCACGGTCGCCGAACTCGCAGCGGTTCAGCGCGGTGCCGCCGCAGGGGCCGTTGGCCAGGCCCTTGGGGCAGGTTTCCGGGCAGATGTACAGGGTGTCTTCCAGGCGGCAGCGGCCGCAGGTGTCGCAGCCTACCAGCGGGTGCTTCACCGCGTGCTCCACCTTGTGCAGCACCTGCGCGCCAAGGCGGGTAGCCCACATCGGTTGGCGCACGGCCCAGCCAAATGCCTTGCTCAGGCTATTGCGGCGGCTGAACAGCAGCGAATGCATGCCGTGCATCAGGTGATAGCGTGCTTTCTCCTTGAACGAGGCATCGACCCGTGACTCGCCCTGGCGCCAGCTTGCCTGCGGCGGATGGAAGCTGACTGCCGGCAGGCCGGGCATCTGCCAGCTGGCCTGCCAGGCCGGCGCCCATTGTTCCAGTGTGTGGATTTGCGCCTGCCAGTGCTCGATGCGTGCCTCCAGGGCCAGCAGTTGCTTGAGTTCGTGAACCCCCGACAGATGCACGCCGGCGTAGCCCATCAGCTTCACGCCGATGATCTGCAAGGCCAGGCGGTCGACGCTGCGCGCCTGGGCAAAGGCCTTGGACTGCGCCGCTTCCGCTTCCAGCATGTCGCGCATGGACGGCGTGACGGTCACGCCGGCCACGTGCTCGAGCATCGTCGCACGCCCGTGGGTGAGGCTCATCAGGCAGGCCAGCATCGGCCTGGGCGCGGCCTGGCGGTTCATCCAGTGCATGGCTTCCTGGTGTTTGCCGGCATCGAAACCCAGTTGCAGGGTGAGGAAGTCGGCGCCCGCCGCCAGTTTTTTCTCGGCCTTGAAGTATTGGGCGCCGCCTTCTTCCTCGCAGTACTTGAACGGGTTGAGCGCAGCGCCAAGCAGCCAGTGCGGGCAGGCCTGGCGGGCGATCTGCAGGGCTGCGACCGATTCCAGGTAGCGCACCGGGCGCTGGCCGGGCTGGTGGCCCGCCAGGCGGTCGCCGGTGAGCAGCAACAGCTGGTCGAGGCCGGCGGCATCCATGCGTTGCAGTTGGGCGAGCAGGTGGTGGCGTTCGCGGTCCTTGCCGGAGAAGTGCGGCAGGGCGGGTACCCGGTTGCTGAACGAGGCGAGGGCGTCCAGTGGCGACATGTCCAGCGGGCTGCCGACGCGGTCGCCGATGGCCACGGTCATCGGCCAGCCGCACAGGTGCGCACGGGCCAGGATCGCGTCCATGGCGGCGAAGCGTTCTGCGGAGGGCTTGGGAACGAATTCCATGACGCAGACGAAGGTGTTTTCGCGCAGCGCGGTTTTCAGCAGGCTCATGGGGCCGGGTACCTGGTTTGGTCAGGGTGGCATTGTGCGGCAGAAGGCGGGTGGGGTCATGTCCGGATGCGCAGGGTGGTGCTCTGAATGAGACATCCGGGTTTGCCTGTGCCGGCCCTTTCGCGGCTAAAGCCGCTCCCACAGGGTGGCGCGGTACCTGTAGGAGCGGCTTTAGCCGCGAAAGGGCCGGTACAGGCAGCACAACAACATGAACATGAGAAAACCTTGAGTTCATCTCAAATTTAATGAGTTTGTCTCAAGATGCCAGTGCCCGGAAAATCCCCTCATTCATTTATGCATGCTGAGGGACAAGACATGGCACTGGCACACAACCTGGGCTTTCCACGTATCGGCCGCGACCGCGAGCTGAAAAAGGCCCAGGAAGCCTTCTGGAAGGGTGAGCTCGACGAAGCCGGCCTGCGCGCCGTCGGCCGCGAGCTGCGTGCCCGCCACTGGCAGGTGCAGAAAGACGCCGGCATCGAACTGCTGCCGGTCGGCGACTTCGCCTGGTACGACCAGGTGCTGACCCACTCGCTGACCTTCGGCGTGATCCCGCAGCGCTTTCGCAGCCACGACACTGCCAGGCCCACCCTGCAGACCCTGTTCGCCATGGCCCGTGGCGCTGTGGGTGACAGCTGCTGCGGCGGCGCGCACGCTCAGGAAATGACCAAGTGGTTCGACACCAACTACCACTACCTGGTCCCCGAATTCACCGCCGACCAGCAGTTCGCCCTCAGCTGGGAGCAGCTGTTCGAAGAAGTGGCAGAAGCCCAGGCCCTGGGCCACGCGGTCAAGCCGGTGGTTATCGGCCCGCTGACCTACCTGTGGCTGGGCAAGGCCAAGGGTGGCGATTTCGACAAGCTGGAGCTGCTCGATCGCCTGCTGCCGCTGTATGACCAGATCCTCAACCGCCTGGCTGCCCAAGGCGTGGAATGGGTGCAGATCGATGAGCCGATCCTGGCCCTGGACCTGCCTCAGGACTGGAAGAATGCCTACGAGCGGGTCTACAACATCCTTCAGCGGGCGCCACTGAAGAAGCTGATCGCCACCTACTTCGGCGGCCTGGAAGACAACCTGGGCCTGGCCGCCAACCTGCCGGTCGATGGCCTGCACATCGACCTGGTACGTGCGCCCGAGCAGTACCCGACCATCCTCGACCGCCTGCCGGCCTACAAGGTGCTGTCGCTGGGCCTGGTCAACGGCCGCAACGTCTGGCGCTGCGACCTGGAAAAGGCGCTGGAGGTACTGCGCCATGCCCATGAGCGCCTGGGTGAGCGGCTGTGGGTGGCGCCGTCCTGCTCGCTGCTGCACAGCCCGGTGGACCTGGACCGTGAAGACCAGCTCGATGCCGAACTGCACAGCTGGCTGGCCTTCGCCGTGCAGAAGTGCCAGGAAGTGGCGCTGCTGGCCAAGGCCATCAATGCCCCACAAGCCGACGACGTGGCCGCCGCATTGGCCCAGAGCCAGGCCGTGCAGGCCAGCCGCGCCGCTTCGCCGCGTATTCACAAGCCGGCCGTGCAGGCCCGCCTGGCGGCCATCGAGCCCGCTGACAGCCAGCGTCAGTCGGCGTTTGCCCAACGTATCGCCAAGCAGCGTGCGGGGCTCGACCTGCCGGCGTTCCCGACCACCACCATCGGTTCGTTCCCGCAGACCTCGGCGATTCGCCTGGCACGCCAGGCCTACAGGCAGGGCAAGCTGACCGAGGCCGATTACGTCGAGGCCATGCACAGCGAGATCCGCCATGCGGTGAAAATCCAGGAGGACCTGGGCCTGGATGTGCTGGTGCACGGCGAGGCCGAGCGCAACGACATGGTCGAGTACTTCGCCGAGCAGATCGATGGCTATGTGTTCACCCGCTTCGGCTGGGTGCAGAGCTATGGTTCGCGCTGCGTGAAGCCTGCGGTGATCGTTGGCGACCTGAGCCGGCCGAAGGCCATGACCGTGGAATGGATAAAGTACGCCCAAGGCCTGACCAGCAAGGTGATGAAGGGCATGCTGACCGGCCCGGTGACCATGCTGATGTGGTCGTTCCCGCGTGAAGACGTGAGCCGCGAAGTGCAGGCGCGCCAGCTGGCGCTGGCGATCCGCGACGAAGTGGTCGACCTGGAAGCAGCGGGTATCAGGATCGTGCAGATCGACGAAGCGGCCTTCCGTGAAGGCCTGCCGCTGCGCCACGGCGCCTGGGCCCATTACCTGGAGTGGGCCACCGAGGCCTTCCGCCTTTGTGCCTCGGGGGTGCGTGACGAAACCCAGATCCACACCCACATGTGCTACAGCGAGTTCAACGACGTGATCGAGTCGATCGCGGCGATGGATGCCGACGTGATCACCATCGAGACCTCGCGCTCGGACATGGAGCTGCTGGCGGCGTTCGAGCGGTTCGCCTACCCCAACGAGATCGGCCCGGGTGTATATGACATTCATTCGCCACGGGTGCCGACCCGTGAGGAAATGGTCAAGCTGCTGCGCAAGGCTGCCCGGCGTATCCCGGCCGAGCGCCTGTGGGTCAACCCGGATTGCGGGCTGAAGACCCGTGGCTGGCCGGAGACCGAGGCAGCGCTGGTGAACATGGTCGCAGCTGCCCGCGAGCTGCGTGCCACTGCCTGATTTTTCGCTGCCTGTACCGGCCCTTTCGCGGGTAAACCCGCTCCCACAGGGCCCCCACTGGATTCAGCTTCAGTGGGGTCCCTGTGGGAGCGGGCAAGCCCGCGAAGAGGCCGGGCCTGCTTGAATCAGTCCGAGATCAACGCTCGATTGCCAAGGCCACGCCTTGCCCGCCACCAATGCACAGGGTTGCCAGGCCTTTCCTGGCGTCCCGCTTGATCATCTCGTGCAGCAGGGTCACCAGCACCCGGCACCCGGACGCACCAATCGGGTGGCCAAGGGCAATCGCCCCGCCATTCACGTTGACCCGCGCGGCATCCCATTCCAGCGCCTTGCCCACGGCCAGCGCCTGCGCGGCAAAGGCTTCGTTGGCTTCGATCAGGTCCAGCTCGGCCAATTGCCAGCCGGCCTTGTCCAGGCAGCGCTGGGTGGCCGAAACCGGGCCGATGCCCATGATCGCCGGGTCTACACCGGCACTGGCATAAGCCGCGATCCTGGCCAGCACCGGCAGGCCCAGGGTCTTGGCCTTGGCGGCGCTCATCAACAGCACGGCGGCGGCGCCGTCATTCAGGCTCGAGGCGTTGCCGGCGGTGACGCTGCCATCCTTCTTGAACGCCGGGCGCAGTTTGCCCAGGGATTCGGCGGTGGTATCCGGGCGTGGCTGCTCGTCCCGCGCGAACACCTTGGGTTCTCCCTTTTTCTGCGGCAGCACGATCGGGGTGATTTCATCATCGAAGCGGCCGGCCTCCATCGCCGCTACCGCCTTGCGCTGCGACTCGGCGGCAAAGGCATCCTGTTGCTCACGGCTGAGGCCGTACTGGTCCACCAGGTTTTCGGCAGTGATACCCATGTGGTAGTCGTTGAAGGCATCCCACAGGCCGTCGGTGATCATGCTGTCGATCAGCTGGCCATGGCCCATGCGCTGGCCGGTGCGGGCCGACGGCATCACGTAGGGGGCAAGGCTCATGTTCTCCTGGCCGCCGGCGATGACTACCTCGGCGTCGCCGCAGCGGATGGCCTGAGCGGCCAGGTGCAGTGCCTTAAGGCCCGAGCCGCAAACCTTGTTCAGGGTCATTGCCGGTACGCTGAAGGGCAGGCCGGCCTTGATCGCGGCCTGGCGTGCCGGGTTCTGCCCGGCACCGGCGGTAAGCACCTGGCCGAGGATGACTTCGTCGACCTGCGCCGGGGCCAGCCCGGTCTGTTCCAGCAGGCGCTTGATCACTGCGGCACCCAGGTCTACTGCAGGCACAGTGGCCAAGGCGCCCTGGAAGCTGCCGATGGCGGTACGGGTTGCGGCGACGATGACCACGTCGTTCATGTTGTTGTTCTCCGTGCGATGGGCGTGATGCCTCAAGCATCGGTGGCTTTGGCTCATTTGTTAAGTTTGTTTTTCTTTGCGATTGATGCGTAAAGCAAATGAATGAGCGTAAAGCGGCCTGCAGAACTATGCTGAGGGATGCGCTTTTACACTCATCTGAATGGAGTTCATGCCCATGCGTACATTGATCGCCATGACCCTCTTGATCGCCAGCAGCACCGCATTCGCGGCCACCGAATGCACCACCGCTGACAAAAGCACCTGGCAGGATCAGGAAAAATTCCAGGCGCAGCTCAAGGAGCAGGGCTACAAGATCAACAAGTTCAAGGTCACCAAGGGTAACTGCTACGAGATCTACGGTTTCGACAAGGATGGCAAGAAGGTTGAGATCTACCATGACCCAGTGACGGGCAAGGCAGTCAAGACCGAGTACCACGATTGAACAGCGACGGCACGGTACAGCTGTGGGACCCCCTGCTGCGGCTGTGCCACTGGTCGATCGCCGTGGTGTTCTTCGCCAACTACTTCTTCAACGAAGAAGGTGAAGACTGGCACCAGTGGCTGGGTTACTACGCACTGGCCGTTGTGGTGGTGCGTGTGATCTGGGGCTTTGTCGGGCCACGCAGCGCGCGTTGGGCCGACTTCTGGCCAACCCCGGCAAGCCTGGTCGGGCATGCCCGGGCGCTGCTGCATGGGGAGCTTGACCATCACATGGGGCATTCGCCGATTGGCGCCCTGGTGATGATGCTGATGTTGACCTGCATTGCCGGCCTGGGCCTTACCGGGTGGGCGTCGCAGGAGGTGGACGCGCTGTTTGGTGTCGACTGGCCGATGGACCTGCACAGCTGGCTGGCCAACGCGCTGCTGGTGCTGGTTTGCGTGCATGTGCTGGCGGCCATCTACGAGAGCGTGCGCATGCGGGAAAACCTGCCGTGGTCGATGATCACGGGGCGCCGTCGGCACCGCGATTGACTGTGGCGGCCTCTTCGCGGGCTTGCCCGCTCCCACAGGAACTGCACAAATCTTGAGTCTTGTGGAGTGCCTGTGGGAGCGGGCAAGCCCGCGAAGAGGCCAGCACAGGCAACACCTGCTACACCGCCGGGCACTGATGGGTCACACAGTGAATCCCCCCGCCCCCCGCAGCAATGGCATCGATATCCAGCTGCACGATATCCCGCCCCGGATACAACGCCGCCAGCAGCCCCCGCGCTTTCTCGTCCGCCGCCCCATCGCCAAACTGTGGCGCAATGATCGCGCCATTGATCACGAAGTAGTTGATGTACCCAGCGGCAAAGTCATCATTGCCTTTGCTGAACCTGTTGCGCCGCCCGTGCAGCGGCGGCGACACGACGTGCACCTGCAATCTGCGGCCCTCGGCATCGGTGGCCCGCTTGAGGATATCCAGGTGCTTGCGCGTCACGGCGTAGTCATACGAGTCCGGGTCGTTATCCAGGTTGGCAATCACCACCCCCGGCCTGACGAAGCGGGCATAGAAGTCCACGTGCCCGTCGGTGATGTCCTGGCCGGCGATGCCCGGTAGCCAGATGATCTTGCTCAGCCCCAGGCGCTCCTTGAGCTCCGCCTCGATCTCGGCCTTGCTCCAGCCCTTGTTGCGGTTGGCGTTGACCCAGCTGCTCTCGGTCATGATGCCCGTGCCGTGGCCGTCCACCTCTATGGCGCCGCCTTCACCCACCAGGTCGCTGCGCTGGTAGCGGGCACCGGCCAGCGTGGTCACGCGCCTGGCCAGTTGGGCATCGTTGCGGTGACGTTGCTTGTTGCCCCAGCCATTGAAGTTGAAGTCCACCGCCGCCAGGGCTCCGTCATCATCGACGACGAAGTTGGCGCCGATGTCGCGCATCCAGATGTCGTCCAGCTCGCACTCGACGAAACTTGTGCGCTGGCTGGCACAGTGCTGCTCGGCCAGCTCGCGCTCGCTGGCCCGGCAGAACACCGTCACTGGCTGATAGCGCGCGATGGCCTGGGCGATGCGACCGAGGGCGGCCTGCACATCGGCGGTGAAGTCCTCCCAGATCGCATCCTGGGCGCCAAAGGCGATGAATGCGCGTTGCTGCGGCTCGCCTTCGTCCGGCATGAACCAGCGCCCCGGTTCTTCGGCGCGGGCCAGGCCCAGCGGCAGGCCGAGGCTGGCACCGAGGCCGGCGGCCAGCGAAAGTTGCAGGAAGGTTCTACGGCTTGGCATGGCTCAGTCCTGTGCAGTCTTGAAGCGGGTCCACACGCGCATGCGTGCACGCATGTCGGCCTGTGGGATATCGCGGCCCGGGATCAGCCGGGCATAGGTGGCTTGGTCGAGGTAGATATCGGGGTTGTCGCGCATGCGCGGGTCCACTGCCTGGCGTGCCTTGGCGCTGGCGGTAGGGTAACCGGTGAAGTTGCTGATGGCCGCCATGTTCGCCGGGCGCATGACGAAGTTGATGAAACGATAGGCGTATTCCGGGTGCTTGGCATCGGCCGGGATGGCCATGGTATCCATCCACACCGTGGTGCCTTGGCGCGGTACGCGGTACTGGAAGTCGAGATGCTTGCCCGCGGCATCGGCGGTACGCTGCGCCTGGATCACGTCGCCACTGTAGCCCAGTGACAGGCACAGGTTCTCGTTGACCAGTTCGGTCACCGGTTGCGACTGGAACTTGCGCACGTACGGGCGAATCGCCTTGAGCAGTTCGCTGGCTGCGGCCAGGTCTTCGCGCTTGGCACTGCGTGGCTCGCGGCCCAGGTAGTTGAGGACCACTGCCAGCACTTCGTCGGGTGAATCGATGACTGAAATACCGCAGTCGGCGAATTTGGCTGCCAGCTCCGGCTTGAACAGCAGGTCGAGGTTGTCCAGCGGTGCATCGGGCATGCGCTGGCGGACTTTGTCGGCATTCACCGTAAGGCCGATGGTGCCCCAGGTGTAGGGCACGGTCGCCTGGCTGGCCTTGGGGTACCGGGCGTGCAGCTGACGCAGCCCGGGCTCGATGTCGTTCAGGGCCTCCAGGCGGCTGTGGTCCAGTGGCTGCAGGCTGCCGGCGCGCATCAGGCGCTCGGCGACGGTATCACCGGGGAAGACCAGGTCGTAGCCACTGCGCCCGGACATCAGCTTGGCCTCGAGCACTTCGCTGCCGTCCATCACGTCGTAGATCACCTGGATGCCGGTTTCGGCCGTGAACTGCTTGAGAGTGTCCTCGGCAAAATAGTCGGCCCAGTTGTACAGGCGCAGCACGGGCTGCTCGGCCTGAGCCTGGCAGGCGCAGACGGCCAGCGCCAAGGCGGCCAGAACGTGGCGTTTCATGCTCATGCCCTCAGGGTGTGTGGGTGGGTGCCGTCCAGGGTCAGCAGCGGTGCGTACATCTCCGGTCGGCGATCGCGGTAGATGCCCCAGCTCAGGCGGTCTTCCCGCATGCCGGCCAGATCCAGGTCGTGCAGCCAGATGCCACTGCTGTCGCGGTCGGCTTCGGCGAGCATGGCGCCCTTGTGGTCGCAGATGAACGACGAGCCATAGAAGCGCATGGCCAACGATGCGTCGCTGGCTGCGACTTCTTCGCCCACCCGATTGGCCGCCACCACCGGCAACAGGTTGGCGGCGGCATGGCCGCGCATTGCTACCTGCCAGTGGTCGCGCGAGTCCAGTTCGGCACAGCCGGGCTCGGAGCCGATGGCGGTGGGGAACAGCAGCACTTCGGCGCCCATCAGTGCCAGGCAGCGGGCGGTCTCGGGGAACCACTGGTCCCAGCAGATGCCGATGCCCAGGCGGCCGAAGGCGGTGTCCCAGACCTTGAAGCCGGTATCGCCGGGGCTGAAGTATTCCTTCTCCTGGTAGCCAATGGCGTTGGGGATGTGGGTCTTGCGGTAGACGCCAAGCAGGCGGCCATCGGCATCGGCCACGGTCAACGAGTTGAAGAAGGCATTGCCGGCGCGCTCGTACCAGCTCAGCGGCAGCACCACGCCCAGCTCGCCGGCCAGTGCGGCGAAGCGCTGCAGGATCGGGCTGGCGGGGTAGGGCTGGGCGAGGGCCTGGTGCTGGTGGTCCTGTTCGATGCAGAAGTACGGGGTGGCGAACAGCTCCTGCAGCAGGATCACCTGGACCCCCTTGGCGGCAGCCTGGCGAACCAGCTGTTCGGCGCGGTCGAGGTTGCCAGGCAGGTCCCAGCTGCATGGCATCTGGGTGGTGGCGATGCGTAGCAGACTCATGGCTGCACCTCGGGTTGTTGCTGGGTGATGCAATGGATGCCGCCACCGCCATGGGCGATGTGGTCGATGCGCACCGGTACGATCTCCCGGCCCGGGAACGCGTGGGCCAGTTGCGCGGCGGCTTCCTGGTCGGCGGCGATGCCATAGGCCGGCATGATGATCGCGCCGTTGGCGATGTAGAAGTTGGTGTACGAGGCGCAGAATACCTCGGCGTCCTGGTCGACGGCGGCGCTGGCTTCATACAGGTCGAGCAGCTCGAAGTGCCGGCCTTGCGCGTCGGTGGCCAGTTCCAGGGCGCGGCGGTTTTCCCGCACGACTTCGGCGTATACCGAATGCTGGTCATGGGTGGCATCCACCAGCAGCGCGCCGGGTCGGGCGAAGGCGCATACACCGTCGACGTGGCCGTCGGTCATGTCGCCGGTGATGTATTGTGGGTCGCCCGGTAGCCAGATGGTCTTGCGGATGCCCAGGTAGCGGGCGAAGCAGGCCTCGAACTCGGCCTTGCTCACGCCAGGGTTGCGGTTGGGGTTGAGCAGCACCGACTCGGTGGTGATCAGGGTGCCTTCGCCGTCTACATGAATCGCCCCGCCTTCGTTGCACAGCGCCGTGCTGAAACCGTCCAGGCCCAGGTGGTCGAGGATGCGCCGGCCGAGGCTGCGGTCCTGGCCGTGCTGCGACTTGCCTCCCCAGGCGTTGAAGCGCCAGCTCAGGCCGGCCAGGCCATGCTGTGGGTGGCAGACGAAGCCAGGGCCGCTGTCCCGGCACCAGCTGTCGTCCACGGCCATTTCGACCAGTTCGATATTGGCGCCGCAGAGGGCACGTGCGCTCTGCAAGGCCGAAGGGTCGACCACCATCTTCACCGGCTCGAAACGGGCGATGGCTGCCGCGACCCGGGCGTAGTCCTGCTGTACGTCGGCCAGGCGCACGTGCCAGCCGCTTTCCCACAGGGCCTGGTTGTGTGGCCAGACCATCCAGGTGGCAGCGTGGCGGGCCCATTCGGCGGGCATGCGCCAGCCGCTGTCGAGGGACAGGTGCATAGTGAACTCCGATCAATTAAGGATTTTTATCAACGAAGCCCGCCGTCGCGGGTGTTGATGTCCATGCTATGGCTAGGCTTGGCCTGCGACAAACGATAGATTTAGCGCACATCTGATCAGCAGGGCTTATCAATCATGCTCAAACACTGGCCACCCCTGAATGCCCTGCGCGGCTTCGAAGCCGCTGCGCGGCTGGGCAGCTTCCACAAGGCCGCCGAAGCGCTGAACCTGACCCAGTCGGCCATCAGCCAGCAGATACGCAGCCTGGAAACCTACCTGGAGCAGCCGCTGTTCCACCGCAGTGGCCGCAGCGTGAGCCTGACCGACGCCGGGCACGACCTGCTCAGCACCACGCAGTCGCTGCTGCAGCACCTGGCGGTGGGCATTCGCCGGCTCGACCAGTACCGCAAGCCCAACCAACTGGTGGTCAACACCAGCCCGGCCTTTGCCAGGCACTGGTTGCTGCCGCGGCTGGCCGACTTTCACCAGCGCTGCCCGGATGTCGACTTGTGGCTGTTCACCAGTTTCGAGGTGCCGGACATGGCGACCGAGACCATCGACCTGGCCATCCGCGACGACCTCAGTGCCCAGGCCGAGTGCAGCTTCAACGTGCTGCACCAGGACCAGCTGTACCCGGCCTGCCACCCGGCGTTGCTGCAAACGCCGATGTCGCGGCGCACCACCTTGCATGGCGAGCGCGAGATGGACTGGAGCCACTGGCAGCTGGAGGGTGGCGAGGATGTGGGGCAGCAGGGCAAGGGGCTGAACTTTTCCGACCCCGGGCTGCTGCTGGATGCGGCGAGCGAGGGGTTGGGGGTGGCCCTGGTCAGCCAGTTGCTGGCGCGGCGGGCGGTGGAGGAGGGGCGTTTGCAGGCTTTGTCGGCGCAGCGCGTGCGTGGGCCGGCGTGGGCGTGCCTGGTGCATCGGGACAGCCAGGATGATCCGCTGGCCCGGCAGTTCCTGGAATGGCTGAAAGGGGCTCTCTTGTCAGATTGATGTTGCCTGCACTGGCTCTATCGCCGGCAAGCCAGCTCCCACAGGTCCCTCACAGGGCTCAAGTTTTGCGCCGTCTTTGTGGGAGCTGGCTTGCCGGCGATAGGGCCGGTACAGGTAATCCACCGTTTTGCATCCCCAAGATCACCCCGTAATATGTGTCGGATAACCTGCGGGGGTAGTCTCACCCTCTGATCAACCGGAATCGCCCATGACGGCGCTTCCCCCGGCATAAACCTGACGAGGTACAGACATTGGCCATCATTCATCCTAAGGTCCGCGGTTTCATCTGCACCACGACTCACCCGAAGGGCTGCGAGCTCAACGTCCGTGACCAGATCGAAGCCACCCGCAAGCTGGGCGTGCGCGAGGATGGCCCGAAGAAGGTCCTGGTCATCGGTGCTTCCAGCGGCTACGGCCTGGCAGCCCGCATCACCGCGGCGTTCGGCTTCAAGGCCGACACCCTGGGCGTGTTCTTCGAAAAGCCAGGCACCGAGACCAAGGCCGGCACCGCTGGCTGGTACAACGCTGCAGCCTTCGACAAGTTCGCCAAGGCCGAAGGCCTGTACAGCAAGTCTATCAATGGTGACGCTTTCTCCGACGAAGCCCGTGCCAAGGTCATCGAACTGATCAAGAACGAAATGGGCGGCAAGGTCGACCTGGTCATCTACTCGCTGGCCTCGCCAGTGCGCAAGCTGCCGCAGACCGGTGAACTGGTGCGTTCGGCCCTGAAGCCGATCGGCCAGCCGTACAAGTCGACCGCCATCGACACCAACAAGGACACCATCATCGAGGCCAGCATCGAGCCGGCTACCGAGCAGGAAATCGCCGACACCGTCACCGTCATGGGTGGCCAGGACTGGCAGCTGTGGATCGACGCCCTGGCTGGCGCCAACGTGCTGGCCGAAGGTGCTCGCACCGTGGCCTTCAGCTACATCGGCAGCGACATCACCTGGCCGATCTACTGGCACGGTGCGCTGGGCCAGGCCAAGCAGGACCTGGACGAAACCGCCCTGCGCCTGGACAAGAAACTGGCCGGTGAAGTGAAGGGCGGCGCCAACGTGGCGGTGCTGAAGTCGGTGGTTACCCAGGCCAGCTCGGCCATCCCGGTGATGCCGCTGTACCTGTCGATGGTGTTCAAGATCATGCAGGAGAAGGGTGTTCACGAAGGCACCCAGGACCAGCTGGACCGCATGTATCGCGACCGCATGTACCGTGCCGACGGCGCGCCGGCCGAAGTCGACGAGAAGGGCCGCCTGCGCCTGGACGACTGGGAACTGCGTGATGACGTACAGGACGCCTGCAAGGCGCTGTGGCCGCAGGTGACCACCGAGAACCTGTTCGAGCTGACCGACTATGCCGGCTACAAGAAGCAGTTCCTCAACCTGTTCGGCTTCGAGCGCGCTGACGTCAACTACGACGAAGACGTGGCTACTGATGTGAAGTTCGACTGCGTCGAGCTGTAATCGCTGCCGGCCTGTACCGGCCCTTTCGCGGGTAAACCCGCTCCCACAGGGATCCCTTTTAACTTGAGGGAAATGGAGTACCTGTAGGAGCGGGTTTACCCGCGAAGTGGCCGGTACAGGCTATAAAATCTTTGCTAGCTTTGGCGCACAACAACAGGGAATGTGCCATGAGCAGCCTCACCCAACCCGCCACTGCCTTTCGCCACACCGCAGCCGACGGCTACAGCCTCGGCGGCTTCCGCTGGCGCCACGCCCGACCTGACCCCCAGCGCCCGCTGGTGATCATCAACGCTGCCACCTCGGTACGCTGCCGCTACTACTCGCGTTTCGCCGACTACCTGTTCGCCCAGGGCTGCGATGTGCTGACCTACGACTACCGTGGCATCGGCGAATCCCGCCCGGCCTCGCTGCGCGGCTTCCAGGCATCCTGGAGCGACTGGGGCCGGCTGGATTTCGAAGCCATGCTGGTGCATGCCGCAGAACATTTCCCCGGCCAGCCGGTGGACGTGGTGGGGCACAGTTTTGGCGGCTGCGCAGTGGGGCTGGCACCTTCGGCGAGCAAGGTTCGCCGGGTGGTGATGGTTGGTGCGCAATTCGCCTATTGGCGCGATTACGCGGCTGACCAGCGTTGGCAACTGTTCGGCAAGTGGCATGTGGTAATGCCGCTGCTCACCCGGGTGTTCGGTTACTTTCCCGGCAAGCGCCTGGGTTGGCTGGAGGACACGCCATCCGGCGTGGTGCACGACTGGACCACCCGTACCCCACGCTATGAGCACCGACCCAGCGGGCGTGCACTGGAGGCACTACCGTTCGCCCAGGTGCGGGCGGCGACGCTGGCCATCAGCCTGACCGATGACCCCTTTGGTACCGTGGCGGCGACCGAGCGTTTGCTGGGCTATCTGCAGGGCGCCGAGCGCCAGCACCTGCGCATTGCGCCTGTGGATATCTCGGTCGATGAAATTGGCCATTTCGCATTCTTCCATGACCGCTTTCGCGAAAGTTTGTGGCCGCTGGCCTTGCAGTGGTTGCAGCAGGGTGGGTTGGCGGGTGAGGTCCCAGGAAGGATCATGGGTTGATGCTGTCTGCACCGGCCTCATCGCCGGCAAGCCAGCTCCCACAGGGGGATGATCAGTTTGAAGGCAGCGGGGTACCTGTGGGAGCTGGCTTGCCGGCGAAAGGGCCGCGGAGCGGCCCCAAAATCTCAAGCCTTGCGTGCAAGCGGCAGCTCGGCAAACTTGACGCCCGCCAGCCCATGCTTGATCAGCGCACGGATATTGCCATGGTCGCTGCCCTCCGGCGTGGCCACCACGTCACGGTAGTGCTCGCCAAAGGCCAGCAGCGCTTCCTGGTCGCTCAGCCCTTCCAGCAGCGCCAGGCCCAGGGTCTTGCACGAACCTTCGTTCTGCCCGGCCGCATTCGCCACGCCGCCATTGTCGAAGGCCTGTGGCTGGTAGCTGTAGTTGTCGGCAATGAACGCCAGGGTGTCGGCAAACACGTGTTGGCCGCTGGCCAGGCTGGCGCGCAGGGTGTTCAGGTCAGTCACGGGGTTTTCCTTTTTCGAACGCCGCTTGTTGGTCGGCGCTGGCTTCTTTCTGGTATTGGGCTTTCCACTCGGCGTAAGGCATGCCGTACACCGCTTCGCGGGCGTCATCCAGGCTCAGGTCGAGCTGGCGCTCATCAGCCGCGGCCTTGTACCACTTGGACAGGCAGTTGCGGCAGAAGCCGGACAGGTTCATCAGGTCGATGTTCTGCACGTCGGTGCGCTTCTGCAGGTGTTCGACCAGGCGCCGGAACGCGGCGGCCTCGAGTTCGAGCTGTTGCTGTGGGGTCATGGGCTTCTCTCAGGTCATGCGGTTCTTCAGGTGGCGGCCACCGTTGATGACCACCTGGCTGCCGGTGCTGTACTGGCTGGCGAGCAGGTACTTGACCGTCTCGATCAGCGGGCCGGCGCCGGGTTCGAACTCCAGCAGGGCCTTTTTCAGGGTCTGCTGGCGGTAGGTTTCGTCACCCCCTTCCTTGAGGATCAGCAGCCCCGGCAGGATACCGTTCACATGCACCTTGGGCGCATATTTTTCGGCGAACGACAGCACCATGTTCTGCAACGCGGCCTTGGTCGCGGCGTAGCCGATGTGGCTTTTGCTGCCGCGTGAAGAGGTTTCGTCGCAAATGTGGATGATGTCGGCCTTTTCCACCTTGGCCAGCAGGTCGCCCAGGGCCAGGTTGAGGTGGTAGGGCGCTTCGACGTGCAGGCGGAACATGGTCTCGAGGTTGTCGAGGCCATCGTCGAGCCACAGCGAGGCGTTGTGGATGATCGCGCGCAGGCCGTCGTAATGGTTGTGCAGATAGTCGATCAGGGCCTGGCGGTCGGCCGCCTGGCACAGGTCGGCCTGGAACTGCACGATGTTCGGGTGGGCCGCCTGTGGCTGGACGCTGCGGCTGGCACTGACCACCGTATGGCCGGCCTGTGCCAGTTCAAGGGCCAGGGCCAGCCCGACGCGCTGGCTGGCTCCGGTAACGAGAATGGGGCTGTTCATGTTCGGGGCGGTCAACTTGTCTGTCCTTTGGTTGCCGCCCAGCATACCCGAACTGTCTACCGCGTGTACGGCCTGGCCTCAGCGGCTGCGCAGGGCGCCAGCAGGGGCCGGGGATGCATGCAGCCAGCCGGCCAGCAGGCGGGTGGAAAGGGGGATGAACAGGTAGACCATCACCGGCGTCAGGCCCAGGGTGCTGAGCAGTACCCGGGGCACCAGGTCCAGTGCTGCCAGCCAGTGGCCGAACACCAGGTTGAACACCAGCGAGACGGGGAAGAAGGCCAGCCAGATGGCCACGGCCTGCTTCCAACGTGGTGGTTTTTGCACCATATTGGTGCCAAACCAGTCGTCGATGCCGCTTACGCGCGCCTCTTTGGGGCGTTCGAACAAGCCGTTGCCGCGCTGCAACCAGGCCCGTCGCGAGGCGGAATGCTCCCAGGCATGCAGGGTCGGCTCGTCGCTGAAACGGAAAATGATCTGGAATTCGTCGCTGTCGCGGGGTGGCGCCAGGATGCCCGAGCCAAGGTAGCCGGGGAAGTCGGTGGCCAGCTGTTCGCCTTCATGCAGCCAGGCCAGCAGGTCCTGGTAGCGGCCATGGGCGGCGCGGCGCGACACCATCAGGGTGACGGGTGGGGTAGACATCGTGTATCTCCTGGCAACGGGGCTGGCGGGTAGCCGGCCCCTTTGGCTGTGTGGCCCGGGGTGGTGGGCGACGCAGGCGTGCATGCAAGAATCGGGCGCGGATTATCGCCCATGTGCGATCTTCGGCAACTGTCAGCCGGCAAACGGTTGCCGTAGTAGACTAGGTGTTCAACTTGGGCACACAGGGTACCCCTTGCAGATGAACGAACAGGGACTGAACCCAGTAATCGATGCGAGCCTCGCGCAGCAGGACCTGTTTCCGATCCGTGAGGTTTCCCGCCTGACCGGTGTCAACGCCGTGACCTTGCGCGCCTGGGAGCGCCGCCATGGCCTGATCCAGCCAACCCGCACCGACAGTGGTCACCGCCTGTATTCCCAGGCCGACATCGATGACATCCGCCGCATCCTTGGCTGGTTGGAGCGCGGCGTGGCGGTGAGCAAGGTCGCCAGCATCCTCGCCCGCGACCATGCCCTAGCCGGGCAGGCAGGTGGCGCGACGGGCGCCTGGGTGCGCTGGCAGCAGCAGATTCGCCAGGCGCTGCAACGTTTTGACCTGGCCGGCCTGGACCGCCTGTTCGACGAAGTGTTTGCCGCCTGCACCCTGGACCAGGTATTCAGCGAAGTGTTCATGCCGGTGTGGCATGACCTGGCGGTCGGGCAGGGCGGCTACGGGCAGGCCAGCGAGTGGCTGTTCCTCGATCAGTTCCTGCGTGGCCGGGTGTTCGCTCGCTTGCAACTTGCCCGTGTACTGCGCAGCCGCATGGTGCTGCTGGCACCGTTGCCGGGGCAGTGCCACGAACTGGAGTTGCTGGTGACCAGCCTGATCCTGGGCAGTGATGAAGTTGGCGTGACACCACTGGCGAGCGGGCAGCCGCTGGCAGAACTGGCGCTGGTCTGCGAGCGCCTGAAACCGGATGCCCTGGTGCTGTTCTCCCACCAGCCGCCCACGGCGGAACTCACCCGGCGCCTGACGCGCCTGGTGGCAGGGCTGGAATGCCCGTTATTACTGGCGGGTGAAGCGGCGGAACTGGCACAGGACAGCCTGGCTGGCAGCCCGATCGCCTGCCTGGGCGCACAGGGTAGTGTGATGCGCCAGCGTTTGCGGCAGTTTCTGGCCGGTCAGTTCGATACCTGAGTGTGTAGCTCGGGGTGGGCCCGGCGATGGGCCTGGAGAATGTAGTCGCGCAAGCGTTCGATCTCTTCGGCCGGGCTTTGGCTGAGGTCGTAGGCGGCCAGGTCCGGGCCGATGCGCCGGCCCAGCACGCCATGCAGTTCGATGGGGGGGATGCCGCCAGGGGCGAAGCTCAGTTCGAAGCGGGCTGGTGCCGCTGGCAGGCCACGGACTTCCAGCAATGTACCCTTGAACGAAATATCGCGAACCCACAGGCCGCTTTCCTGCCCATGGGCATCGAGCAGCGCGCTCGGCTGCTCCATCGACAGGCGCCAGGGGCGCAGCATGGGCCCGTCCTCGTAGATTTCCGGTGAGCCCAGTTGCAGGTGCAGGGCGTGGAACTCGTCTTCCACCAGTTGCAGCGGGAAGCTGATCTGCTGGTTGTTGAACTGGGCCTGCAGGGTTACCTGCTCGTTGGCCACCAAGCGGGTGAGCAAGCTCTGGATGCGGCGGTCGCCATTGACCAGCAGGCTCGACATGGGGTCGGCCAGGTTCAACTGCGGCGAATGCTGCATGTTCTGTATGAAATCCAGCTCGTCCTGGGTCAGGAGCGCTTCTGCTTGCATGATCGAACTCGATGGCGATTTCTTCAACGGGATTGACCGTGCGTGGCGTACTTGGTTCAGGTGCGTTCGTCGGGTTTCGGACGAACGCGCAGTTGCGCCAGTTCCCGCTCCAGTTCGACCTGTCGAGTGACGTCTTTCTGGATACCGATGAAGTAGGTGCGCTGTTCTCCGTCGTGCCTTACCGGGGTGATCGACAGTTCGTTCCAGAAAGCGCTGCCATCCTTGCGGTAGTTGCGCAGCACTTCGCGGCACGGCCGGCCTTCGGCCAGGGCCTTGCGGATGCGGGCGCGGCCAAGCTGGTCGCGGTCGTCGGCCTGCAGGAAGCGGCAATCCTGGTAGAGGATTTCGTCACGGCTGTAGCCGGTCAGGCGTTCGAAGGCCGCGTTCACGTAGATGAGGATGGTGTCGTCGCCTTCCTGTTCGGCGACCACGATGCCGTCATTGGACGCATCGACCATGGATTGCAGTAGTTGCGCGTTGATCATGTTCGGGCCATTGAATAAACAAGGGTGCGAAGCAGGGCTGAGGATGGTGACTTTGGTAGAGGCGGCCTTTTGCCAGCGCCGGATGCTAGTATCCTACGTTTTCACTCAGTTTCGGAATCCTCTACCCGATGAAAGTCGCCATTATTTCCGGATCGGTCTACGGCACCGCCGAAGAAGTCGCCCGTCACGCTGAATCGCTGCTCAAGGCTGCGGGCCTGGAGGCCTGGCATGCGGCGCGCGCCACCTTGCAGGACCTTGAAGGTTTCGCCCCCGACGCCTTGCTGGCCGTGACCTCGACCACTGGCATGGGCGAACTGCCGGACAACCTCATGCCGTTGTACAGCAGCATTCGCGATACCCTGCCTGCGGCCTGGCGTGGCCTGCCGGGTGCGGTGATTGCGCTGGGTGACAGCAGTTATGGCGATACCTATTGCGGTGGTGGCGAGCAGATGCGCGAACTGTTTGCCGAGCTGGGCGTGCGCGAAGTGCAGCCGATGCTGCGCCTGGATGCCAGCGAGACGGTGACTCCGGAGGCGGATGCAGAGCCTTGGTTGGCTGAGCTTGTTCAAGCACTGAAAGCCTGAGGTATTTCCCCCGCCCTTGCTGCCGAGCACCGGCCACTCGCTCACCAACGCCAACCACGCCTGCGCCGCCCGTGACAGATACGCCCCGCGCCGCCAGATGAACGCGATATCCCAACGCAAATCCCCCGGCGAGCGCAGCGGCAAGCGCACCACACCGGGGCGCTCCAGCGCTTTCGCCACCACACGGGGCAGCAGCACCACGCCCTGGCCCGCCGCCGCCAGCGCCGCGAGGAAGTCCGCCTGGCCACTGCGCCCGCCTTCCTTGGGGGTAAAACCCTGCTGCTGGCACGCCTTCAGCAACCGGTCATTGAGCACGAAGCTGCGCTGGTAAAGCAGGAACGGGGTATCGGCCAGCTGCTGCAGGTCCACCCCGTCCTGGCCCGCCAGTTCGTGGCCGGCAGGCAACAGGGCATCCAGTGGTTCGTTGCAGAACGGCTGGTAGTCGAACGCCTCGTCACTGGGCGTCAGGCTGCCACCCAGTTCCAGTTCGCCACTCTTGACTGCCTGTTCGATGCTGCGGCTGCCGCCTTCGAGCAACTGGACCGCGATGTTCGGGTGACGCCGCCGATACTCGGCGAACAAGCCGGCGAACAGCGCGTCGCTGCCCAGCATCGGCAAGCCCAGGCGCAGTTCACCGCGGCCCATCTGGCTGAGGTCGTCCAGTTCGCTGAGCAGCGCCTGACGTTGGCGCAGCAAGGATTCGCCACGCTCCAGCACGATGCGCCCGGCAGCGGTCAGGTGCAGCTGCGAGGCCTGGCGCTCCAGCAGCGGCTGGCCCACATCTTGCTCCAGTTGGGCCACCTGTTTGCTCACCGCCGACTGGCTGATGTGCAGGGTCTGCGCCGCCTGGGTAAAGCCGCCGCGGTGGACCACTTCGATAAAGCTGCGCAGCTGTTTGAATTCCATGATCGCAATTCCATTCTGGAATGGCGTTCAGTCTAACAATTCGCTTCTGGCCTAGGCAGCCAAATCTTAAAATGAGGGCCTGTCGAGGAACCCCCCATGAAACCCGCGTTATTGAAAAAAGCCCTGCGCCTGCTCGTCGAGCTGGCGATCCTCTGTGCCTTGTTCCTGTTCGGTGGCCAGCTTGCCACCTGGCTGGGCTGGCCGATTCCTGGCGGTGTGATGGGCCTGGCATTGCTGCTGTTGCTGTTCGCCTCGGGTGTGCTCAAGCCGGCCATGCTGCAACTGGGCGCCGGCTGGCTGATGGCTGAGATGCTGTTGTTCTTCATCCCGGCGTTGATGAGCCTGCTCGATTACGGCGCCCTGATCCGTGACGAGGGCTGGCGCATCCTGCTGGTGATTGCCGTGAGCACCTTGATGGTAATGGTGGTGACCGCGTTGACCGTGGAACTGGTGTGCCGCTGGAGTTTGCGCCATGAGCCTTGAACCCATGCCGCTGTTCTGGCTGGCCCTGACCTTGCTGGCGTACCTGGGCAGCCGCTGGTTGTACCGGCGCAGCGGGCGCTACCTGCTGTCGCCGCTGATCCTGGTGCCGGTTCTGTTGCTGGCGGTGGCCGTGCCGCTGCACACCGCCTATGCCGAGTACGCCCGCAACACCCATTGGCTGATGAGCGTGCTTGGCCCGGTGACCGTGGCCTTCGCGGTGCCGATCTGGCAGCAACGGGCCATGCTGGCGCGCCACTGGCCGGCACTGATGGTGGGCATGGTCGCCGGCAGCAGCGCTTCGATCGCCAGTTCCTGGGGGTTGGCTCATATGTTGGCGCTGGACAGCGCGACCAGCCTGTCGCTGGTGCCGCGTTCGATCACCACGCCCTTTGCCATGCCATTGGCCCATGACCTGGGTGGCGTACCGGAACTGACGGCGGTGTTCGTGATGTTCACCGGCGTGCTGGGCGCCATGTTCGGCGGCGTGCTGCTGCGTTGGTTGCCGTTGCGCACGCCGCTGGCGCGGGGCGCGCTGTTCGGCGTCGGTGCCCATGGCGCCGGTGTCAGCCGGGCGCAGGAGGTAGGCCGCGAGGAAGGCTCGGTGGCCGGCCTGGTCATGGTCCTGACGGGGCTTTTGAACCTGTTCGCGGCACCGCTGCTGGCCATGCTGCTCTGACCGTTCGTGCCACTGACTCGCCAAGTCATCAAGCTGGCTGGCAACGCAAGTTCCAGCCCATGGGCTGCTGGCTAGACTCAGCCTCGACATAGAGAGCACATGTAAGTGCCGAGGTGACATGCAATGACCGCAGCCTTGCTCTATTCCACCAACACCACTTCACCGGGACCGTTCTGATGCCCATGGCCGAAATTCCATTGTGCGTCTGGCGTACCCGGGGACAGAGTTTCAGCTTCCGGGGCCAGAGCATCCGCTACTGGACCGCAGGGCAAGGAGAGCCCCTGCTTCTGTTGCACGGCTTCCCTACTGCCAGCTGGGATTGGCGCTACCTGTGGGGGCCATTGGCCCAGCGCTTCCGGTTGATCGCCTGCGACATGCTCGGATTTGGTGATTCGGCCAAACCGGTCGATCACCTGTACAGCCTGATGGAGCAGGCCGACCTGCAGCAGGCCTTGCTTGCCGAGCTGAAGGTCGACCAGCCCGTGCATCTGCTGGCCCATGACTACGGCGGCAGTGTGGCGCAGGAACTGCTGGCGCGGCATCATGAACAGCGCGCCAACATCGCCAGCTGCGTGTTCCTCAACAGCGGGCTGTTCCCCGAAAGCTGCCGCATGCTGCTGATCCAGAAGTTGCTGCTCAGCCGTCTGGGCTGGCTGGTAGGACGTTCGTTCGGGCGTGACGACCTGGTGCGCAGCGTGATCCAGGTCTACGGCTCTTGTACCCAACCCAGTGAAAGCGTACTGGATGACTTCTGGAGTTTGATCGCCGCCAACCGTGGCACGCGCATCCTGCACAAACTGGTGGGGTACATGCCGGAGCGCAGGTTGCACCGCGAACGCTGGGTTGGCGCGATGCAGCACGAAGGCGTGCCGCTGCGCTTGATAAATGGCGTGGTCGACCCGCTGTCCGGCGCGCACATGGTGGAGCGCTACCGGCAACTGGTGCCGGAGCCGGACACCGTGCAGTTGCAGGGCATCGGTCATTACCCGCATACCGAAGCGCCGGTGCAGGTGCTGCGCCATTACCTGGCCTTTCGTGAACAACCGCTGAGCTGTTTCCAGCAGAAAGTGGCGTGGTCCTGACAGGGCCTCATCGCCGGCAAGCCGGCTCCCACAGGTACAGCGCAGGCCTGGAGGCCGGCGCGGTTGGTGTGGGAGCAGAAAGTGGCGTGGTCCTGACAGGGCCTCATCGCCGGCAAGCCGGCTTCAACAGGTACAGCGCAAGCCTGGAGGCCGGCGCGGTTGGTGTGGGAGCTGGCTTGCCGGCGATGGGCCGCACAGCGGCCCCATAACCATCGTGCTGCGTTATTGCCAGGCATTCAGCCTGCGTGAGCTTGATTGTCCGCCCGCCGCTGGCGGCGGACACTCGGCTGACCTGAACCTGCCTGGAGCCATGAGCATGAGCGAGCCTGTCCGTCTGCAAGATCGCGTGGTGATCGTCACCGGAGCCGGGGGCGGCCTGGGCCGTGCCCATGCGCTGCTGTTCGCTGCGCGTGGTGCGCGGGTGGTGGTCAACGACCTCGGCGGCTCCACCCACGGTGAAGGTGCCAGCGCCTCTGCCGCCGACCGGGTGGTAGCGGAGATCCGCGCCGCTGGTGGCAGTGCCATTGCCAACCATGACTCGGTCAGCCACGGCGCGCGTATTGTCGAGCAGGCCCTGGACAGCTTCGGCCGGGTCGATGTGCTGGTGAACAATGCCGGCATCCTGCGTGACAAGACCTTCCACAAGATGGAAGACAGCGACTGGGAGCAGGTGTATCAGGTGCATGTCGAGGGGGCTTACAAGGTCACCCGTGCCGCCTGGCCGCACCTGCGCGAGCAGAACTGGGGGCGGGTGATCTTCACCGCTTCCACGTCCGGCATCTACGGCAACTTCGGCCAGGCCAACTACGGCATGGCCAAGCTGGGCCTGTATGGGCTGACTCGTACCCTGGCGATCGAAGGGCGCAAGCACGGCATCCTGGTCAACGCCATCGCCCCCACCGGTGGTACCCGCATGACCGAAGGGTTGATCCCGCCCCAGGTGTTCGAGCGGCTCAAGCCAGAGCTGGTCAGCCCGCTGGTGGTGTACCTGGGCAGCGAGCAGTGCCAGGGCAGTGGTGAGCTGTTCGAAGTGGGCGGCGGCTGGGTGGGCAAGGTGCGGTGGGAGCGCAGCCTGGGAGTAGGCTTCGATCCGCGCGAAGGCTTTACCCCGGAACAGGTGGCGGAGAACTGGGCACGAATAGGCGACTTCGATGGGGCAGTGCACCCACAGGACAGCTTGCAGGCGTTGCAGCAGATGATGGCGAACTTGCAGAAGTATCCGCTGGGCTGAGCTTTGTACTACCTGTGCTGGCCTCTTCGCGGGCTTGCCCGCTCCCACAGGGATCTCACTGCCCTCAGGCTTGGTGATATCCCTGTGGGAGCGGGCAAGCCCGCGAAGAGGCCAGCACAGGCGACGGAAATTTTCAGGGCAAATAAAAAAGGCCGCTGCAAGCCGCAGCGGCCAATCGAGACGTCAGATCAAGGAGCTTCAAAATCTACGTCGGTGAACCTCGCAGGCCTGAAAGGCGGGGGGGAGAGCCCTTCATGCCGGCCAGTGAGTTAAGAATAAGCGCCTGATCCTGTAGGAAAAATAGCCGCTTATGACATTCACCTTTACGTATCGGGCAATAGTGCCGCAAGCGCTCAGCCGGCGGGCGAATAGCCCATGCGCCAGCTGGTTTCCCGCGCTGCCGCCAGCAGCCGTTGCGCCGCCGGGCCATGCTCGTCGGCATGGAAGATCGACGTCGGCCCGACCACGGTCATCACCGCGGCGACCTGCCCCATGGCATTGAACACCGGGGCCGACAGTGCATCCACGCCCGGCATCAACAGCCCGTGCACATGGTGCAGGCCACGTTCACGAATGCCCGCCAGTACCGCCTGGTAGTCGGCGGCGCTGTGCTGCAGGGCGGCCAGTTCCCGGTCACGCAACTCCACGGTCTCGCGCTCGGGCAGGTAGGCGGCGAACACCAGCCCGGTGGACGACGTGAGCAGCGGCAGTACCGAGCCGATCTGCGTTACCACGGTGACCGCGCGTACCGCCGGCTCGATGCTGACCACTGTCGCGCCCTGGTTGCCCCATACGGCAACGAAGCAGCTTTCGTTCAGTTCATCGCGCAGCTGCGACAACGGTAGCGCGGCAATCTTCAGTACATCGATGCTGCCCAGCGCCGCCAGCCCCACCCGCAGTGCCTCGCGCCCCAGGCCGTAATGGTTGGTGGCCGCATCCTGCTCGGCAAAACCGCTGGCGATCAATGCCTGCAGGTAACGATGCACCTTGCTCGCCGGCATCTGCACATGTTCCGCGAGGCGTGACAGGGAGGTGGACGGGGAGAGCTCGGCAAGGGCCTTGAGGATGTCGGTGCCGACCTCCGCCGAGCGGACTTTCTGCTTGCCGTTGTCGGCGGGGGAGCTGGCTTTGGCCATGGACGTCTTCTTCCGGATTCGTCGAGTCGCGCCTTTATAGCTTGACGCATTGCCCGTAGCAAATTACGTTATTCGTAATCTGATTACGATAAAAACAATGCAGACGCGCTGCCACCCCGCCCCGGGCCAGCAGCCAGCTGCCAGCAACGGCTCGGCCAGAGCCCGGAGGCATCGATGAATCGCGATACGTCACCCGACCTTCACTACCTCAGCGGCTTCGGCAACGAGTTTGCCAGCGAAGCGCTGCCAGGGGCCTTGCCGGTCGGGCAGAACTCGCCGCAGAAGGCGCCCTATGGGCTGTATGCCGAGCTGCTCTCGGGCACGGCGTTCACCATGACCCGCAGCGAGCTGCGCCGCACCTGGCTGTATCGTATTCGTCCGTCTGCCTTGCACCCGCGTTTCGAGCGCCTGGCGCGTCAGCCGCTGACCGGCCCGTTGGGGGCCATCACCCCTAACCGCCTGCGCTGGAACCCCCAGCCAATCCCCGTCGAACCGACCGATTTCATCGAGGGCTGGCTGCCCATGGTGGCCAACGCCGCTGCGGAAAAACCGGCCGGCGTGAGCATCTACATCTACCGCGCCAACCGGTCGATGGAGCGGGTGTTCTTCAACGCCGACGGTGAACTGCTGCTGGTGCCGCAACAGGGCCGCCTGCGCATTGCCACCGAACTGGGGGTGATGGAAGTCGAGCCGTTGGAAATCGCGGTAATCCCGCGTGGCATGAAGTTCCGCGTCGAACTGCTCGACGGCGAGGCCCGTGGCTACATCGCCGAAAACCACGGCGCGCCGCTGCGCATCCCGGACCTGGGCCCGATCGGCAGCAACGGCCTGGCCAACCCGCGCGACTTCCTCACCCCGGTGGCGCACTACGAAGAGGCCGATGGCCCGGTGCAGCTGGTGCAGAAGTTCCTGGGCGAACATTGGGCCTGCGAACTGCAGCACTCGCCACTGGACGTGGTCGCCTGGCACGGCAGCAACGTGCCGTACAAGTACGACCTGCGCCGCTTCAACACCATCGGTACGGTCAGCTTCGACCACCCGGATCCATCGATCTTCACCGTGCTGACCTCGCCGACCAGCGTGCATGGCCTGGCCAACATGGACTTCGTGATCTTCCCGCCACGCTGGATGGTGGCCGAGAATACTTTCCGTCCACCATGGTTCCACCGCAACCTGATGAACGAGTTCATGGGCCTGATCAACGGTGCCTACGACGCCAAGGCCGAGGGCTTCCTGCCGGGCGGTGCCTCGCTGCACGGAGTGATGAGCGCCCACGGCCCCGACGCCGAAACCTGCGAAAAGGCTATTGCCGCCGACCTGGCGCCGCACAAGATCGACAACACCATGGCCTTCATGTTCGAGACCAGCCAGGTGCTGCGCCCGAGCCTGCAAGCCCTTGAATGCCCGCAGTTGCAGGCCGACTACGATAGTTGCTGGGCCACCTTGCCGAGCACCTTCAACCCGAACCGGAGATAACCCATGAACCAGACCGCCATTGCCCGTAGCTGGGTCGAGCACGCCAACGGGCACAGCGACTTCCCGCTGCAGAACCTGCCGTTGGGCATCTTCAGCCGGCCGGGTGAAGCCAAGCGCTGTGGCGTGGCCATCGGCGACGCCATCCTTGACCTGGAGGCGGTGCTGGCCGCCGGCCTGTTCGACGGTGCCGCCAAGGCCGCTGTCGAGGCCACCCGTGGTGGGGCCTTGAACGCATTCTTCGCCCTCGGCCGCAATGCCCGCGTTGCCCTGCGCGAGCGGCTGCTGGTGCTGCTGGGCGAACACAGCGAACACCAGGCGGCACTGCAGGCCGCCCTGTACCCGGCCAACGCCTGCCAGCTGCATGTACCGGCGCAGATCGGTGACTACACCGACTTCTACGTGGGCATCGAGCACGCCAAGAACGTCGGCAAGCTGTTCCGCCCCGACAACCCGCTGCTGCCCAACTACAAGTACGTGCCGATCGGTTATCACGGCCGCGCCTCGACCATCCGCCCGTCCGGCACCGATGTGCGCCGGCCCAAGGGCCAGACGCTGCCGGCCGGGCACACCGAGCCAAGCTTCGGCCCCTGCGCGCGCCTGGACTACGAGCTGGAGCTGGGTATCTGGATCGGCCAGGGCAACGACATGGGCCAGGCGATCCCGGTAGGCGATGCCGCCGAGCACGTGGCCGGCCTGTGCCTGCTCAACGACTGGTCGGCGCGCGATATCCAGGCCTGGGAATACCAGCCGCTGGGGCCGTTCCTGTCCAAGAGCTTCATCACCACAATCTCGCCCTGGGTGGTTACCGCCGAAGCGCTGGAGCCGTTCCGCTGTGCCCAGCCGGCACGCCCGGAAGGCGATCCGCAGCCACTGTCGTACCTGCTGGACAAGCGCGACCAGGCCGCCGGTGCATTCGATATCGAACTCGAGGTGCTGCTGCTCACCGAGCGCATGCGCGAGCAGGGCCTTGCCCCGTACCGCCTGACCCTGAGCAACACCCGCAGCATGTACTGGACCGTGGCGCAGCTGGTCGCGCACCACAGCGTCAACGGCTGCCAGCTGCAACCGGGCGACCTGTTCGGTTCGGGCACGCTGTCGGGCGCCGCGCCAGGTTCGTTCGGCAGCCTGCTGGAGATCACCGAAGGCGGCAAGCACCCGGTGGAACTGGCCAGTGGCGAGGTGCGCAAGTTCCTCGAAGACGGCGACGAGATCATCCTGCGTGCCCGCTGCGTGCGTGATGGCGTGGCCAGCATCGGTTTCGGCGAATGCCGCGGCACGGTCATCGCGGCCAACTGAGGAGGCACGGGCATGGAGCTGTACACCTATTACCGTTCCACCTCGTCCTACCGGGTGCGCATTGCCCTGGCACTGAAGGGGCTGGCCTACCAGTCCCAGCCGGTCAACCTGTTGCAGGGTGAGCAGCGCGGTGCGGGCTATGTCGCGGTCAACCCGCAGGGGCGCGTGCCGGCCTTGCGCACCGATGGCGGTGAGCTGCTGGTGCAATCGCCGGCGATCATCGAGTACCTGGAGGAGGTTTATCCACAGCCCGCGCTGCTGCCTGCTGCGGCCGAGGCGCGCGCCAAGGTACGGGGTGTGGCGGCGATCATCGGCTGCGACATCCACCCGCTGCACAACGTCAGCGTGCTCAACCGGCTGCGCCAGGCTGGCCAGGACGAGAGCCAGGTCAACCAGTGGATCGGCCACTGGATCAGCCAGGGGCTGGCGGCAGTGGAGCAGCTGATAGGCGATCACGGCTTCTGCTTCGGTGATGAGCCGGGCCTGGCGGATATCTACCTGATCCCGCAGTTGTACGCGGCCGAACGCTTCAATATCGACCTCGACAGCTTCCCGCGCATTCTGCGGGTTGCCGCCCTGGCGGCGGAGCACCCGGCGTTTGCCCAGGCCCATCCCGCCCGGCAGCCGGACAGCCCGGCTCAGTGAATGGAACGGTTCGCCGCCGGAAGCTTGCCGATACGCTCGGACAGTTTCAGGCGCTGGACCGGGTCCTCCGTCAGCAGTAACGCATGCTCCAGGTCGAAGCGCTCGGCCTGCGGGCAATCCAGGTGCTGGTAGAGCGAGGCGCGGGTCACATAGTCGCTGACCTGCACCGGGCCCAGTTGCATGACCCGCTCGGCATCGATCAGCGCCGCCAGGTGGTCGTCGTTGCTGATGTGCAACTGGCGCAGGTTGCGTGACAGGCGTTGCAGCATCTGCAGCGGGCTGGCACTGCGCATGTGCTCGGCGGTCAGCGCTACATGCGGGCCAAACTGGCGAGCCAGCAGCTCACGGCAATCGTTGGGGTACAGGCGGCGGCCACCACAGGGGTCGAGCAGGTGATCCGCACCTGGCACGCGCAGCAGGAAATGGCCAGGGAAGCCTACGCCCTCAAGAGGGATGGACAGGCGCCGGGCCAGTTCCAGGGCAAGGATGGCCAGGGCCAGCGGTTGGCCACGGCGGCGCTGCAGCACCTTGTCCATCATCGCGGCATGCGGGCGCAGCGGGTGGTATTCATCCTGCTGGAAGCCCAGGGCATTGAGTTGGCGCAGCAGTGGCTGGGCCAGTTCGCACAGCGGCAGCATCGGCAGGTTGGCGCTGATCTCGCGCTGCAGGTCATGCAGCTTGGCAAGGCTGGCCGCGGGCTCGACGCTGCGGTCGTGCTCGGCGGCAATCCATAATGCGGCTTCCAGCAGGGCGACGGGCTCGCGTTCCAGGCAGGCCAGGCAGGCTTGACGTGGCTTCATGGGGCTTCTCCACACACGCTTGAGTATTAGCCGCGGCGCGCGGTTTCGTCCAGTGGTCCGGCGGCGGCGCCAGCCCAAGGGCCATGCCTATACTGGAAGGAGCACCTCGTAGGGGAGCCTGTCGATGTTCGCGCTGATGCAAAGCACCCGTACCCAGTCGCTGCACTTGTTCACCCACCCGCCCACCGGCCTGAAGGCCGTGGTGGCTATCCACAGCGAGCAGTTAGGCCCGGCAATGGGCGGTTGCCGCTACCTGCCTTATGCCGATGATGAAAGCGCCATGGCCGACGCCATTCGCCTGGCCCAGGGCATGAGCTACAAGGCGGCGCTGGCCGGCCTGCCACTGGGGGGCGGCAAGGCGGTGATCATGCGCAACCCGCATGTGGAAAACCGTGCCGCGCTGTTCGAGGCCTTTGGCCACTTCATCGACACCTTGCAAGGGCGCTTCATCATCGCCGTGGACAGCGGCACCTCGACCCTGGACATGGACTGCATTGCCCAGAGCACGCCCCATGTGACCAGCACCACGGCCTCGGGTGACCCCTCACCGCATGCGGCGATGGGGGTTTTTGCCGGCATTCGTGCCACCACTTCGTTCCGCCTTGGCAGTGATGACCTGCAAGGGCTGCGGGTTGCGGTGCAAGGGCTGGGCAATGTCGGTTATGCGCTGGCGGAGCAACTGCATGCGGCGGGTGCTGACCTGCTGGTGAGCGACCTGGACCCTGGGCGGGTGCGGCTGGCGGTGGAGCAGTTCAATGCCCATCCGGTGACCAACGATGCGTTGATCAGCACGCCTTGCGACATCTTTGCCCCTTGCGGCGTGGGGCCGGTGTTGAACGGGCAGAGCGTGATGCAGCTGCGTTGCGCGGCAGTGGCGGGGGCGGCGAACAACCAGCTGACCACCTTGCAGGTAGCCGACCAGCTGGAGTCGCGCGGGATACTGTATGCGCCCGATTACGTGATCAATGCCGGTGGGTTGATCTACGTGGCACTTACCCATCGTGGCGAAGACCTGGGCACCATCACTGCGCACCTAGCGCGGATACCTTCACGGCTGACCGAAGTGTTTGGCCATGCACAGGCAGAGAAGCGCTCGCCGGCCCGGGTGGCGCAGATGCTGGCGGAGCGGTTGCTCTACGGCTGAGGGGCGATACCGGCTTTGCGGGCTTCTTCGCGGGCATGCCCGCTCCCACAGGAATACCCAAAACCCTGAAAACCTGCGCGGTCCCTGTGGGAGCGGGCGTGCCCGCGAACACGGGCGCAGCCCGTGCCATCCACCTTGACCGCACGGAACCTCAAGCCATGCGCAATCCTTGAAGAAGCGGCCAGTGCAGGCAATTACTCGGCCGTTGGCGCTTCGAGTAACTCGGCCAGCGCATCCGGCTGGCTCTTGAACGCCCGGGCGAACACATCGCGGTTCCTGGCCATGTAGATACCGGCTTCCTCGACCTGTTTCTCGCTCAGCGAGGGCACTGCCTTGTGCAGTACTTCGGCCAGGCGCTCGGCCAGTTCGAGCATCTTGTCGTGACGGTCTGCTTCGGCCTTATCCATGAACAAGCGCTCCGGGTCGCGGCTGCTGCGGTACACCACTTCGACGGCCATTCATCACCTCTATGCCTTTTGCTGGTTGCGTTTCGATTTACTGTATCTATATACAGTAATGGCAATGTTGATTGCTTCGCAAGCAGAAATTGTAGCGTGGTGCAGAGGGCTTACTGCTTCATGCCCAACTCAGCATCATCCATCAGCGCCTTGGCCATCCAGGTCCTTTCGCGGGTGAACCCACTCCCACAGGAACTGCATCTACCTCAAAGGCCTGTGGAGATCCTGTGGGAGCGGGTTTACCCGCGAAGAGGCCGGCCCAGACAACGCAACACTCAAACCTCAGTGCAAAGCCCGAGGCTCAGCGGGCATCTGCACCTGAACCAGTGCCGACTCAAGCAAAGCCCGCAACGTCTCCAGCTCATGCATTGAGGTCATCATCAGGATCGAAGCCGGCGATTTGGGCTGCAGTAGCAAGGCCTGATGCACCACGGTGGCTGCTCGCTTCTGGCAACTTGCCACGCCTCAAGGTGCCTTGCGGCAATCGGTCGCCTTCCAAGGCAGGGGCCTGGCCTTTTAACTGCATGGCACAAGCGTCACGCCGGTGACGCATCATCCTTCAAGACGTATCGGGGAATGGAACATCGTGAACATCAAATGGGCAGAAAAGCTGCGCAAGGGCCTGCACGGCTCGGCCGACTCGCTGGGCAACCTGTGCGTCGAGGCATTCCATTACCTGGCGCTGTTCGGCATTGGCGCGATCACCGCCTATGCGGCGGTGATGACGTTCCTGGACATGCTCGGCAAGGGCGGGGTCAGTGTCGATGACATCCTGCTGCTGTTCATCTACCTGGAGCTGGGGGCGATGGTCGGTATCTACTTCAAGACCAACCACATGCCGATCCGCTTCCTGCTGTACGTGGCCATCACCGCGCTGACCCGCCTGCTGATCGGCGACGTCTCGCACCACAAGGCGCCGGACGTAGGGCTGTTGTACGTGTGCGGTGGCATCCTGTTGCTGGCGTTCGCGATCCTGGTGGTGCGCTACGCCTCGTACCGCTACCCCTCGACCAAGGTACTGGATGCCAACGGCAAGGAAGTGGAGGAGGGCAAGTAGCCCTCAGTTGGCGATGAAATGGCGCGGCTCGTGGCGGGCGTCACGGGTCAGCGCGGCCAGCACCTGCAGAGGGTTCTGACTGTGTTCGATGGCCAGGCCCAGGCGGATGCTGTCGATCACCCGCTGCAGGCGCACCGGGTCATTGCGCTGGGCCTGGGTGATGAGGCGCTTGGCGACCACGCCAGCGTCGTCGGACAGGGTCAGCATGATGCTGCCGTCGAGGTTTGCAATGCTCAGGTTGACCCGGTATTCGGGGGCGAATGCAGCACTGATTCGTTCGAATGGGTTGTTCATGGTCATGCTTCTGCGGTGAATGAGTGCAGAAGTTGACCGGGGAAATTACCTGTTGGTTCAGCGCCATCGATCGATACAAACGAAAACGCCCGGCATCAGGCCGGGCGTTTGCATTGCCGATCAGGCGTCCGGGTCACTCAGTTCCAGGGCTCCGCGCTTGCTGCGCAGCTTGCCGTAGAAGTGTTCCAGCGCGTGGTTGAGCTTGGTGGCGGCACCATCGACCGCCTGGTCCAGCGAAGTGGCGGTGTGGGTCACGGAAATCGGTTGGTGGCCTTTGGGGCGAGCCTCCATCTGGCAGCGTTTGTCATGCGGTCCGGGCTTGGCGCCGTTCTCGTCGCGCAGGTGAACCTCGATGCGGGTGAGGTCGTCTTCGTAACGTTCCAGCGAGTTCTGCAGTGTGCTGCGGACCCACTGGTCGAGCCGGGCGTTGCCTTCGAAATGGTTGCTGCTGTTGACCTGGATTTGCATGATTCAATCCTTATTCAGCTTGCTCGCATGGAGACGCGCCTAGGCCTTTGAGACCCTTGGAATTTCTGCGCCTCTTGACTCTAAGGTCAGGCAACGGCGAAACGAATTCAAGCCCTTTTTGAAAATAAATTTCTTGTTGCATTCAAGGCAGCAGGCGGCTCATCGCTCGGCCTTTGCTTATGAGAATTGAAATCATTATTATTGCAGGCCCGAAAACGCCCGGACCTTCGCCATGACGCGCAAAACCGCCGGTCTCTCGCTCAGCTATCGCCTGGCCGTGACTTCACGCAGCCTGGCCGCGCTGCTGGGCGGCTACCTGCTGGCGTCCGTGGCCAGCGTCTGCATCACCCTGCTAGCGCCGCTGCCACAGGTCGATGCCACGCTCACCGGCCTGCTGCTGTCATTCGTCTTCTACCTGCTGGCGTTCATCTGGTGCTTCGCCTGCCGCAGCGCTTTGTGCGCCTGGCTGGGCGTGCTGGCGCCAAGCGTGCTGCTGGGGGTGATCAGCGGGTTGGCCTACTGGATGAAAACCCCATGAAAGAAGGCTTCCGCCAAGCCATGGCCTGGCTGCACACCTGGACCGGCCTGATCTTCGGCTGGCTGTTGTTCGCCATCTTCCTCACCGGCACGCTGTCGTATTTCAAGGAAGAAATCACCCACTGGTCGCAGCCAGAAGTGCGCAGCCATGCACTGGACCCGACCCATAGCCTGGAGGTGGCCCAGCGGTACCTGCAGGACAACGCCGGGCATTCGGGCACCTGGCTGATCCGCCTGCCCAACGCACGCGAGGCCGCCTTGAGCGTGGGTTATCGCGACCCCAATGGCGGGCCACGCGGCTTCGTCACCAAGACCCTCGATACCCAGACCGGCCAGCCGGTGGAGGCACGCGACAGTCGCGGTGGCGAGTTCTTCTACCGCTTTCACTTCCAGCTGCAGATGCCATACCCCTTCGGCCGCTGGCTGTCGACGTTCTGCGCCTTCATCATGCTGTTGGGGCTGGTCACCGGCATCATCACCCACAAGAAGATCTTCAAGGAGTTCTTCACCTTCCGCCCCGGCAAGGGCCAGCGTTCCTGGCTGGACGGGCACAACGCCATTGGCGTGCTGGTGCTGCCGTTCCACCTGATGATCAGCTACAGCAGCCTGGTGCTGTTCATGTACATGGTGATGCCGGCGGGCATCATGGCCAGCTACGGCAATGACACCGGCAAGTACTTCAACGACCTGTTCGGCCGTAACGATGCGCCCAAGGCGGCCCATGTGGCCGCGCCGCTGGTACCGTTGCCGAGCCTGTACGCCAAGGTGCAGGACCTGCAACCGGGCGCGCGTATCGGCCGTATCCAGGTGGAAAATGCCGGCGACAGCAATGCCCGCGTTACCTTCACCCAGTCCGCGGCCGACCATGTGGCCTATCGGCGCAGCGCCAATTGGACCTTCGATGGCGCCAGCGGTGTGCTGTTGAGCCAGGGTAAGCCGGAGAGCGGGGCAATGATGACCGCCTTCAGCTTTGCCGGCCTGCACATGGGCAATTTCGCCGGCCCTTGGCTGCGCTGGCTGTACTTCTTCTTTGGCGTGGCCGGTACCGCGGTGATCGGCACCGGGCTGGTGATGTGGCTGGGCAAGCGTCAGCTCAAGCATGCCAGGAGCGAACGCCTGCCGGGCGAACTGCGCCTGGTCGAGGTGCTCAATATCGCCAGCATGAGCGGCCTGTTGCTGGCCGTGGCGGGCTTCTTCTGGGCCAACCGCCTGATCCCGATGGGTGTCGAAGGCCGGGCCGACTGGGAGGTCAACGCCTTCTTCAGCGCCTGGGGTCTGTCGCTGGTGCACGCCGTTCTGCGCAGCGGGCGCCGCGCATGGGGCGAGCAACTGGCATTGGGCGCGCTGGCCTTTGCCTTGCTGCCGCTGCTCAACGGCCTGACCACCGGCCAGGGGCTGAACCATTCGCTGTCGGCGGGTGACTGGGCGATGGCCGGCTTCGACCTGACAGCGCTGGGCACCGGCCTGTTCCTGGCCTGGCTGGCCGGCAAGATGTTGCACAGCCCGAAACCTGTGGCCAAGCGGGCCCTGCGTGCAAAGAAGCCGAGCACTGAAACGGCGGAGGCGAGCTGATGCTGGGTAATGCACTGATCGCTTACGCCGGCTTCGTTGCCCTGTGCCTGGCCATGGAGAAGCACTTCGTCGACCTGCTCGGGTGCAAGCCGCGCCCCGGCCAGTTGCGGCTGTTGCGCAGCACCGGCTGGCTGTTGCTGGTGCTGTCGCTGGTGCTCAGCGTGCACCTGCGTGGCTGGGCCCATGGCCTGGTGGAGTGGACCGCAGTGATGATGGCCGGGGTGACCCTGTGGGTGTTCGGCCTGCCATACCAGCCCCGCCTGTTGCTGGGCCTGGCCGCCGCCAGCGTGGTGCTGGGGCCGTTGCTGGCCATGTTCGCCGAGTGATCAGGTGAGCGAGCCGGGCGACATGATCGAGGCGGATGCCGAAAGCGGCGGCGGGCGGGCGCGCTTCGTCCAGGTGTTCCAGGCACAGCGGGCACGCATGGAGGCCCTGGTGAGCCGTCGGGTCGGCTGCCGGGCCACGGCATCGGACCTGGTCCAGGAACTGTTCCTGCGCTTTTGGCGTCGCCCCGAGGTCGAGGTCGAGGCGCTGGACACCTATCTGCTGCGTTGCGCCGGCAACCTGGCCATCGACCACCTGCGCAGCGAAGGCAGCCGCGAGCGCGTGGCCGAAGCTGTGCTGCCGCTGGATGAAGCGGCCATGGCCCAGGCCCCGGAACAGGCCGTCGAGGTCGATCACGACTTGCAGCGCATCGACGCTGCCTTGCGCGCCTTGCCCGAGCGCACCCGGCAGATCTTCCTGCTAAACCGTATCCACGGCTGCAAGTACGGCGAGATCGCCAAGGCCATGCAACTGTCCCAGAGTGCTGTGGAAAAGCATATGATGCGCGCCCTCGAAGCGTGCAAGGCGAGTGTTGCCGAGCCCGCGTCCACCCCACGCCGGCCAGGGAGTGCCCGTCGATGAGCCGTTTACCGCCGATCACCGAGGCGCAGTCCCGGGCTGCACTGCAATGGCTCAGCCGCATCAACGAGCAGCCTGCGCAAGCCGAGGGCGCGGCGTTCAAGCACTGGCTGCTGGCCGACCCTGGGCACCGCGAGGCCTACGCCCAGGCCCAGGCGCTGTGGCAGAACAGCGCCGCCCCGGCGGCGCGCCTGGCCGCTGAAGAACAGGCAAGCCTGCAACGTTACCTGGATGCGATGGCCAGGCCGCCGGCCAGGCACCCCTGGCGGCAGCGGGTCGCGGCGCTGGCGGTGGCTGCGTGTCTGGTACTGGCCGTGGGCGTTGCCGGTGGTTGGCACCCGGGCCTGTGGCTGCAGGACCTGCAGGCCGACTACAGCAGTGCTGGTCAAGTTAGCCAGGTGACCTTGGCCGACCAGTCGCAGGTGACGCTGGATGCGGGGAGCGCGATTGCAGTCGATTTTGTGCAGGGCGAGCGCCGCGTGCGGTTGTTGCATGGTGCGGCGTTCTTCCAGGTCACGCATACCGGCGCGCCGTTCGTGGTGGAAGCTGCCGGCGGCGAGGTGCGCGTGCTTGGCACTCAGTTCGAAGTGCGCGAGCAGGGCGAGGGCGCCCAGGTCACGGTACGCAGCGGGCGCGTGGCGGTGAGCCCGGCACCGGGCGCCGCAGCGCGTGAACTGACGGCCAACCAGCAGGCGGCCTACGCTGCCGGCCGAGTCGGCGACACCCTGGCGGTGGACAGCGACAACCGCCTGGCCTGGCGCCAGGGCTGGCTGAATTACTACCAGGTGCCGCTGGCGCAGGTGGTCGAGGACCTGGGGCGTTATTACCCGGGGCGCATCCTGCTGCTCGATGATGAGTTGGGGCAGCGCAAGGTCAGTGGCAGTTTCCCCGTGGCCGAGCCGTTGCTGGCGCTGGATTCGCTAGGGAAGGTGATGGGCTTTTCGCGGCAGACAGTGCTGGGGCGGTTGACCCTGATCCGGTAGTCGCCTGTGCGGGCCTCTTCGCGAGTGAACCCGCTCCCACAGGAAGGGCGCAAGTTTTAAATCCTGTGCAGTACCTGTGGGAGCGGGTTCACCCGCGAAGAGGCCGGCACAGGCAAAAATATTTTCAGATAGCGGGTGAGGTAACAGGACGTGGCATCCGTGTAATGAGTGGAAGTGCGATTCATTCGCAGTCATATCCCTCTCACAGGTCAGCGTCCATGAAGTTCACCCCGCGTTGCGTCCCTCTCTGGCTCGGCCTTTCCGCGCTCCCGGCATTCGCTGTCGCCCCCCTGGCCTGTGCCGCCGAGCAGCAGCAGGCGTACACCTTCGCCCAGCCAGCGCAACCCCTTGCCCAGGCACTTGGCGCCTTCAGCCGCACCACCGGCCAGAGCGTGGTCTACACCCTGGAACTGCCAGGCGTGCAGGCGCCAGCGCTGAACGGCAGGTTCAGCGCCGAACAGGCCCTGCAACAGCTGCTGGGCTCTACCGGGCTGGCCTGGCGCCGCGTCGATGCACGCACGCTCACCCTCGAAGCATTGGACACCTCCGGCGCCCTCAACCTGCAGGCCATCACCGTGACCTCGCAACTGGACGACTACAGCTACCAGCCCCCGGCTACCGCCTCGATCATGCGCGGGCAGGGCCCTAGCCAGGACATCCCCCAAGCCATCAACGTGGTGCCGGCCCAGGTCATCCGTGACCAGGCCCCGCGCAACCTCGATGACGCCCTGGCCAATGTCAGCGGCATCACCCAGGGCAACAATTTCGGTGGCACCTCCGACACGGTGATGAAGCGCGGCTTCGGCGACAACCGCGACGGCTCGATCATGCGCGATGGCATGCCCATCGTGCAGGGCCGCAGCCTCAACGCCAGCACCGAGCGGGTCGAAGTGCTCAAGGGCCCGGCCTCGCTGCTGTACGGCATCCAGGACCCGGGCGGGGTCATCAACGTGGTCAGCAAGCGCCCGCAACTCGAGCAGTACAACGCCCTGACCGTGCGCGGGTCGACTTACGGCAGCGGCAAGAACGGCAGCGGTGGCGGGTTCGACAGCACCGGCGCGCTGGGCGACAGCAACTTCGCCTATCGCCTGATCGTCGACCACGAAGATGAGGACTACTGGCGCAACTACGGCGTGCACCGCGAATCGCTGGTAGCGCCGTCGCTGGCCTGGCTGGGCGAAGACACCCAGGTGGTACTGGCCTACGAGCACCGCGAATTTCTCTACCCCTTCGACCGTGGCACGGCGTTCGGCAACAACGGCCACCCGCTGGATATCCCAGCCACGCGGCGCCTGGACGAGCCCTTCAACGACATGGAGGGGCGTTCCGACCTGTACCGACTGGAAGTCGACCACCAGCTGGCCGATGACTGGAAGCTGCACTTCGGCTACAGCTTCAACCGCGAAACCTATGATGCCAGCCAGGTGCGGGTGACCGGCGTGAATGAAAAAAGCGGCACGCTGTCGCGCAGCATCGACGGCACCCACAACGCCATGAGCCGTGACCAGTTCGCCACCCTGAGCCTGGCCGGCAATGTGCAACTGGCCGGGATGCAGAACGACCTGCTGTTCGGTGTCGATCATGAAGACCGCAAGGTCTTTCGTGGCGACCTGATCCGGCAGAGCGCCCAATCTACCTTCAGCTACATGAACCCGATCTACGGGCAGGAAGTGGAGGGCACCACCGTCAAAGCCAGTGACAGCGACCAGACCGACAAGCTACGCACCGACGCGTTGTTCGTGCAGGACGCGCTGCACCTGGATGATCACTGGATCCTGGTGGCCGGTGCGCGCTTCCAGCAGTTCGACCAATACGCTGGCCGCGGCCGCCCGTTCAAGGCCAACACCGACATCAATGGCCAGGCGTGGGTGCCGCATGCAGGTATCGTCTACAAGGTGGACGAGCAGCTGTCGTTTTATGGCAGCTATAGCGAGTCGTTCAAGCCCAACTCCACCATCGCGCCGCTGGTCGGTAATGTGGTGCTTGACTCGTCGGTGGCGCCGGAGGAGGGCAAATCGTGGGAGCTGGGCGCCAAGCTCGACATGCCAGGCCGCCTTACCGGAACCCTGGCGTTGTTCGATATCACCAAGCGCAACGTGCTGGTTTCCAACTTTGATACCAGTACGCGCGAAACGGTGTACAGCAATGCTGGAGAGGTCAGCTCACGGGGTGTCGAGCTGGACCTGACCGGCCAGTTGAGTGAGCGCTGGAGCCTGATCGGCAGCTACGCCTTCACCGATGCGCAAGTGACCAAGGACCCGGACCTCAAGGGCAACCGCCTGCAGAACGTGGCCCGCCACAGTGGTTCGCTGTCGGCGGTGTATGACTATGGCAGCCTGTTCGGCGGCGATCGCCTGCGCATTGGCGCGGGGGCGCGGTACGTGGGCCAGCGCGCTGGCAACCCGACCAACACCTTCGACCTGCCGTCCTATACCGTGGCCGATGCCTTTGCCAGCTACGAGACCAGGCTCGACGAGCACAAGGTGCGGTTGCAACTGAACGTGAAGAACCTGTTCGACAAGGTTTACTACAGCTCGGCGGTGAACCAGTACTTTGTGGCCATTGGCGATGCGCGGCAGGTGAGCTTGTCCAGTACCTTCGAGTTCTAGGCCAGCCTGTACCGGCCTCTTCGCGGCTAAAGCCGCTCCCACAGGTACTGCACTGCCCTTGAGGGTGGCGCGGTCCCTGTGGGAGATTCTATGGTTGTGGGCAATGCTTTTTGCCCCCTTTGCTCATGTATTCGCCTTGAGTCTTCATCAAGGCGAATGCAATTCTGGCCAGCTTT